>QHZQ01000152.1:0-2186 GCA_003224725.1 Acidobacteriota bacterium | reverse complement strand
CGATGGGAATGATGGAGCAGCTAATAACTATCCTACGCTCAAGATAAGCAGTTCTGGTTATTGGACGTGGTATCGGGACTTCGAAGTCAAGAACTCGAGCACCGCGCGCACCGCTTCTGTGTCAGGATCAACCAAACTTCGCGGCAGCGCCATTGAACTTTACGGATCAAATATCAAATTAATCAATCTAATACTTCACGACGCCGATATGGGTGTGGACTTTTGGACGCCCGGAGAAAATGCGGAAATTTATGGCTGTCTCATTTACTACAATGGGTGGGATGCTCCGGATCGAGGTCATGGTCATGGGATTTATACCCACAATCAAACTGGCACGAAACGGATTACCAATAATATCATTTTTGATCAATTCAGCCACGGGATACAGAATTACAATAATGATCCAAGCACTTATATCGATAACATCGTCGTCACTGGAACAACCGCCTTCAGCAATGGGGTATTGTCACGTGTAACCAGTTACGCCAGAAATATTCTCTATGGGGGAACCGGTATAGCCCATAACCCCACAATCACCGGCAACTATACTTATTTCCCTGGGACTGACGGAGAAAACAACCTTGGCTACAGTGCCGGGTCAACGAATGCCACGGTGGATAACAATTACTTTGCCGGTGGCACGGCCCTGAAGATTGTTAATTCCAGCAATATATTGTCTATCGCGGGCAATACGTTTTACGGGAGCATCGCAGGGTTTACGTCCGCTGACTACCTTAATAATATCTATACGACGATCCGTCCCACTGGCGTTAAGATGTTTGTCCGTCCGAACCAGTATGAACCTGGCCGCGCCAACATCACTATTTATAACTGGAATCGAAATAGTACAGCTTCTGTAGATGTGTCAGCTACAGGGTTGGAGGTGGGCGATACCTACGAGATTCGCAATGTCCAGGACTATTTCCATGATGTAATCAGCGGTGTGTATGCAGGCGGGTCCCTCGGCATTCCTATGACTGGGCATACCATTGCAACGCCAGTGGGATGGACAGCGCCACCCTCGACTTTTCCAGAGTTTGGGGCTTTTGTCTTAAGAAAGCTCGCCAGCGGATCATCCGATACCGCCCCGCCTGTTATATCTGCGGTCCAAGCCACCGGTATCACCAGCAATGGAGAGAAGATCGGTTGGACAACCAATGAAGCCAGCGATTCGCTAGTAGAATATGGAACCACCGTGGCCTATGGAAGTTCCACTACGATAAACTCGTCTCTGGTTACAAGCCACTCACAAGCCTTGAGCGGACTCCTGGCAGGCAGGTTGTATCATTATCGGGTAAAATCGCGAGATGTTACAGGCAATACGGGTGTATCAGCAGACTTCACCTTTACCACCTTGAACGCTGCAGACACCACTCCACCTCTTATCTCTGGCGTGACGAGTTCGAATATAACTACCAACGCGGCTATGATCACCTGGATCACAGATGAGGATTCAGATTCCCAGGTTGAATACGGTTTATCAACTTCTTATGGCAGCCTTTCTAATTTGCTTTCTACTCCGACAAAAACTCACTCGATCAATTTGGCCGGCTTAGATTCTGGAAGGACTTATTACTATCGCGTCAAATCCAAAGATGCCGCGGGGAATCTCGCGACCTCCGGTAATTTTACTTTTGTGACAGTTGTTGTAGATAACACGCCTCCAGCAGACGTACTAAACTTTACTGCATCCCCCGGAAACAGCCAGATCACATTGACCTGGACCAATCCTTCCGACACCGATTTCAAAGGTGTGATGATTCGATATCGTACCGATGGTATTTTCCCAGCCAACACCAGTGACGGATCTCTGGCGGCGGATAGAACGGGATTGCCCGGTACCCGTGATTCATTCCTTCATTCCAGCCTGAACAATGGAATGACCTACTTCTATTCGGCCTTTTCCTACGATAGTTCTCAAAATTACTCTATGACGGCTCATACTCAAGCTACACCAATAAATGTAACGATACTCTCGCTTTCTCCGTCCCAGGGGACTATTGGTACGACAGTCGTCATCAGTGGAACGGGTTTTGGAAACGAGCCGGGCACAGTGACCTTTAATGGAGTCTCTGCGGCCGTTTCAGCATGGAGCGATACCTCCATTACTGCTGCGGTTCCCTCTAATGCCACAAGCGGACCTGTAGTAGCAACGGTGAACGGAATTCAAAGCAACAGCGTTACTT
>QHZQ01000151.1 GCA_003224725.1 Acidobacteriota bacterium | reverse complement strand
CCTCTGAGTGGTTGGATGCGAGTCAGCGGCTTCGACGTGGAGGGGCGCCCTCCCGCATCCCCTGACGAGGTGCTCGTGTCCAATGACCGGATCGTTAGCCCCAACTACTTCCAGGCCATGGGCATACCCCTGCTGAAAGGCCGGTATTTCACAGAGCGGGATGGATCCAAAGCTCCAGCGGTAGTTATCATCAACGAAACCACGGCCCGTCGCTTTTGGCCCGATAGCGATCCCATCGGCAGGCATCTCATCTTCAAACCTGAAAGGCCAAAGTCGTGTGAAATTGTGGGGGTGGTGGCCGACGTGAAGCACTCTGGCCTAGAGGCTGAGTCCGGGGTCGAATTGTACCGGCCATGCCTTCAGGTTCCGTTGCTACTGATGGGCTTAGTGGTGCGCACGACGACTGACCCTTTGAGCGGCGCTGCGGCTGTGCGAAGCCAGGTTTGGGCAGTCGATAAGGACCAGCCGGTTTACAACATCAAGACCATGGAGCAATACCTCTCTGAATCCGTCAAGCCCAGGCGTTTTAATGTGCTGCTACTGAGTCTACTCGCCGGGATAGCAGTGCTCCTAGCCGCAGTGGGGATTTACGGAGTCTTGGGCTATACAGTGACCCAACGCACCCACGAGATCGGCATCCGCATGGCTCTGGGTGGGGAGGCGCGAGATGTACTCAAGCTCGTTGTGGGACAAGGAATGGTGCTTACTCTAATTGGTGTAGGAATAGGCTTGGCTGGGGCTTTCGCTTTAACCCGCGTTCTTTCGAGCCTCTTGTACGGAGTAACTGCCACTGATCCGGCCACCTTTGTAGGTGTGTCATTGCTGTTGGCTGGGGTGGCTCTACTAGCCTGCTGCATCCCAGCTCGTAGGGCCACCAAAGTCGACCCAGTGGAGGCATTACGATACGAATAATGAAGCGTCCCAAATTCTGCTTTTGACCAAGGAGAGACAAGCCAAGATCCAGGCCAAAGCCAGCAGGGTACCAACAGAATAAATAATAGCCCCCTGACTCATGAAGAATCACACGTCTTGCCCACCTCGGAGACGAGTTTGACAAGCCTAGGACGTCAATCCATCAACAACGACCAGAGGTTACAGGTCTATGAGCCCTTCCTCGCACTTCCTAGCAACAGTATGTATCTGCTTGTGAGAACGATTCACGACCGCTCAAGCCTCGTTCCACTCGTCCAAAAAGAAATCTGGGCAATTGACAGGGGTATCGCAGTCGAACAGGTAGAGACGCTGAAGAATTACCTATCCGATTTGGGCCTGCGCTTTTACATGCTCTTGTTTACAGCATTTGCCGCTCTCTCTTTGATTATCGCGTGGGTAGGACTTTACGGTCTAATGGCCTACCAGGTCACCCTTCGAACCCATGAGATCGGCATCCGAATAGCTCTCGGAGCCCAGGGAAGCCACATTATTGCGCTGGTCCTTAAGAAAGGAATGATGGTAGCCCTGATCGGCCTTTCAATTGGCGTGACGGCGGGAGTAGCTCTCAGGAGTGTTTTAGCTAGTCTTTTGTATCAAGTAAAACCAACGGATCCCGAAATCCTTTGGACGGTTTCAGCCTCATCAGTTGCCGTGGCCCTCCTCGCGAGCTATGTCCCGGCTCTCAGAGCGATGAAGACGGATCCGATTGTTGCTCTAAGACACGAATAATTGATTGACGCGGTTGACGACTTTGGCACACCCGTGCTTATTTGTACGTTCCAGCTAAGATTTCGTTCTGGGAAAGGGGATTACCCCAGCGGAACCGTCACAGTCTGATCTTCGGCCAGGTAACTACGCGGAGGGGCCATGGGCAGCCGCACAGTCAATATCGTCCCTTTGCCAAGCTCACTCCGGACGTCGATCGACCCGCGGTGGTTCTCAATGATGCGGTAAGTGATGGACAGTCCTAAGCCGAGTCCTACACTCACTCCTTTGGTGGTAAACCCTGGATCGAATATCCGATCGAGATGCTCGGGTTTGATACCGCCTCCTGTGTCAGCTACCTCGATCACCGCGCATGCTCCATCCTGATGGGTCGTAATCGTGATCGTTCCTGTTTCTTTAATGGCCTGGGCAGCGTTTGTCAGCAGGTTTACAAAAACCTGGTTGATCTGACTCGCGTAACACTGCACCTTGGGCAACTCCCCATAGTTCCTCACCACTTCGATCCGGTCTTTTGTCAGATGGTTGATCAGTGTGAGCGTACTGTCCAGCCCCTCATGCAAGTTCACTAACTCCAGCTCAGGCTCATCAAGACGGGCAAAGCTCTTCAGCGATTGGATGACCTTGATGACGCGCTCGGTCGCTTCCAGCGTCACCCGGTTTATATCGTCAAAGATCTTAAATGTGTGCTTTAGTCGAGGCTGGTCGCGGAGCTTTTCGGGAAAAGCCGGGTCCTGCAGGACGTCTCGAATGACGCCGATCGCGCGGCGTTCCACATCGGCATTGGAGTGAATCGCACCAATAGGGGTGTTGATCTCGTGCGCTATGCCCGCCGCCAGCATGCCCAGGGAGGCCATCTTGCCAGATTGCACCAGTTGCACCTGGGTCTCGCGCAGCTCGCGATTGGTCTGTTCAAGTTCTCGCGTGCGGGCGCTCACTCGGTCTTCCAGGGTTTCGTTCAACTGCTTCAAGTGGTCGTGGGCTTCAGCCAATTCACTGCGGCGCTCTTCGACTAAGCGATACAGGCGTGCATTTTGAATCGCGCTTGCCGCCAGATTAGCCACAATGGTAGCAAGTGCCTCGTCGTCGTCGCTGAACGTCCTTTGTTCGCGACTTTCGACCGAGAAGACCCCAATGAGCCTGTCCTTGATCATGAGCGGGATTGCGATTTGACTTTCGGCATCGGGCAGTCCGGGCACTGGAACAATCTTACCAAGCTCACTAGCCCGTCCAGCTTCTTCCATCCGTCTGCGAATTGTTGAGAAGTATGCACGTTGCGGTCGCAAATTGTTAACACGCATCAGTCTCCGCCGTTTTGCGACCGTGCCGATCACGCCAGTGCCGACAGGAACTGTTCCACCGAGAGGCTGGTTTTCGTGCCCATGGCTCGCCACCACCCGCAACGTGTCAGAGTCCTCGAGTAGGAGAATAATCGAATGGCGAAACCCGAAGAACTCATCCATTGTACCGAGGACAAGGTCGTAGATCTGATCAAGGTCGAGCGTTGAATTAATATTCAACGCAATATGCTTAAGAACATGAACTTCCGCCGTTTTTTGAGCGAGCTTTTCAACCAGACGCTCGTTGCTTTGTATATCCTGTGTCGCCATGGGTTACTCCCTGGAGGCTTGCTGGAGAAAAGCTTACCTTCTTGAAGGATCTGACGCGGTAAATATCTGCCGCCCTCAGTCTGAAGATGCCCGACATGCCGGTCGCTGATGCAATAGCTTCGATCTGCATATCCATCTCATCAAAGATCGGCCCCTCAGTTTCTGAATGATCATATTGAACATCGAGGATCCATTTAGCGTTGCCTTCCAGATCGTTCAGTGCGACACACGCCTGCGGATTCTCCCGAACATTGCGAATCGTTTTGTTGAAGAACTGAAAGGAAAGAGCGATGTGGGTCTTATCGACGTAGTATACTTGGGAGATGATTGTCGTGTTCGGGATGCCGTCAGCCGAACAGGTTACGACGATCGCTGGAATCCCGTTTTGCATGACGGGCTTGATTTGATCAGGAAGCTCAACTGCGCCCATCATTCCTCCTCCGGCGGAACGAGCCTGTGGCCAGCGCCGGGTCCAGGTGTTTGAAGAAAGATTTCTCGTACGGTGAACCGGATGACGAGGCTCGGTCGAGAGATGTAGGCCCGACACATCTCTTGCGGAAGCCCGAATACCTGGTTGACGACTTTGGCAAACCGTGCTTTGACCTGCTCGTGGGCAGCCATGTCGGCCTCATTGGGTCGTGCGGAGCCAACATAATCACCCTTGAACTGATAGGTCTCGTGTGATCCGATCTGTTCGATGGTGAGCGAGAACTGCCCGTTGTCTTCGAGCGAAGCGATCAGATCGGTGAAGGCTTGAGGAATGGAACACCGAATGGTTCTTTTGTCTGGTTCTACATCCCATCCCGACACGTAGTGAATAGCTGGGATGAGATTCGCGTCCCGCGTTCCGCTTACAGCCACTGTTCCCTCGTGCTCCAGAAACGCCAGAATCTTCCCCGGAATCATGCTCCACTCCTTCATGGAGAGAGTACAGCAAATTGATGTCATTTGATCTAATATTTTTTAGCCACGGTTTGGGCATTCCCTCGGGGAGTGGGAGCTGGTTCAACGGGAGAGGCCGCTCAGAATCTGCAGGCTTCCTTTGGCCCAAACGGACTGAAGTCTATGCTACCCTGATTGTGGCATGAATTGAGGACAGAGCAATGAACGTCGCCCTCATTGGTTACGGGAAAATGGGACATGAAGTGGAACAGTTGGCCTTGAGCAAGGGGCATAGAATCGTCGCCAGATGCGATCCGGCTTCTCGCGGACAAGCTGACGTTGCCCTCAGCCAGGAGATCTTGCAAGATGCCGACGTGTGTATTGAATTTACGCATCCACAGGCGGTGTTGGAAAACATTCGAAAGATCGCAACCATCAAGAAGCCCCTGGTGGTGGGAACGACGGGTTGGTACGAACACCTGTCAGAAGCTGAGTCCATCGTCCAGCAAAATGGCATCGGATTGGTCTATGCTCCGAATTTCTCCCTGGGCGTCAACCTTTTTTATCAAATTGCCGAAAAAGCGGCCGAACTGTTCAATCATTTCGAAGAGTACGACGTGTTTGGTTCCGAAATTCATCATCGTCAGAAGGTGGACAGCCCGAGTGGAACTGCCAAGAAACTAAGCGAAATTGTCTTGAAGAAATTCACTCGGAAAAAGAGGGTGATTAACCAACCTCTCAGCCGTGCGATTACGGCAGAGGAATTGCACCTGGTTTCCATTCGTGCAGGGCAATTTCCCGGGATTCATTCGTTGACCTTCGATTCGCCTGCCGATACCATTGAATTGACCCACACAGTTCGATCTCGCAGTGGTTTTGCTGTGGGAGCCCTGCTGGCAGCTGAATGGATTATCTCTCGTCAGGGGTTCTTTACTTTTGAGCAAGTCCTAACGGACTACCTGGCATAAGATCAATATTGTCATCGCGGGTTTGAGAAAAGAAAGGATTCATCATGAATGAAAAGATTTTGTTTCGGGGGGCCATGACGGCACTGATTACGCCTTTCGATAAATCGGGCAAAGTGCAAGAAGAGCATCTCAAGAAAATTCTTGATCTTCAGATCCAGGGTGGCATTGACGCTGTTGTGCCCTGCGGCACCACCGGGGAGGCTTCGACCCTGGAGTATGACGAGCATTTTCGCGTTTGTGAGCTGACAACTCAATATGTGAATAAGCGAGCCAAGGTGATTATCGGTGGAGGCAGCAACAACACTCATCGGGCGATTCAGTTGACCCGATTTGCCAAAGAGATTGGGGCTGATGCGGTTCTGTCGGTGGGACCCTATTACAATAAACCTACTCAGGAAGGCCACTATCACCATTTCAAGGCCATTGCCGAATCGGCCAATATCCCCCTCATCATTTATAACATTCCGGGACGGACTGGGGTTAACATCGAACCTGACACGTTGCTGCGGCTGGCCGAAGTCCCTAACATTGTCGGCGTAAAAGAGGCCTCGGGTAATCTGGATCAAATGATGGTTATTTTGAGAGACCGCCCGAAGAATTTCAGTGTTCTCTCGGGAGATGATTCTCTCTCTTTACCTCTGATTGCTGTCGGTGGCGACGGCTGTATTTCGGTGCTTGCCAACGAAATGCCCGCGGAGTTTACCCGGATGATTCATGCCGCTCTGGAAGGTAACTGGAAACTGGCGCGCGAAATTCATTACAAAACCTATGGGCTGATGCGGGCTAATTTCATCGAAACCAATCCGGTGCCGGTAAAGGCTGCTATGGCCATGATGGGTTTGATTGAGGAGGTCTACCGGCTCCCATTGGTTCCGATGCAGCCCAAGAATCGTGAGAAATTAGAAAGAGCCCTGAAGGATCTGAAATTAATCTGAGTCGCCAAGACTCCGAAGACCGCAAAGGCAAGTGCCTTCCTCTCCCCCGATGGGGGCGAGCGAGTAAGAATGTGGAAGGCGCGATCCGCGCGGCGACCAGCGCGGGTTTCATAGGAAACAGGGACTGTCAACCACAACCCTTGGATCGCCGGCCGGAGACCGCCTCCGCACTGCACCTTTGTTCTCATTCCCCATATCTTAACTTAACAGCTGTGGGGTAAGGCGGGCGAGACTTAATGTGAAAAGTTATTTCGGAGACACAGGACCAGAAGTAGCGAGCAACCTCAGACCGCCAAGGAGTGCGGTTCTGTTGGCAACTGACCCCTCACCCGTCCTCCGCGACCGCCGTCGCTTCGGCCACCCTCTCCCAATGGGAGAGGGGCTGGGGGTGAGGGGCAGCCTGACCCTTGACACAAATTTGACCGAACTGTGAACTTTGTCGCCACCAAGGAACCCCAGAATGAACTTGGAAAAACTTATCCCACTGCATTTTGCCAGAAAACGGGAAGAGTTGGATGGTGAATCTCGTTCTCTGTTTGAGTCGTTCATTTCAAAGCTTGATGCCGGGGAGATTCGTGCCGCCGAGAAAAAGGCAGGCCGTTGGCAGGTGAATCATTGGGTTAAGCAGGGAATATTATTGGGATTTAAATTGGGGGACAACGTCGATTTCTCAATCGATGAAAAATTCCAATTCCGGGATAAGCACACCTATCCTCTGAAAAATATCCAGGGGCTGTCTCACAATGTCCGCCTGGTTCCAGGGGGTTCTTCGGTACGTCGAGGAGCATACCTGGGGAGGAACGTGACCCTGATGCCACCCACTTATGTCAATGTGGGCGCTTATGTCGACGATGAGACTATGGTCGATTCTCACGCGCTGGTGGGATCGTGCGCCCAGATTGGGAAACGGGTTCATCTCAGCGCAGGTAGCCAAATTGGCGGTGTTTTAGAACCTGTCGGGGCATTGCCGGTTATCGTTGAAGACGATGTCTTAATTGGCGGCAATTGTGGGATTTACGAGGGAACCGTCGTGGGAACCAGAGCCGTCATCGGGGCAGGGACGATCCTCACGGGTTCGACGCCGGTATATGACCTCGTCTATGACCAGGTTCTCAAGAAGTCTCCCGACAGCCCGTTAATCATTCCTGACCATGCCGTGGTTGTGCCTGGAAGCCGGCCTGCCAAAGGGAACTTCGCTGCAAAGCATCATTTGCAAATTGCTTGCCCAATTATCGCCAAATACCGCGATGGCACGACTGATGCCACCACGGCGCTTGAGGAGCTTTTGAGATAAAGCTGGGTGGCTTTTCCAATTGGACGAAACGAACCCACGACGAATTCAACCAGCAACTTCGTTGTGCTGACCGGAGCTTGATCCATTCTACTGAACCAGGCACTCAAGGTTTCTAGCCATTTTCATCATGGGAATCTTTAATTTAATCACAGAAAAATCCAGAGCCTTTGAACAACAACTGATTGGTATCCGACGCGACCTTCATCAGTACCCGGAGTTAAGCAATCGGGAGTTCCGTACGTCGGAAAAAGTCGCGGGGTTTCTGAAGAGTTTGGGACTTCCCGTTCAAACAGGTGTGGCAAAAACCGGCGTGGTCGCGCTTCTTCAAGGAGCTCAGGCAGGGCCCGCCGTGGCCATCCGCGCTGACATGGATGCTCTTCCCATCACCGAACTCAACGAAGTTCCTTATAGATCGCGCAATGAGGGAGTCAAGCATGCCTGCGGTCATGATGTTCATACAACCATCGTCCTGGGTGTGGCTGAAACTTTGACAGCCGTAAGAGAGCATCTTCGAGGCGAAATCAAATTTATCTTTCAGCCGGCCGAGGAAGGGGTCCCAGCCGGCGAAAAGGGCGGAGCTTACTCGATGGTGGAAGAAGGCGTGTTGGAGAGTCCTCCAGTCGAAGCTATTTTTGGATTACACGTGATGCCGTCAATTGAAGTAGGCAAAGTGGGGTATCACATCGGACCTGTCTGGGCTAGCAACGACACCCTGGAGATCCTCGTTCATGGCCGCAAAACGCATGGCGCCTATCCGCACACGGGTGTGGACGCTATCCTGGTGGCTTCCCATGTGTTGGTTGCCCTGCAAACCATGGTCAACCGTTCGATCGATGTGCGAGAGCCCCTCCTCATCTCAATTGGCATCATCGAAGGCGGCAACCAATTTAATGTGATTGCCGATCGGGTTCGGTTACTGGGCATGATCCGTACCTTAAGTCCTGATACTCGCGCCTCTGCTCCTGCCAAGATTGAAGAGGTCGTGCGCGGCATCAGTCAGTCTTTCGGAGCTAGCTATAGTCTGAAGGTTACTCCGGGAGCACCTGTCACGATGAATCATCCAGATCTTGATTCTTTTGCAGAAGCCTCAAATGGGCGCTGAAGATTTTGCCTGCTTTGCCGAGAAGGTTCCAGGGTTTTATTATTGGCTGGGAGTGGGGAACCCGAGCAAGGGAATTACCGAGATGTTACATACTCCTCGATTTGATGTGGACGAAGCCTGCATACAAGTTGGTGTAAACGTCATGAGCCAATTGGTGGCTCGGTACTTAACCAACGCGCGGCCTGCCACTCCCTGAGACTCGCGTCATTGACTGATCCAGAAAGCCATTCATGCTCCCTTTTGGAAGTACGCCTTCGGGACATCACCGTGGATGAAAAGAGTGGGCGGGCGGTGGCTTTACAACATTCCCCGCTGGGGACGGAAGCTGTGAAAAAATTGGGAGGACGAGCCTCCTGGCCAGCTATCGCCCCACCAAGTCCGTGCCCCATGAGGCTCGGCAGGAGCCCCGCCCTCCCGGTCTCGGCCGGTGAAAACCGCGCAGTGGTAACCCTGCGTGGGGAGAACCCACGGCTCGCGAAAAGCGCTCACCGCGGCTACCGAGACCCTATTTTCAAGCGAACTTTAAGAGTTCCAATTTCCCTTCTGTTCTTGCTGCTTGTCACCGCCGCAGTTGATTTCGTTTTTCCTGCCAATAGAAATCTTTCTTCCTCTTTTGAATCCCGGGTCTCGAGACTCATCAACCAAACAAAATTCGAAGCTGGCTTTTGGGGGATTCAGATCGTCTCGCTGAAAGATAACTACATTCTCTATTCCCTAAATGCCAACAAAAACTTTTTGCCAGCTTCGAATATGAAGCTCATCATTGGCGCAGCCGCTCTCGATCGACTGGGGCCTGATTATCGGTTTGAAACCTGCGTCTATGCCCAGGGTAGAATCGACTCTGAAGGCAGATTGCAGGGAGACCTGGTGCTGGTGGGGGTTGGCGACCCGAATCTCGATGGGCGAACCTACACGATGGAAGACCAGCATCTGAGCAGGTCTTCCTCTCCGCTCTTCATTGAGAGACTGGCCGATCAGATTGCCGGACGGCCGATCAAGGATGTCGAAGGCGATATCGTGGCAGATGACACTGCCTTTCTCCATGAGCCTTACGGGCCAGGGTGGGAGCACGACGATTTACCGTGGGGTTACGGTGCTCCAGCCAGTGCCCTGGCTGTTAACGAGAATGTCTTCGAGGTTGAAGTCGTGCCGGCCGATGCTGTTGGAGATCCTGGACTGGTCAGCATTGCACCTTTCTTTGAAGGACTCACTCTGATTAACCGAGTTGAAACCGTGGAAAAGGGCCGGCAACTTTCCATTGGGATGGAACGCAGTTTAGAGAAAAACAGGCTAATTCTCCAGGGTGAGGTGTCGAAGGGCTCTACAAAGGTGGACTACACCCTGGCTGTGGAAGATCCAGCCGAATTTGCCGCTCTTCTGCTGAAGGCAGCCTTGGAGAAGCGAGGCATTCTTGTTTCCGGCAAGGCGCTAGCCAGGCACCTCCGTCCACTGGATGCCCTGGAGAAAGGTAATCCCACACTGGCCCGAGCCAAGACTCTCCAGCCGCAGTATCTGCAGGAACAGAAGGTGGCCAGCAACCCATCGATTGCGTTGATTGAAACCCTCAGGATCATGATGAAGGTCAGTCATAATCTCTATGCTGAAATACTGCTGCGAAAGTTGGGAGCAGAGTCTGCGGGAGTCGGCTCGCTTGAAAGTGGCGTGGTGGCGGTTAAGACGTTTTTGGAGAAAACAGGCACTGCGAAAGAAGATTTGCACCTCAGCGATGGATCGGGTATGTCCCGAACGGATCTAATAACTCCCGAATCCATCATTCGCTTGCTCCAATATATGCAAAAGCATCCCCAGGGCCAGCTCTTCCTGGACACTCTCCCCGTTGGGGGAACCGATGGCACTCTAGAACATCGAATGCAAAAAACACCAGCGACGGGCCGAATTCACGCTAAGACCGGCACGTCGAAATTTGTGACTAGCCTCTCAGGCTATGCGCAATCCAAAAGTGGTGAAATGCTGGCTTTTTCGATTATGGCCAATAATCATCGTGCCTCTAACCAGGAGTTGCGCCAAGTGATCGATCAGATCTGCACATTGATGGCGGAATATGCCCCCAGGAAAAAAGCGAGTCATCGAAATTAGAGAAATCCACAACGACGCGGGCTTTCGCGCCTGCTGGAAGCTGCAGAGGGAAATCTGGGGCCCTCAGTTTACGCCAAAACCGGGGGCCTGGTTTTGGGGGCTTTTGATGGACCGAAGATGGTGGGATTCGTTTGCGGATTTGCCGGTTGGAAGGATAGTCAAAAGATTCATTGGTCAGACATGCTGGCCGTTAAAAAGCCCTATCGGAATCAGGACATCGGCCTTAAGTTGAAACTCCGGCAACGCCAGATCCTCAAAAGACGCGGGGTCGAAGAGATTTATTGGACCTTCGATCCCTTGGAAAGCAAGAATGCCTATTTCAACTTTGCCAAGTTGGGCGTCGTCTCAAGAGAGTATGCTCCCAATCTCTATGGGCAAACCCATAGCCCGCTGCATCAGGGCCGCGAAACGGACCGGCTGCTGGCCGTTTGGAAAATAACGGACAGCCATTCCAAGGGTGGGCGTACTCCAAGTTCAGGTGTCTGTTTGCAAGAGCGGAATTTAATCAACCATTGTTTGCTCTCGAAAGAAGCTTATCTCCTTCCCAAAGCACCGAACTTGGACTTGAAAGGAGAGCCACTCTTTCTCGAAATTCCTTCTACTCTCTTGGAGCTCGGTTTAAATCCCCGGAGAAGCCGTTCTTATTCAATAGCCATCCGCCAATGGCTTTGTCATGTTCGGACAGCCTGTCTGCGCTATTTCAAGAAGGGCTATCAGATCAGACACTTCATTCAAGCTTCCGTAAATGAAAGGAAGGGCTCTTTCTATGTGTTTGAGAAGAAGTAAGGGGAGACTAAAACCACCGATTCAAAGATATAACGACCTCGGAAAATGGGATGTCCATAACCCACACACTGGAACCTATGCCTAAAAACAAAAGGTCAATTCGAGCCGATGCCCAACTGATCGTGGCTGCCAGTGAGACGGACGCCAACCTGCTTTATGCCACCCGCTTCTTTGCTCCTGATCCTTTCATTTTTTTTGTTCATCACGGCAAGAAATTTTTGCTCATGAGCGACCTGGAAATCGATCGAGCCCGGCAGCAGGCGCAAGTCCGTTCGGTCCTTTCCTTGTCGCAATTTGAAAAAAGCCTTAAAGATTCCAAGCGGAAAGTAATTGGCACGGCTGCTGTCCTGCATTTGCTTTTTTCCAGCAAGAAAATTCATTCCTTGCTGGTGCCGTACGGGTTTCCAGTGGGTTTGGCTGAACAGCTCCGGAGGAAGGGCTTTCGCATCATAGTGAAGCCTGATCCTTTCTGGGGAGAAAGGGAGTTTAAGCAACCTCAGGAAATCAGAGAAATCGAAAAAGCTCTGAGGGCTGCTGAGGCAGGAATGGAAGCTGGAATTGAAACGATCAAGGACTCCAAAATTCATTCCAACGGAGCCCTTTACTGGAATGGGTCAAGATTAACATCGGAAGCGGTAAAACAGCGGATCAACGCTGTCATTTTGGATAAGGGTTGCATCGCTACTCACACCATTGTGGCTTGTGGAAATCAAGGTTGTGATCCCCACCGTGAGGGAAGCGGCCCGCTGAAAGCCCATCAGCCGATTATTCTGGATATCTTTCCGCGCTCCCAAGGTTCCGGGTATTGGGGAGACATCACCCGGACTGTGGTGAGAGGCCAAGCCAGTCAACGGCTGAAGGCCATGTTCCAGGCCGTTTTGCGCGGGCAAGAAATAGCCTTCAGGCAGATAAAGTCCGGCGCTAACGGGAATGAGATTCATCAGTCCATTCTGGACTATTTCAGCCAGCAAGGGTTTGAAACGAACCGAAAGAACAATCGGATGCAAGGTTTTTTTCACGGGACAGGGCATGGTGTTGGGCTGGAAATCCACGAGGCCCCTCGGATTAGTCCCAAAGCCAAGGAGCGATTAAAAGCCGGTCATGTAGTCACTGTGGAGCCAGGCCTTTACTATTTGGGTTTGGGAGGAGTGCGATTAGAGGACCTGGTCGTTGTCACCGACACGGGTAATCGCAACCTGACCACGTTCCCGAAGATCCTGGAAGTGTGAGCAGAGGCCTCACTCATGTTGTGTCGCTAAAGCGGCTTTCAATCAGGCCACGTCCCCGTCACCCCTTAGATGCTAAGTTAAGTTAAGAATGATAGGGGTAGGGAGAGCGTGAGCTCCCCCTACCCCTATCACTGCACCGTTGTTCTCATTCCTATCTCTTAACTTAACAGCTATGCCCCTTACCCCCGACCCCTTTTGGTCAAATAGAACATTCAATGCTCATGTCGGTGGCCAATGATATGGCTGTGCCGATGGCTGTGCAGCACACCATTGTGATGGTGGTAGTGTTCATGAATCAGGTTGGCTTTTAAGAGGAGCTCCTGATCGCGCAAAACTTCTGGGGTTGGACCATCCGCCGCCAATCGATGGTTTTCGTCCAGAATGATGATTCTGTCGGCAATCTCATCCACAATACTCAAATCATGAGTGGCCGTCACGATTGTTTTGCCAGCCTCTCGCAATTGTTGAGCAAATTCGATGAGCCAGGCCTGCGTTCGCGGGTCTAATCCGTTGCCAGGCTCATCCAACAGAAGAACCTCCGGGTTCATGGAAAGCACGGAGGCAATGGCCACTTTCTTCTTTTCGCCTCCACTAAGATTAAAAGGAGCTCGGTCTGCCAGATGCCCGATGCCCAAAAGGGCCAACACTTCATGGCTGCGACGTTCAATTTCCTGTTTGGGAAGATCCAACTGCAGAGGACCAAAGCTGACTTCCTCCAGAACGGTGGGGCAAAAAAGCTGCACATCCGGATTTTGGAACACAAAAGCTACGCGGCGTCTGAAGAACCGGGCAAACTCTTCATGCGCCAGCTTGCTCTCCGTGATCCGATTGCCGTAGGCCTCAAAAATTCCTTTAGTAGGGAAGATCAATCCGTCCATGATGGAAAGCAAGGTTGACTTCCCACACCCGTTGGCTCCGAGGATCGCTACGCTTTCTCCCCTGCAGACCTGAAGGTCGATCGATTGCAACGCGAGCCGTTCCTCAATGTAGGAGAACTCAACTTGTCTCAAGCCAAAAATCAGGTTGGGATCCGGTAGCATCAGATTAAGAAGAAAATGACTATCTCTAAACTAATAGCCTTTGCAGCAGCCCAAGAGCGCCACAAAGGCTAACCGTAATTGTCATCGCAAGAAGATCAGATCGACTCCACTCCAATTCCTCAAGTATTTTGGGTTCGCCTTGAAAGCCCCGTGCCAGCATGGCGCTGTACACACTCTCGCCCAGGTTATGGGAGCGTTTGAAGAGATAACCCATCCGCGAAGCCACCCATTTCTGATCTTGAGACCAGCGACTGGCCCGCAAGGTCCGGCTTTTCTTACCGAAATGCAAGTCAAGCATCAAGCTTAGGAATAAGTGAATATAACGATAAGTCATTCCCAAAACGAACACGAAAAATTGCGGTACCCCCAAGACACGCAAGGCACGCAACAAACGCTGCCAGGGGGTCGTCAGGGTCAGCAAGACCACAATAGAAACCGAAACTCCAACCCGTGAAATGAAGAGCAAGGCAGATCTCAACCCATTGTCGCTGAAGGCAAGCGTTTGTGGAAATGACCAATGGCCATATTGAAAGTCCTGGCGGAAGCGGTGCAGAATCCACAAAGGATTTCCAGGAGTGACCCAGTTCAAAGTTGCTGGTAAAGCCAGGATGCCGGTAACGAGGGGAACAAAAAGCCAAACACGTCGTAAGAAATACCAGAACCCAACATGGGACATCAAAGCCAATATGAGTAGGATTGCGTAAGTCAATCCGAGAAGCCAAATCTTGTGCAGAAAGCTTAAGGTCACCAGAAGGGACAGGCTCATCAGCAGCTTTGTGCGTGGATCCAGCCTCTGGAGTACTCCCTTCTTTCGAGAGAGCCGCTCACTGAAGAGCTCGTCTCGAAGAAGGTGAAAAATCGAGTAGATTGTTTTTTCGGCAAAGCTGCTGAGCTTTTTATCCGACGGACTTGACCCGCCCAATTGGGACTCAACAGGTCCTGGGGGGGCGAGCATCCAGCTAGGGAGTAACCTATTTCGCTCAGGAGGCATGATCGTCGCTCCGATTTTCAGTTACTGAAAGCCACTTGCCCAATCCGAAACAAATCGCAACAATGGCGCTGACACCGATGATGCCGGAAAGAACATACGCTAATTTCGTCTGCCAGGGTTTCTTCATGCCGGCCATTCCATAATCAGGAAAAATCGCTTTCCAGATTCCTTCCGATTGTTCTAATTTCTCCGGCACATAACCCAGCATTGACTTTAGCTCTTTTGTACCCCATTCTCCCCAAGCCGCTCTTGCTTTAAATTTTTCAGGAAGGATTAACCCGAGGGGACTCAGCAAAATTAGGAGGCCCAAGCCCATCCAAAGTTTTTTATAGCGAGGAGAACTCATCGAGGCTCATTGGGTTCCAGGTTCAACTCTGGGTCCACCACAGGTGATTGGGATAGCGCCGAACCAGCAGGAACTTCCACGGTATGCGATGCTTGCGCGAGAGAGAGCATTGAAGGATCTGATTTTTGGAAGTAAAGCAAAATGAATGCA
>QHZQ01000150.1 GCA_003224725.1 Acidobacteriota bacterium | reverse complement strand
CGATCTTTCCGGCGCGAATGCCCAGGCACGTCGTCAAAAACCGATTGCGCAGCCAAGGAAACTTGACATAGAAAAACGTCGTCTGAAAATCAAATCCCATCGTGCGAAACACGTCAAGATCCATCAGCGTGAGAAGATACTGGTTCCTGGAGCGGGGTTTAAAGAAGAACCGGTAAAGGAGGCCCAAGTTGAAGAAATTTGGCTCAAACCCAAGATATAGTCCTTGGGGCGTGAGGACCCGGCGAATTTCCGCGACGGCATCCTTGAGATCAGGCAACTGATGGAGAATAAGACTGCCCCAAACCACATCGCAGGATTCGTTATGCACAGGCAACCGGAAGCAGTCGCCGGCAACAAAACTCACACGTGAATCGCAATTCTCTCGGGCCGCCGGCAATAACCTCTCCCGAAAGAGTTCACAGGCGATCACCCGCTTAGGATCGAACAGACCGGCAATCAGCCTGGAATACCCACCCTCTCCCGCTCCGATCTCTAGGATCGTCTTGCCCTTGAAGACAATAGGATCCATCCAACCCCGCACGTAGCCCTCTAAATGCAGGTAGGGCATGGCTACAGTCGGCCACTTGCGGCTGTAGTAATCTTTCTCTAACCTGTGAGAGAAGACCATCGGCTTCACCCCCATTAACCTCTCTTTTCATCCCTGACCGTGTCAATCAGTTTCAGCAGTCTTTGAACGTGATCGTTCCAGTCAAAGAGTTCCTCTGCCCGCTTTCTTCCTGCTTCCCCTAGTTCCTTCCGTCGTTGCGGATTGCCGCGCATCATCAAAATCTTTGCGGCGAGGTCTCTGGCATTTAATGGGTCGATATAAATGGCAGCTTTACCGCAGATCTCCCGGCATACTGGGATATCTGAAGCGATAACGGGAAGACCGCTGGCCATCGCCTCCACCACCGGATACCCGAACGATTCGGCTATCGACGGGAAAACGAACACATCGCTGTCGGCATAAAGCTTTGAGACGTCCTCATAAGGAACCAAGCCAGTGAACTTGACGAAGGGCGAAATCAGCCGATGGGTGGCAAGTGCCTGATCTTCCTCTCGGGTCACGGCTTCAACGTCCGGATTCTGCCAGGGATCCGCCGTTGACATCAACAACAAATCAGTGACGCCTTGCTCGCTTAAGATCATCACCGCTTTCAAGAGAACCGTGAGATTCTTGTAGTCGCCATATTCGTAGACATACAAGATTTGAAACGATTTCCTGCTGCTCTCCGTGCGCTCTCCATCATTAGGCGATAGGCGACTGGAGAAAAGCTCAATCGGAACGCCCAGATAATTCACGAGCGCTTTGCCATCAAGACTCGGGATCACCTGCTTGATAAGTGTCATCATGCTCTGGGACGGTGTGATTACCACCTTTGCCGACATGACAGAGAGAGAGACAAGGCATCGCCGCAAGAGTAATTGGACTCGAAATTTCAAGCTTTTACGCGAGAGGATCTGCTTTGAATAGAAAGATGAGAAGTATATTGAATTCCCAATCATAAGGATCTCTCGACAAGGAGGAAAGAACATGCCGAAATCCGAAGCCGAAACAAGGACATCGACCATTTGCTCTTTGACGATCCGCCGCAGCACCAGTTGATCCCACAAGAATCGTTTCCACGGCGATCCCAGTCCGGCCCTGGTCGCGATCACGCGAATATTAGCGCTGAGTTCCCCCAAGCTGTTCGCGGGTCCGGGCGGGACGAGGAAAATGAACTGATGCGGCGACTCTTTCAGCGTGCGGCATCGGGAAAGATTCTTGATATAGACCGCAGACCCACCCGACTTCGCCGACACAGCGCTAAACAGTACTCTGAGGTCTCCATTCATACGTTCTGTAACAACACAATTCTTATAAGGCCCATTGAACTTTCGTGTTTCCAGTTTTTTCTCACTTAACACAATCCGCTGAGGCAATCCTTCCGTGAGACACAATCGCTTCATACAGCTCCATTAACCTGGCTGCCACCTTCTCCCAGGTAAACTTGTCCCCAACCAAATGCCGGCCATTTTTACCCATCTTGCGCCGAAGCGACCCGTTGTCTAGCAACATGCCCAGCGCATGCGCTATTTCGCCATACTCGCACGACGTCACACGGGACGCGCCGTACTCAGTTACCTCATGATGGATCCCTACATTATTTGAGATGACAACAGGAGCCCCTACCGCCATCGCTTCAATCACGGCTAAACCGAAATTTTCATCATAGGATGGGAGCACAAAAACATCGGCATCCCGAAGCAGATCCATCTTATCCTGTCCTTGCACAAATCCTGTAAAAATGACCTTCTCTTGCAAACCATGCGCGAGTACAAGGTCGTGGACATGAGCTTCGTATTCCCTCTCTCCCGATCCTGCAATAACCACAGCAAAATTATCTCGCCCCATTGCTAAGGCACTGATGGCTGGCAAGAGTCGATCAAGTCCCTTTTTATGATCCAACCGCGAAAGGAAAACAATAAGCAGTTTATGATCCAGCATCGGATATCTCCTCCTGAATCCCCCGCGTGTCGGAAGCTCTTTTTCAGTAAACGTGTCGGTTCCTAGGGGGACCACTACGCTTGGCGTCCCGGGAGCTAAGCGCCGAGCTGCTACCCGCTCATCTTCAGAGGTTAAATGCAAAGCGCTCGCAGCTTTCAGGCAATGTCTCCCGAAAAGTGACAAGTACAGCTCCTTTTTAATTCGGCCTTTCTTCAAAGACCATAAACTCAGCTCACCGCTTGGACGGATAATGTAGGGGACTTTGTACTTCTTGGCGTAGTAGACAAGAGGTACAGGCACATAAGAGAAAAATGCATGAAGATGCACCAGATCATAGCTTCCAACGTTTCTTCTTATCCACCCGCTGAGTCCTAACGAAAACCCGTACTTGCGCAGTAGAGAGCATCTAAAACAATAGACCGTTGTCCCTTCCATTTGAAATGGAATGCCCAATGGGATATCCAGATTCCCCTCCACATCCGCATCCGTAGAAGCGATATCCGCATGGACACCAGCCTGATTCAAGGCCCGACACATCCCCAAGACAGCTTTCACCGGTCCTCCATAATACTGACTGAGGGCCGGAATGACGTGAAGGACCTTCATGATCTTAAATTGGCAAGGGGCGCCACGTTAAGATCCGATAGAACGGCTTGACACACTTCCGCAACGCTGATCTCCATCAGACATGCCATCCGATGCTCTTCGCACACAGTCAGATAACACCCCTCGCAAGGAACCTGCTTCCGAATGACAACATGTCCCTGCCCATACGGATACCATTTGCCGGGATGATCTCGCGCGGAAAATATCGCGATGCATCTGGTGCCTACCGCAGCGGCTAAGTGCATGGTCCCTGTATCATTGCCCAGATACAGCGTGCATCGCCTGAGCGCCTCGGCTGATTCTAAAACGGAGAGGCTGCCGGCCCAGTTGACGACTTGTGGCCCGATCATCGCGACGAGCCTGGCGCCCAATTCGCAATCTTCAGGGCCTCCCAAAACTATGAAATGAACCTCTGGCAAGGAACGGCACAATCGCTTCGCCGTCTCTATGAACCGATCCAACGGCCAGCGTTTGGCAGGCATCTTCGATCCCGGCCCCAAGCCGATGATGGGACACCCTGGAGGAAACTTCGCCGCCTGCCAGCGTGCACTCACAGTGGCCCGCACGCCCTCCCCGATAGGCACTCTCAGCACTGCCTTGCCTTTCTCCGGGATGGCAAGGCCCGCGTTTCCCACAATCGAGAGCAGGCGATCAATTTCAGAGGGCAAGACAGTCAGGTGTCCTTCACCATCGCGGAGAGCTCGCGTGTGTTCCGTCGGCTCCATACCGTAGCACTGCTTGATCCCGCAGATGGTCTGAAAGAAGAGGCGGTCGCGACTTACTTGCCTTTCGAATCTTGGAATAGGAGCCAAATAAAAAAGGGTATCCACTTGGAGCCTACGAATCCGTATCGCCATCTTCAGATGGCTGAACAAGTTGTTCATTGGAGTGAGGGATGATCTGTAGAAAAGTACTTGGGAGAAGAACCCCGTTGCTTCCAGCACTGTCCAGGAGGAAACACAACCTTGGCTGCCAGGCTCGTGGGTAATTAAAACCATCCTCGCATCAGGAAAGCCCTCACGTATTGCAGATATGGCCGGCAAAGCGGCAAGGGTATCGCCCAGTTGCCCTATGCGAAAGATCGCTACCGTCCCCGGCATGCACGCACCTGCCTCAAACTCTGAAGGATGCCCTGAACATCTTCGGGGATTCCCCACTGGCTAATGAGACTATATGACTGCGCACCCATTTTCTTCCGAGTCTCTCCATCAAGAAGAAGGCTTCGCAAGAGACCCGCCAAGGATTCTATGTCACCCAGACGAAAAGTGAACCCATTCACCCCAGGGTTTACGAGATCTGCCGCAGCACCCACTCGATCAGATGCTATTACTGGAAGGCCGAAGCACATGGCTTCATTGACGACGAGTCCCCACGGCTCACCACTTGAGGGCAGAACCAGCAGATCAGACATGGCATAGCAGGCAGGTAAGTCCTGTTGATTCTTAAACCCCAGAAAGTACACATGGGGTAAACTACGCTGGGCAACAAATCGTTCCATTGCGGGCCGAAGGGCTCCATCTCCTACGAAAACGAGTGTGGCCGGGGGCCGACCGTTCAGAAGCGAAAATGCTCTGAGGAGGTCAAGTGGTCTCTTTTTCTCCTGAAATTTTCCACAGAAAAGAATAATAGGAAGATCGGGCGGTATCCCTTCCTTTTCTCGCAAGTCTCGCTTCTGACCTGCCAACTCACGGGCTCTCTCCATAAAAAAAGCATTATCCACGCAATACGGCGTCAGGAAGATACGCTCCTGCGGCACACCATAGGACTTGTAGTAGTTTTCGTTGTGGGTGCCGATAGCAAGAAAACCGGCCACTCGACTGAAAAATGTCTGCAGAACCATGCGTTTTACCCCTCTCCGCAGACCGCGTGGTTCGGCAAGGCCATTCGTTTCACTTCTTAACAGGATGGGCACGTGCAATGCGGAGGCGCCGGCCCAGGCGATCCAGTTCGTCGCCAATGCCCAACCATTGATCCAAATGGCGTCAAACTTCCCTCGCCATATGGCTGCTACAATTCCCGGATTCACAACCCCGAAAAATCTGCTGGAATTGACGTAAGGACTAATGTTGCAAAGGAAAGTATGCTTGTATCCCTCTAAGAGCGGGATGTCCCAGGAGAAAGTGACTCCAAAGCCTGGATCCTGATAGCGCTCCCATCCTATGCGGCGGCAATAGAACACATGCAAGTCTATTGCCGGTCTCTGCGCGAGAACTCGAAACAGCGGAGCTTGGTACTGAATCGGATGAGACGCCAGAACCGCAAGTTTGTATGGAGTACGATTCACTGGGTGTGAGAAGTCAAAAGGGATCGACTGCGCAACCTGTGATACTCGTCAATCGCAAACAAGGCCCGATCCACATATCGGTAAGGAGACCGCAGACAGCGCTGATAACCTGCTTCGGCAATCCTTCGCCGTTGATAATCATGCGCAATGTAAAAGCGCGTTTTATCCATGAGCTCTTCAAAGGAGCTAAAGTACACTGCCTCCTTGTCTTCTTCAAAATACTGCTGGTGCTCTCCGGTCCGCTCCCCCAGCATGAATCCCCCGCAAGCCGGAATCTCAAAGGAGCGAGAGGTATGGAGATCGCGATTCGCATGATTAAGGAGCCCTAGGCAAACCTTATTCGCCTGGATGGCTTTCCCCATGTTCACACACCAAAGCTCTTGGCCCCGTATGCACGCTTTCAGCTGTCGCCAACGATGCCAATTGCACCAGTATGCAGGGCGATTCATTTGGGGCCAGCCACCCCCCCACACGTTTAGTTTAAATTCTTCATTGAAACCTGCCATTCGGGCAAGGAAATCCGCTCGCTCAGGCCTGAATGTCCCGATGAACGCCACATCACCACGGTAGTAGTCTTCCTCTTCTGGAGAAGATAGTTTCGCAGGGTAATGAATCTTCGGATCGTAAGCATTGGGAACATAGACTGCGCGCGGTGCCTCGCACGCGTGGAATTCAGACACATTGTACGACTTGGTTGTGAGGATGCAATCAATTCTCTTAATAACTTCGAAGAATGTGCGATATTGGTTTCTGGGATTGAACATATCATCATTGAAGTAGCCCATGTTGGGACCATACCGGACTGTCTCCTCCAAAGTTTCAGGCAAGATGTGTCGCGCCTGAATGAAAAATGTAAAGTCCGGCCGGAATTCCTTTGCCTGGCTCACAACGGCGTGGTTCAATCGAGCGACATCATGAGACGGCGGTCTTTCCATCACTTTCCTGCAGAATTTGCCAAAAGCCGTATGAGGGGCAGGCACAAGGCGCGGTGCATCAATGGTCCCTACCTCATGGCCTAGCTCGCGAAACGCGTCTCGCCAACAGGTGCCATTTGATCCGGGATAATCCGGTCCTACGTACAAGACTTTCACTCTCTCAGATCTGATTGGGGCCATCAGAGCCCCCAAGCAATGATGCGGGAGAGAAGCATGCCTGAATTCTTTAAATACCGTCTTCCTTCCTCGTGTGCACGGCGGTCTTTTTTACATATGGAGACAAGGTATTGAGCAAGCACGTAGCGTTCAGCCCGCGCCTCCAACCTCATCCACCGCCACCATCTATACCATCCTGTAAAAGCGTGTTCATGATACAACCTTTGAATACGCAGAACGA
Source organism: Acidobacteriota bacterium (assembly GCA_003224725.1). Lineage (GTDB taxonomy): Bacteria > Acidobacteriota > Terriglobia > Versatilivoradales > Versatilivoraceae > QHZQ01. Next base: position 5,323 of record QHZQ01000150.1, on the reverse strand, counting down.
TATCCACTACTGTCCAATTTATGCCTGAGTATTCGTGATCCTGTTCCCGCGCTCGTACTTGTATTAATGGCTGTGGAATGTACCCAACATCACCGTGAAGCGATAAGCGCATCCACATTTCCACATCCGCAAGAAGGCCAAAGGCAGGATCATAAAGGCCATGCTGCTCATAGGCACTCCTACGTACCATTGAGTTTGCACACACGGGGCAATCAAATCTTCCTAGCATAAAACTCAACCAGGAGGGACCATGCGCTAAGAGAGGGTAATTCCCGATATATTGGCGTCCAGTCGGAATGCCATCCTCCTTGATCATTGCTATACCGCAATGCACAAATAATGCTGTGGGGTGGGTATTCAAAAACTCTACCATTTGCGCGACCATGGATGGAGCATAGAGATCATGATCGTGGCAGACGAGGATGTAGTCGCCGTCGCACGCTCGAATTCCTTCATTAAGGTTGTCCGGCATCTTCAGACGCTGAGCATTGCGATAGTAATGGATTCTGTGGTCCTGAATACCACACACTACCTTCTCCGTATCATCGGTAGAGCAATCATCTCGCACAAGGAGGTCAAAACCAGACCAACTCTGGCTTAAAACGGACTCTATCGTCTTTTTCAGAAAGTGCGCGCGGTTATATGTCGGCATCACAATGCTGACGCGCGCAGACGCTTTAGTTTGGGTCCCCTGCATCGAGTAATGCCTCAAGCCTTACGGTTGGTTCGAATATAAGACGCCGTGTCACGGATGATGTCATCGATGCCACGTGACGGTCGCCACCCCAGCTCCATCATGGCACGGTCCGCATCCGGGTATTTATCGTTGGCCTCTTCAAAGAGGGGTCCGAAGAGGGTCTTGGGGTCCACAAAGGATATTTCGGATTTGCTCTCCAGCACGGCAATGACGCGCCGGGCCAGTTCGAGAATCGAAGTCTTATTTGCTGGGTTGCCGATGTTGTAAGCCTCGCCGTTCAACCCCCGCTCCATGGTTAGGATGACTCCTTGCGCTATTTCTTTCACATGCGTGAACGCGCGAATCATGTCTCCCTTGCCATAGACAGTCAATGGTTCAGTGGCAAGCGCTTGAGCTATGAACCTTGGCAGGACGAAACCGCCTTTTCCGGATTGTCGTGGTCCGGCGACATTGAAGGGACGTACCACAGAGGCGACAAGAGAGGTCACCCTGGTCGTATTGATCAATGCTATCTCTGAAGCAAGTTTACCGACAGCGTATTCCAGTCTCACCGTCACTTTTGGTTGAATGACTTTGAAATCCTTTTCTGAGCAGTATCCATCCCTTCCACCCCCGTATACCTCACTCGTTGAAACATCGACCACTTTTGCATTCCACCGCAAACCAAGATCCATCATTCTATTAGTGTCATTAATGATTGCGCTCACTATTTTGCCAGCATGCGGCAAAACACCGACAGGCCCCACAACTGACGCGAGGTGATAGATCTGATCGAAGTGTTTATTCTTAGCTTTGTTCTGACAGTACTCCTCAACAGAGCAGATGTCGTACTTCAAATTTTTCGGATCTCCTTGAAGCTTCAGATAGGCACTGAGGTCAATCGGACTTGTGGAGAGGTTGTCGACCACATGGATATGATTGGTAGGTTCAGCCAGTAGTTCCTCCACTACGTAACTACCAATAAAGCCAAAACCTCCAGTAACGAGTATTCTACGTTTGGACATCTGACTGGCCCTCTTGCCGCTCGACCGTATGTTTCGTAAGAACAACCTTCATGTCAGCGGTATAAACTCCGGACACATCCCTTGGACCACCTACCTCTATATACGAAATGGCGCTAAAGGCACTTTTTACCAAAATCCATAGAGCTGACCGAATAATTCCCAAGACCGAGTGAGAGAGAGGCCCATACTCTTCAAACTGAACGTCACTAAATCCAGTGATTCTGGCAATCTGGCGCCAACAGGCTGGGGTAAAACTTGTCTCGTGAGAAAAATCCCAATACCGAGTAGTTCCGCTGAATGGCGACAGACCATTCGGCGTGACTGCCAGAAGCTTGCCTCCCGGTTGTAATGCCTTCAGAATGAGTTCCAGCAATCGTAGGATCTCTTCTTTCCGAAAATGCTCAAAAACGTTAAAGGCCGACACTACCTCAAAGGATTCTTTCTTGTCCTCGAGGTAATCAAAGATGCTGGCACAGGTCAGGTTCGTTAGGCCAATTCGGCGGGCATCTTCGAGTTCGCCATCGCAAAGATCCACACCGAAAACGTTCTTGTAGCCCATCGACCGTAGAAAGAAAAGGTACTCGCCACAACCGCAGCCTAGATCAAGCATGGGGCTAGCCTTGTCATCCGGAAGCCAATGCGACCAGCGACCCTTGAACTGTGTTGCACATGCTTCGTAATGAGCCTGATCTAACCGTCCTTTCCCGATCGACATGCGATATCGTTCGTAAAAGGCGCGGCGATAATCAGTCATCAATCAACCTTTTGGCACAGGACCTTGCGGTAAATCTCAAGGCACCGCTCTCCGTACCTGTCCCATCCGCCTAAGCTCTTCACTCGCTGCAAGGCCGCGGTGCCCATCTCTTGACGCTTGACCGGATTATCCAGCATCCATTCGACCTTTTCCCGGACCGCCTTCGGGTCTCGGATTGGGACGATGAAGCCCTCAACACCATGCGTGAAGAGCTCCTCTGCCCCCGTATTAGGGGTGGCAATCACTGGCAGGCCACACGCCATCGCCTGGGCCTGCACAAGCGCCAAGCCCTCTTCGATCGAGGGCAACACCATTACATCGGACCGAGACAGGTATTCCGCCAGCTTGGCTCGCGGTTGTACCCCCTGATGGATAAACTCGCCCGCATGGTTGCTTACAATCGCTCGAGCCTCCGGAGCAATAGCGCCAATAAGCCAAGTCTCCACGACTCGATCTTTCACCAACGGTTGCATCGCTTCAAGGAAGTAACCGATACCCTTTCGCAGGGATGCGCCACCGACGAATACCACTCGGAAGCGGTGATTTTCTTTCGCAACGGGCCTGGGCGAGAACAGTGTTAGATCAACCCCGTACGGACATTTGTACAATCGTTCTGACGAAACGCCATGGTCAAGGAATGACCGCCTGGCAAACTCCGAAGGTACCACTATCGCATCGGCTTCAGCGTATTCGCCCAAACAGCGCTCCAAAGGACGCCCCATATCAAAAAATGGTGGCCGCAACTGCCACCTGGTATGCTCTTCTTCAAGAAGCTGCTTCTGGGTCAAAATATGACTGGAACCTCTATTACAAATCCATCGTCCCCCGCGATTATGCATGACCCGGCCGGCTTCCCATCCGGTTCCCGCCAAAGCATCGAGAATATCCGCCTCACCGATGTGTCTGGCAAGCCATGGAGCGAAATCTTCCAGGGCATGATCCGCCCACCAAGTCGTCCGGGGCGCCGGCCTCATGTGGTGTCGCAAATATTCAGCCATGACCCAATACGGACGCGTCTTGGTGATTGGCTTCAGATGTGAATCCACTTTGAATTTCGGATATCCTGTATAGAGCCCCAATTTCACCATCTGCCGAGTCAGATCGAACATATGAAAACGCCCTATACTGGAAATTGCGATCCGCATGGGACTTTGGACCACCACTCTTCCTCTATCGCGGCTCATACCGATTGTCGACTTAATAGCCAGAGCATCAACGGCCATACCAGCAACTGGCGTGTCGCTGAAACAAACATCAGGACGACCCCAACAAAATCAGGATTAAGAGAGAAGAACACGATGTAGATAGACGCTCCGATCTCATAATGCGATCTCTTCACTAGCCAATAATAAAGAACGCGATACAAATAACCATGGAGAAACGAGAATATGAAAACTCCGACCAAACCGAAGTTCAAGTAGTATTCTGAAACCGCATCAAATGTCTGGGAGGTTGGGCCACCCTCTATGAGCAACCCTACCGATGCTGTGTACCGGTTTAGCTCTTCATTAATGTTCGGCTTATCAGGCCAGAGAATGCGAGGAATCAATTGTTGCAGTTCCAGCACAAACGATCGTCCCCTTTCAAATGGGTAGGGGTCAGGAAAATTCTGAGAAAAAACTGGCAAAGCCCCTGCACTGCTCCCCGCCAAACGTCCAAATACACTATCAAGTCCTATCTCAAAAAATGTTTGAGCGTCGGCGGAGACAGTCTGTTCAACTGTTAATGCAAGCTTGTCGGGAACGGATTGTACTCCGTATACGGATGCGGATTTATAAAAGGTCAATATTGGCACAACCATGAATATGATGGCAGGAAGAACTATAGCAAGAACCTTAAGTGGCATCCGTCTTTTGGCTATAACATAGCCCAATACTATCAAAAGGCCCGGGTAGAGGAAATTCCCTCGCATCCCGGTATGGAGTCCAAGCACCATATGGAAGAGAACGGTGAAGACCAATAAGACCACCCACTTCACTTTTGTACGGCCGTGGAAAGTGAAAACCCGGTAACTACCGATAACGATAATCACCCAGACAGCCCAGCCAAAGAGAAGGACTGTATCTCGGATCACTAACGGCAAGAATGGACGAGCCAAGATAAAAAGAGCGAGGGCCAGAGGGACATAAAGAGTGAGGTTCAATTCAAATTTGGCAGGATCAATTCTCCAATTGAGTACGGGAAGTCGTGGAGTAATCACCGGCATCGCACCCGCTGCCCCGAAGTAGAGCCCACATGCAGCTAGCAGAATAAGCTGGCACGAAGTCGGAAGGAAATCCTTGGCTCCGAGATACAGGAAGGTGTCGCCGATTCCCGGAAATACTTCCCATGGGAGAAGGTTCCAATGGTAAACGACAAGGGCTCCCCACCCGTATTTAAAGAAGTAAAAACTAGTTAAAAGAGAAGCAGGCGTAAGCCATGGGTTCTCTTCAGAGAGTCGCGCAACCGTGAAACAGTAGAAAGTCAGCAAGAAAAGCAGCGTTGCAGTTACCCATATAACTAAAGACGGTGGAAATTCTGCAAAGGTCCCGAACGGTATCAGAAGCAGCACTGCTGCAAAAGTGAGCATGCCCCATTGAACGAAACGCGCGAGAGAAACTATTCCCTCCACATGACCTCTAGGTGGAACCAACGTGACAGGATATGAGTCAGTCCCAACTGTGCTGTTCAACAGATCCTTCATCCTCTCCCTGCACTCATAGCCACCAGTGGACGAAGCCTGGATACCACCTGCGCTCGATCTTCTGGAGTAAACCAGATGGCCCAAGCAACCGCTATCGATACTACTGTCGTAATTGTACCGACGCCCATCCAACGAACAAGATGAGGACCCGGGATTAGCTGGTGCGCGGCCCATCCTGCCACAAG
>QHZQ01000058.1 GCA_003224725.1 Acidobacteriota bacterium | reverse complement strand
ACTTCGGAGCGATCATCGGCCGCTACGGCAACCGTATTGGCAAGGGTCGATTCTCTTTGAACGGCGTCGAGTACACTCTAGCCCGCAACGATGGAGATAATCATCTGCACGGGGGCATCAAAGGTTTCGACAAGGTTGTTTGGAAATCCAAGCAGTCGACAGGTCAGGGAGGGCCGGCGCTGGAGTTGTTTTACCTCAGCAAAGACGGCGAGGAGGGCTATCCCGGAAACCTCTCCGTCACGGCAACCTACACCCTGACCGAGGCTAATGAATTGCGCATTGACTATCAGGCGACAACCGACCAAGACACGGTCGTAAATCTCACCAACCACTCGTACTTCAATCTGGCCGGACAAGGAGAAGGTGATATCTTGCGCCACCGGGTGATGATCAATGCCGACCGTTTCACGCCCATTGACTCAGGGTTGATTCCCACGGGCGAGCTGCGAAGTGTGGATGGGACCCCTTTCGACTTTCGACAGCCCTGCGCCGTCGGCGAGCGCATAGGAGTAGACGACCAGCAGTTAGAGTTTGGCAAAGGCTACGATCACAACTTTGTATTGAACGGTTCTGTGGGAACGTTGCGCCTGGCGGGGCGAGTCTCGGAACCGGCATCAGGTCGCGTGATGGAGGTACTGACGACCGAGCCAGGCGTCCAGTTCTACTCTGGCAACTTTCTGGACGGGACGCTCCGTGGCAAGGGAGACAAGGTTTACCAGCGCCGCTATGGTTTCTGCCTGGAGACCCAGCATTTCCCGGATTCTCCCAACAAGCCAGGTTTTCCTTCGGTCGTGTTGAAACCAGGTGCCCGCTACCAAACCACTACGATTTACAGATTCTTGATCGCCTCCAAAGAATGAGACTCAGGGTGAACGCTCTTCTTACTCTGAGGATCCCTTCTAGCATCGTTGGGCGCGAAACCAGCCGAGGATAGAGGATCGACGATCGGGCGATCGAAGACCGTCATCGATCCTTGATTCTCTAACCTCAACCCTCAGAGAATCACAGCGGCACCATGGCTCCTTGTTGGTCTTTGCGTTCTGGCGTCTCCATGTTCTCAGAGTCCTTAGTCCGGAAATGCCTTGGTCCGGGCTACCCTGATTCGGTGGTCGGTAAACTCAAGGTGTCCACCCGGTAAGACAAATTTCGGCATGTGACAATCTGTGCAGAGCTTTTTCCCAACTGGGCATGCCGACGCGGTCTGCCCGGATGTCGGCTCGGTCGACACCGCTGGATGACAGGACAAGCACTTGGCGTCATAGAAAGCCGCGTCACGACTCCGGCTCTGGTGTGGATTGTGGCAAGCGAGACATCCAATTCGGGGATCCTGCGGGTTGAAGCAACGGCTGCCCGTCAACCGATACGGTTGGAAGCGAACCGTCTGGACCCCGCTCATTCCCGTCAGCTCAACCTGGAAGGAGCCGCGGTGACACGAACCGCAAAACTCGACCAGGTCTCCCGCTGCGAGCCCACCTGGATTAAAAATAGAAGGTTCCTTACGGTCCCCGGACTGCATGGTCGCAACGTGTTTTCCTCCGGGGCCGTGACACCCTTCGCAGGTGATCCCTGGGATCATGCGGTCAAGCTGGAGGGTTGTGCCCCTTACGGAGGCTGTCGAGTGGCAGGCAAAGCACAGACTCGCTTCTCCAGGACGTACCTTCTTGCCAAAGGCACCTTCCAGCGATTCCGGCACGCTTCTCGGGTGGCCTAACGTAAAATCCAGGGTCTGTACGTCATTGAAGAAGCTGACCCGACTCTCGTAATAGGAGCCCTGATGTTGAAGTAAGTAGGTTTGTCCGGCATCGCCGAGCCCGAAGGCCGCCAGAATGGGCTCGGACACGGTTCGCTGGCCGTCGGAAACCCGGTAGACAACACGATCCCCCTCCCACTCGATCGTGTAAAGGAAGGGGCCGGTTCGAAACGTCAGGCGCCGATGTGCCCGCAAGACTGGAGCATCCTGGGCCCGCTGCAGTGCAAGTCCCATGGGAGAAACGGGCTGAGTCCTGACCTGCTCGGGGTGGCACTTAGCGCAGGAGCTCGTCCCGACGTAATGGGCCCCCTCTGCCGCGCGGGTCGGTTGCCAGTCGATTCGAGAGAAGTTCTTAGGAGACCAATCCTGTGCTGCCAAAAGCAGGCGAAGTCCACAGAGAATGCAGAGGATGGAAAGGATGACTGCAAGCAGAGGCCTTGCAAAGATGCGCTTCCGCTGGCGGTCCAAACGCCCACAATGTTTTCCTTCATTTTTTTGGTCGCAGAGCCGGTTCGGAGAGATGCACATGTACTAGGTTCTCGCAGGCCGTCTTCGGCCTGCGCCGCAAGTTTTCGCAAACAGATACGGCGCAAAGTATAACATGGTGCCGGCACACTAAAATGCCTGATTGGAGGACTTGCTTTGCAACGTTTGAGGGCAAACTCACCTGTAGTTGCACGAGCTCTGCCTTCAGGACCCCACAGACACAATAGAACCGCCAAGAGCGCCAAGGATACATCCAGTCAAAAACAAGATGCCCACGATTGACAAGACAGAGGTGCTCGATAAATCCCTTGAGGAAAGAAGACAAGACAAATTCGATTTTTGGGTTAATGAATTCCTATTCTTCACCCTTGGCGTTCTTGGCGTCCTTTGCGTTTCGGCTTTGTGGCCGCAAGTCGGTGACTATGTCTGAGTCAGTAAACAAATTGAATGTGACCATGGGAGGAGTGGTCGTTCTTGTAGTTCTCTGCGTCCTTGCGTCTCCATTGCCTGCCCAGGCGCCACCGCCAACGCGAGACTCAGAAGCACAGGTGGGAGGGTGGGTTGTGCCGTTGATCCAAACCGTGCCCAATGCGATGACGGAGAAAGAGGCCATCCAGCTCATTGGACAAGCCGGCTCCGGTACGATTACGGGCACTGTACTCGATGCGAGCGGATCGGCGATACCCAGCGCCAAGGTTACGGCCACCAACATAGAGACCAATGTCGCAACTTCAGTCGAAACCGCGGGCGCTGGAGTCTACCTGCTTCCGGGCCTGACGCCGGGAAAGTACCGGATTGAGGCCTCGGTGACGGCGTTCAAAACCTATCGTCTCCAGGAACCGGTGGTGGTCTTCACGGCCACGACCTCATCTTTGGACATCCACATGGAGGTTGGGGAAATCACACACGATCCTGGCTCCTTTGGTAAAGCGTTTGGGACCAGTACCGACCCAAGGCACGTACAGATTATGTTGAAGTATCATTTCTGACGTAGCACCGATTATTTTCGGCAAGACATTTTGGTACCGAGACCTAAGCAGGCAAGGACCGCACCCTTGATATCCGGTCTGTTCGTCGTCGTTCTCGTTCTCGCCCTCGAAATCCAAAGGTCAACGACGACGATTCCATAAACGAGCATCGGTAGCCACGATCACCGCGCAGTCTGCGGTGGTCGTGGGCAGTTTGCTGCAACCCGGGAAAAACCCAGGGGCAGCAAAAGCTGCTGACCCTGGCTACCAAAACAACGAGAACAAAATTCTCCTTTCGATCCACCTAACCGCCTGACACAATAGATCTGCCCCATCCAATCCTCTGGACAACCACAAGATGGATCATTAATATAAGCAGAATGTCTGATAAGTCAGTCTGCGCTGGCTTTTTGGAATTACACAAACAGTCGTCCCATGCGAAGAAGTGTTTTAAGCCCAAAGCTTTTGTCCGTTGTGCTCCTGCTGCTATTCTTTTCCCCGTATGGCTCATTTGCGGTCGGTTTAAACCAGCCAGACCAACAAATTCCGGATTTCCAGTCAACTATTTTCCCTATCTTCGAGGCGAACTGTCTTATTTGTCATGGCGCAAATCTGCAGAAAAACGGGCTTGACCTGCGGACCCATCAGAGTGTCCTCAAAGGTGGAGACTCAGGACCTGCCGTTGTTGCAGGCTCTGCGAGCAAAAGTCTGCTTTTTCAAAAAGTCTCTTCCGGAGCGATGCCCCTGGGAGGCAACCGGCTGACTGCGGAACAGATCGAGCGCATCCGAAGTTGGATCGATTCTGGTGCTCTGATGAAGAGCGGAATCCCCGCAGAGGAGAAGCTCGGACTGAAGACACGTCGGATAACTCACCGCGAAGTGATGATGACGATCCTCAACGTGAGATGCGTGGTCTGTCACGGCCGGCGAAAACAGGAAGGGGGACTGGACGTTCGGACTCGCGCCAGCCTGCTCAAAGGAGGCCGGTCGGGGCCAGCAATGGTTGCTGGAAAGCCGGAGGAGAGTCTGCTCATCAAACGAATCGCGTCCGGAGATATGCCACCGCTGGCGTTACAGCGGGCCTATGCGGTGCGACCCGTCACCTCCAATGAGCTCGAAAAGCTGCGCCAATGGATTTCGGATGGTGCGCCGGAAGAGCCGGAAGAAGCCTGGGATGATGAAAACCAGCCGGACCCCTTAGTCAGTGAGAAAGACCGGCAATTCTGGTCCTTCCAACCATCCAAATGTCCCAGCCTGCCGGAGGTGCGACAGAAGCACCTGGTTCACAATCCCATTGACGCCTTTCTGCTGGAGAAATTGGAAGCTAAAGGACTCGGTTTTTCCCCTGAAGCGAGTCGACTGGCTCTGATGCGGCGAGCCTATCTCGATTTGATTGGGCTGCCGCCGTCGCCCGAGGAAATCGACAACTATCTCAACGACAGCCGGCCTGACGCGTATGACCGTTTGATTGACCGCCTCTTGGCTTCTCCTCACTACGGCGAGCGTTGGGGGCGTTACTGGCTCGACGCGGTAGGCTATGCTGACTCTGAAGGCGCCAATAATTCCGACTCCATTCGCTGGGATGCCTATCGGTATCGCGATTATGTCATCCGCTCTTTCAACCAGGACAAGCCCTACGACCAGTTCTTGCTGGAGCAGATCGCTGGAGACGAGCTGGTGGACTACAAGTCCGGGAGGCAACTTACGGCGGATCAGGTTGACAAGTTGCTGGCTACAGGTTTCCTCCGGATGGCTCCGGATGGCACTTACGACGTCACGCAGAACTTCATTCCGGTTCGGTTGAACGTGCTGGCTGACCAGGTGGAGATTGTGAGCTCTGCGGTGATGGGCCTGACCATGGGGTGTGCGCGCTGCCACAGTCACAAATACGATCCCATTCCTCAGCGGGACTACTACCGATTCAGTGCGATATTCCAGACCGCCTACGATCCTTCTGATTGGCTCATTCCCAATCAGAATGTGGACGATGCTGTGGGAGAGGTCGACCTTCCACAGCGATACCTGCCATATCCTTCTGAACGAGAACGGCAGGAAGTCGAAGCTTATAACGCGCCGATTCGCAGGGAACTCGAGCGGTTGGAACGCTCTCTGGAAGAGAAAGCACGTCCCTTTAGAGAAAAACTGGCGGAGGAGAAGCTGGCGCAACTGCCGGAGGGGCTGAAAGAGGATGTCCGCAAGGCCCTGAAGGCTGCGCCCGGCGATCGAAGTGATTTGCAGAAGTACTTGGTGGCAAAGTTCGAGCCCGCAGTCAAAGTGGAGCGTGCCGAATTGGAAAAGAGGTTCGAGGACTTCAAAGTCGAAGCGGAAAAACTCAAGAAAGCCATCCGGGAAGTTCGCAAAAGACTCAGGCCGGAGCCTCAAATTCGCGCCCTGTTCGACATGGGAGGAGAACCGACTCCAGCCTATATTTTGAAGCGAGGGGATTATTTGAATCCCGGGCCAGTTGTGCAGCCTGGGGTCCCGTCAGCTTTGAAGGACGGCCTGGCTCCTTATAAAGTGGTAAAACCCGCCGGGAAAACCGACACCAGCGGTCGCCGGTTGGCCCTGGCGCGCTGGTTGGTTCAACCCCATCACCCCTTGACTGCACGTGTGATGGTGAACCGCATCTGGCAACATCACTTCGGGACGGGCCTGGTGTCGACTCCGGGAAACTTGGGCCACACCGGGGCGCGGCCGTCGCACGCCGAGTTATTGGATTGGCTGGCCCTTGAATTTGTCAAGCGCGGCTGGAGCCTGAAGACGATCCACAAATTGATCATGTCCTCCATGGCCTACAGGCAAAGCTCGCGGATTGATGCCAACCTGCATAGTGTTGATCCGGACAACACTTTGCTGACACGGTTTCCTTTGCAGAGAATGGATGCCGATACGATCCGAGACGCTATTTTGAAGGTGTCGCAGCGCCTCAATCTCACTTCCTACGGACCGGCCGATGAGGTTGAGGTTCGACCCGATGGAGAAGTGGTGGACAAATGTCCGAAAGAGGGTTGCCGCCGGAGCATTTACACGCTGCAACGCCGTTCCACTCCGCTCACCATGCTGCAGGTGTTCGACGCGCCACAGTTGAATCCCAACTGCCTGAAACGCCCGGAGTCAACCGTTTCTTCTCAGGCGCTGCAATTGTGGAATAGTGATCTGGCTCGCTTGAATTCACGCCATTTTGCCGGCAGAGTGATCGATGCTGTGGGTACGGACGTCGACCGCCAGATAGAGCGGATCTATTTGACCGCCTTGTCGCGATGGCCAACGGCTCAGGAAAAGAATAGAGCCCGGGAGGAGATCCAAAAGCTCCATCGTCACTGGTTGGAACACGTGCAGCAGGAAGTCCCCCAAGAGCCTGTAGAAGCCAAGGCCCAGTGGTTAGCGCTGGCCACCTTCTGTCACGCCCTATTCAATTCGGCCGAATTCATTTATTTTGATTGAGGAGGCGCGTATGCACCGGGTGGAAACAAGGTCCAATCGAGTGTCTCATTCCGCGACGCGTGATGCCAGAGAGTTCCTGGTCTCGCGGCGAGACTTCTTTTCACGTGTCGGGGATGGCCTTTTTGGCGCTGCCTTGGCCTATCTGCTGGGCGCCGACCTTTTCCCATACAATGTCGCTCTAGCCTCTAACGCCAGCCCAAAAGTCTACGACCTCAAGCCACGGCGTCCTCATTTCGAGCCCAAGGCAAAAGCGGTCATCCATCTCTTCATGAACGGCGGGCCCAGCCAGGTCGATTTGTTCGATCCCAAACCCTCTCTGAAGAAATATGAAGGCCAGCCTCCGAGTCGGGAATTGGCGAATGATATTGAATTCATTGAGCAGGCGGGCGGGCTGATGCCGTCGCCTTTCAAGTTCTCAAAACGCGGGGACTCCGGCATTGAGCTTTCGGAGCTGATGCCCCACCTTTCTCAGCAGGCTGACAACATCAGTTTGATCCGCTCGATGTTCACCACCCATTTCAACCACGAGCCGGCGGTATACTTCATGCAGACGGGCCGGGCGTTCTCCGGCTCTCCTTGCCTGGGCTCCTGGGTTGTCTACGGACTGGGAAGCGAAAGCCAGAACCTGCCGGCCTACGTGGTGCTCGACGATCCGAAGGGTTTGCCGGTTAACGGCATCCAAAACTGGCAGTCAGGTTGGCTGCCGCCCGTCTACCAGGGGACTCGCATGCGCTCCGAAGGCGCGCCACTCCTCAATTTACAGCTGCAGGAGGACTTCCCGAGTCCTGTTCTGGACGTTGCTCGCGCCATTCTCAATCGGCTCGACACCGCTCATCGCGTGGAGCGTCCTCTCTACCCGCAACTGGACGCCCGCATCGCCAGCTACGAATTAGCAGCCCGTATGCAGTTGTCTGCGACCGACGCTCTCGATACCTCCCAGGAGAGCGAGCAGACCAGGGAGATGTACGGCCTGAACCAGGAAGTCTCTGCCTCCTATGGACGACGCTGCCTGATGGCGCGCCGGTTGGTGGAAAGGGGGGTTCGGTTCGTGCAGATCTACATTGAGAGCCAGATCTGGGATAACCACTCCAACTTGCAAAAGGACCTCAGATACTGCTGTGAAAAAACTGACCGGCCCGTCGCGGCCTTGTTGAAAGATTTGAAACAGCGGGGTCTGCTCGACAGTACACTGGTGGTATGGGGCGGTGAGTTCGGCCGTCTGCCCTTTTCTCAGGTGGGCCCTGATCAGGGAAACGCAGGCAGAGACCACGGGCCAGGCGGCTTCACGGTGTGGCTGGCCGGGGGTGGAATCAAGGCAGGAATGGTCTATGGGGCCACTGACGAAATCGGCTACAAGGCCGTGGAAAATCCCGTGAGCGTCCACGATTTCCATGCCACCCTACTTCATCAATTAGGGATGAACCATCGCGACCTGGTTTATGATCACCACGGGCTGAATGAGCGGCTGACGGGTGTTGAGCCGGCCCGTGTAGTGGAAGAGATCCTGGCGTGAAGGGTTGTAATCTCCCACCTCCGTCTTATACCCAAATTATTCAGCATAGGAGCGATCCCCTCACCCCATGAAGGCTTATCAAGCCTTCATCCTCTTCCCCCAGTAGCTTCCAGTTGCACGAAGGCCTTGACTAGATTAAACTATGAAAGTTTTGAAGTGGTTTGACAAAAAATACTCTTTGGGCTAAAAGGAGTCTTCTCCCTAACGGTGAGTGTAGCTCAGTTGGTAGAGCGCTGGATTGTGGCTCCAGTGGTCGTGGGTTCGATCCCCATCACTCACCCCAGCCTAGGTAACTTACCTACCACATATCAACCACTTTCAAATTCCTGTAAAATTCCCATTGGGTGGAATCCGGCTGGAGTGTAACTGGTCGCGGTTACAGTTAGACTCCGATCAGATATTGTGGCGGTCCCACTGGCCACCTCTGGAAAATCCGCACCCTGGGGTGCACCCAGAAATAACATACTTGAGTTTTTTACTGATTAGTAATATTATTTACCTACCCGGTAAATACTTTTGTCGATTCCCGGTTAGGCATGGAAATTGAATTTGCGACGGCGGATATCCGGGCACTTTGCGAACAAGAACGGCTGATGATGAAACGGTTCGGAAAACCAGGAGCGAAAAAACTTAAATCCCGGCTCGCTGACCTAGCGGCCGTTGCAGTTGTGACGGAACTCGTCGCCGGCCGACCCCACCCGCTGAAGGGAGATCGCCTCGGGGAGTTTGCCTTGGACCTGCAGGGCGCTACAAGGCTTGTTTTCAAAGCCACCAATGACCCCGTACCGCGAACTCAGGACGGGGCGATAGACTGGGGGAGTGTGACAAAGGTACGAATCATATTTATAGGAGACTACCATGATTGAAAAGGTGAGTGACTTCAATCCTGACTGGGTTTCTCCGCCTGGGGACACAATTGCGGACCTGCTCGAAGAGCGCGGCTGGAAACAAACAGAATTTGCTGCCCGCATCGGTTGTACTACGAAACACGTCAGTCTGTTGGTAAACGGTAAAGTGTCAATCTCTGATGACATCGCTATCAGGTTAGAACGGGTGCTGGGTAGCACGGCACGGTTTTGGCTTACAAGGGAAGCCCACTTTCGGGCTGCGATAGCTCGAGTAGGTGAAAGGAGTATTCTCCATCAGCAGGCAGGCTGGTTGGGGCAGTTACCGTTAGCGGATATGAAAAAGTTTCGCTGGATCCGGCCGTTTAGTGAAGCGAGCGAACAAATGGCCGAGTGCCTTCGATTCTTTGGGGTAGCTTCTGTCGATGCTTGGGAAGTCAACTATGCAAAGCCCATGGCTGCTTTCCGTGCATCGACGAAATGTGAAATGCAAGTTGGCGCTGTATCTGCTTGGCTGCGACAAGGCGAGCGCACCGCCATTAACGTAGAAACAAAAGTATTCGACAGGAACGCTTTCAGGGAGGTCTTACGCGAATTGCGCTGTCTCACGATGGAATCAGATCCAAAGGTATTTGTACCCAGGATGGTAAAGGATTGTGCCCAGGCTGGTGTAGCCGTCGCCATTGTGCCTGCGCCAAGAGGCTGCCCTGTTAGTGGTGCGGCTCGCTGGCTGACGCAGGATAAGGCCTTGCTCATGCTGAGTCTTCGTCACAAATCCAATGATCACTTTTGGTTTTCCTTTTTTCATGAAGCGGGCCACATTCTTTTGCACGGCAAGAAACTGCTGTTTATTGATGTCGAAAACGATTTGAATGGCTCCAATGAGGCTGAGGCCAACGCCTTTGCTAGTGATTGGTTGATACCTCCAGACGCGATTGTGCGTCTGCGTACACTGAGTAAATCGGCTGCGGCAATCAGTGCGTTCGCCTCAAAGGTCGGAGTGGCACCCGGTATTGTTGTAGGGCGTATGCAGAAGGAAGGATGCCTTCCGTCGGCTCACCTTAATCGGTTGAAGGTTCGATACCGATGGGCACATGAGAAATAAGCATTAGCTTCGCAATCGAATTTGCCGGGATAGAGTCGCTCCCCAAACAAAGTTCCTTTCCGGCTCTGCTGCCCGGCATTCCGCTAAACCGGAAAGCCTGAGGAAAAATGGGTATGCCACTATTCCGGGAGAGTTCTTCTAGACGGTCGAAGTAAACCCAAATTAAGTCTCTACCCCCTTGGAAGCGCGTGCGGCGGCGCCTCTAGCCATTACAAGGTCTTCGGTAAAAGGAACGTGTCGAAAGCTTGACCGAGAGTGATGCTCATAAAGGAACCCATCTAGCGCAGTGCCAGGGTATTAGCTCCTTGCATCTTTTTGATCGAACCGAAGAGTTTCCCTATTTTTACTTTGGCTTCAAACTTGACCGGGATTTTGTAGTCATCATCGGAAACCCACACTAACAGGCTTCCGCCACTCTTGAATAAGCCTCCAAAAACAGACACCGTTTCGACTTTTAGGGCGGAGAAAGTCCCTGCCGCGGACTCTACGGTCTCCCGTTTTTTGACCCTTACCTCAACCTCCTTTACAACTCCATTATCGCTGATGGTCAGAGGATAGTTCTCCCCGATTTTCAAATCGCGAAGGCGGGTGTGGTAGATCGCAGACAAAAGGTCCTGCACACAAGCCGGAATATTCTTGACCTCTTCGTTTTTCAATTCAACGGGTGGCTGTTTGCTTACATCATAGGCCGAGAAATGGCCCTTGCCATTTTTGCGATCAAAGGTCAAAAAGATATCGCGTTGTCTCTTGCCTTCGCGTGTTTTCTTGATCATCCTAAACGAGCAAAACTCCTGAGCATCCACGATGGATTCGAAAGAGTCCTGCACTGAAATCCCGGTGATCCTGGGCAGAAACCCTGAAGAAATTGCTTCCGCGGTAATCCTATAGGCCGGGACCCCTTGATAATTGAGCTTCTCCTGAAATCGAAAGGTCATTTCTCCTGCGCTGATGGTGGGCATAAAGAATACCCAGGCCGGCGCATCCCATCGAACTTCATAAACCAGGGTCTCGCCCAGTGGGAAAACTTTGGCGGGCACTCTTAGCGACTCTGCCTGGGCGGAGGAAAAGATCCTGGGAAATGGCGGCCAAGATAACGCGACTAGAAAGAAGATTAGTCCCTTGAAAATTCCCCTTTCAAAGCCTAATAAGGGGGTGAAGCGCCAAAGGCTTTGGCGGGTGTCCTGGTTGGCAAATACCCGTCCCAACTGCAACAGAGACATCCCCCGCAGGCTATAGCCGGCTCCCCCTTTTGTTACGGGGGTATAAGTTGCAT
>QHZQ01000057.1:9154-10921 GCA_003224725.1 Acidobacteriota bacterium | reverse complement strand
AAGCCATGGCATGTGAGGTTCCGGTCGTTGCTTCCAATGTCGGCGGTCTTCCCGAAGTTATTCGCGATGGTCAGGATGGCTATCTGGTCGAGCCTCACCAAGTGGATACCATGGCGCTAAAAGCCACGGCGTTATTAGCAGACGATAGGAAACATCAGGCCATGGGCCGAAGTGCCAGGCAGCGTGCTTTAGAAAATTTCTGTTCCGATAAGATCATTGCACGGTATGAACAGTATTATGAGAAGGTCGTCAGGAATGGAGGATCCAATAGCCAAGACACAGATTGAAGGATCGCACGCGTGTGCTGTAAGTTGACTATGGGGCCGATTACACACAGATGAGGGCTTGGCTGGGTTAGGAGCTCCTGGGTTGGGCGTTGAATTGGACCCCGCGGTTTTCACTCGTCCGGACGTATTGATTCAATCCGTTGGAAATAATTTCGGGAATAATGATGGCGAATCAGTCTTCTGATATTGTGATCGTCGGGGGAGGAGTGATTGGACTGTCGTTAGCTTATCGATTGGCTCTGGAGAAGGCTTCCGTGACAGTTCTTGAAAAGGGACAGATAGGTCAGGAGGCATCGATCGCCGGAGCAGGGATTTTGGCACCCCAAGCAGAGATGGATCAAATGAGCCCATTGACGGAGCTATGTGTAGCCAGCAGGAGTCTCTATGCAGGCTTTGTTCAAGAATTCGTCTCGAGAACCGGACTCGATATTGAATTTTCAAAATCTGGACTCCTTTATGTTGCCTTGTCGGAGACGGAGCAAATTGAGTTGGGAAAAAGATATCAATGGCAAAGGAAATTTGGGTTGTTAGTTCATCAACTTACCAGACAGGAGGCGCTGCAAGTTGAAAGTGGGCTTAGCCCAGAGGTTCGTGCAGCTCTCTTCTTTCCGGAAGAGGCCTACGTGGATAATGTTAGACTGCTGGAAGCCCTGAAAATTGCTTGTGGGCTGCTTCAGGTTCGTCTCGTTACCGGATGTCAGGCTACTTCGATAAAAAGTGAAGGACCAAGAATCAAAGGCGTAAACACCAACCTGGGATTGTGGGCGGCGGAAAAAGTCATTATAGCAGCGGGGTGCTGGTCGAGCATGATTGACAGCCCACTGCCTTACAAAGTTCCAATTAAGCCGGCTCGAGGGCAGCTCATTGCAGTTAAGCCCCCAGCACTATTCCTGAAGCATATCGTCTATTCTGCCAATGGATACCTTGTTCCTCGCAGAGACGGCAGAGTCTTTCTGGGAAGCACGGTGGAGTGGGTGGGATACGATAAAAACGTGACACTCGAAGGATTGCACCACATCATTTTTTGGACTCTGGCAATTTTCCCGGAGATGAAATCTTTTGCTTTTTCGAGCTGCTGGGCAGGGCTGAGACCCTATTGTGAAGACGGAGTTCCGGTCTTAGGTTCCGCTGAAATTGAAGGGTTATATTTCGCCACAGGGCATTTTCGCAACGGACTCTTGCTTGCGCCCATCACCGCGAAGTTAATGACTGATTTGATCATTACAGAAAAACTGCCAAAATTACTAGAATCTTTCAGCCCGACGAGATTCAAGCCAAATTAATCCCTCATTTCCAGATTCATGCCCGACCCCCAATTTTGACTTATGGGCTTAACTTCCGGCCTGATGAGCCAGAGACCTCCTCCCCATAATTTTGGGGAACTTCATGATAAACATGGTTCCTCTGTTAGGCTCACTGCTGACACGGATTTCCCCATGGTGAAGCGCGACCAATTTTTGCACGAGATAAAGGCCTATGC
>QHZQ01000057.1:0-9128 GCA_003224725.1 Acidobacteriota bacterium | reverse complement strand
TCGGCAGGTCTTTCTCCTCAATACCGATTCCGTTATCCGCAACGTAAACGACTACTTCCTGATCTTCGTCTCTGGCCACGATTTCTATCTTTGGGTCTTTGGTACAAAACTTTATGGAGTTCGCAATCAGATTTTGGAAGACCTGATATAGCAGGTCCGAATTCCCTTCAATCAGCGCCAAGTCCGCCGGGATGTCAGTGACCACCTTGATACTCTTTATTTTCAATTCCCGGTCCATAAACCGAAGTGCTTGTGATACCACCTGACCCAGTGAAATAGAAACAGGATTGAATCTTTGCACGAAATCCTCCTGCTCCACTTGCACAGAAAGGAGCAAATTATTAATAAGTCGAATCAGTCTGTGGCATTCATCAGTCATCACGGAAAACATCTCATCCTTTTCTTGGTCCTTCAATAGTTCTTGAGGGTAGCTCCTCAAGATGTTCAGGTAACCGTAGATGGTCGTCAAAGGGGTTCTCAATTCGTGCGAGACGTTAGACATATACTCTTGCCGGAGCTGGGCTAATTCCTGTGTGTAAAGGAGCTGCTTTGAAATCTCGTAGGAGATGGCAAATTGGTCGGCGCAAAACTGTAGAGCATCCAATTCGGCTTGAGTGTAAACGTGGGTTTCATGGAATCCGACCAAAAAATTCCCAACCAGATTTGATTTCACTTTGCAGGCAAAACCCAGTAACGAGTGAGCCTGCTTGATAGCCTGCAAATCCCTTGACTTCTGGAAATCAGCAAAATAGACGGTTTGCAAAGGTTGAGGGTTTTCTTCCAAGACAATGGTCCGTTTCGAGAAATTGTCCAAGACTTCTAGGAGACTCTCTGAAGTTCCCAGGCAGATCTTACTCTCGATTTGGGCGCTTTTGCCCAGGCAGAGAATACCGAAATCAATCGACAGCAGTTCCAACATTCTGGAAAAGGCCGATCTTAAAACGAGTTGAAAGTCATGAGTCTGTCCAAGAATGCTGGTAATTTCACGAAACAATACCAGATCGACTTTATTTTCGTTCATGGTCGTTTGGGCATTGAGAAGCTCTCGCTCTAAGTCGGCTATGTGGTTTTCTTTTTGGCGAAGGACCAAAAAGGACTGCATATAAGTTTTGCGATAGCGAATCAATTGTAACGCCACAATGAGCAGGAGCGGAATGCCAACGAGCAAAGCTGTAACTAGAGTTTCCTTAGACATCAAAGCACCTATCCAATCCAGATCAAGTTTTGATTTTTGAACAGGAACGTTCCTCTCTGGACAGATCTGCAGAATATTATAGATTAAGTTTAAACCAGAAAGAGGGAGTTCACCAGAAAAGCACCAAATGCACCGAGCAGAAAGGAGTAGAGCTTCCCTTTCATTGCAGGATCATCGGCAGCTAACTGAAGAGTGCCGATTGTTCATTTACTCTGGCAGTCCATCGGCTGTTTTTCTTTGATTTGATAGGTGGAGAAGAGGAAAGTGCCAAAGAGGATTAGCCGGCACGCCACGATTCAAGCGCGAGACGGGCTGCTCCGCGAGCTCCCGCCATATCGCCGTCAGGCGCAACCTCAATGCTCACCCCTGTCTGTTCATCACGCAGCGAAACATGTTCGCGAATCGCCCGGAGAAACCACTCCTGAAACTCCGGGTTTGTCTGCATCACTCCTCCTCCGATGAAAAACGCGTCAAGGTCGAGGAATTGCATGGCAATGTCGAACAATACGGCCAGAGCCATAGCCTGCTTTCTGAAGATCAACCGAGCCATTTCATCGCCGTTCTCTCCAAAAGAACGGACGCGCTTAGCCCGCTCGCCACCGACATCCTCAATCTGCCATAGCGGGTGGTCCGGATACTTCTGCAGGTAATAAGGAAGCAGGTTGTTCCTGATGCCCGTGAGGGAGGCCCACGCCTCTGCGTCTCCCTCGCGTCCGCAGTTGCATTTGGGCATCGGCTGGTCGGGCTCTAGGAGACCGTTGGTGGGTAAGACGACGTGGCCGACCTCCGCCGCGAAGCCAGTCGCTCCGACCACGAGTTGCCCATTCACAACGATTCCTCCTCCAAGACCGGTTCCAACCGCGGCGGTCAGCGAAGAGAATTTCGCAGCCTGCCCGAATTTCACCCGGTGGCAGTGGAGTGCCGCGGCATTTCCATCGTTAGCGTACACCGTGGGAAGACTAACGGCCTGCTGAAAGGCTTCGCGAATGGGAAACCGTGCCCAACTGGTGTTTCCAAAGTTTGTCGAGCCTTGGGCCGAGATCACGCCGTCGGCGCTCGCCGGTCCTGGCGTGTCAAGGCCAATCGCTTTGATGCTGCTCAGCCTGACATCGCAGAGATTAGCAGCCTGACGAAGCGCCGCTTCCATCTGTTTGAGGGTAATGGAGGGTCCCTGCTCCACCCTAGCCGGCATCTCCAACATCTCCGTGATCCGGAACACACCGTCGTCACCCAGGAGTGTGACATTAATTTTCGTACCGCCGAGATCCACCCCAGCAAAAAAGTTCACGTCAGACATTTTGGATTCCTCGACTGACAGTTCATCGGATGTTCTGGATTAAGAAGGACATCTACTTTCTGATTGTCACAGAAGACTCAGGCATTCGGGAGAGAAGACGCTATATCCCCTTTCCTAAATACGGTGACGTATCACGATTTCTCTTTGCTGCATTGGGTGGTTTTAGCAGCAGGTATAAACGCTGCAACCAATCCTGCGACCCAGTTTAAGGGGATGCTAAGCTGCATGTCGATCGATGAGTGTGGGAATCCGTCGTTGTGAACCGCAGTACCGACCTCTTTCCTGCGTCTCAGCCAGGAGACTCAGATCAATGAAGACAACTTGCCCTTCCCACTTCCTTCCATGCTCCGATTGTGTTTGATTCCAGGCGCCGAATTGGCTAGGGATCATTGATTCTCTTTTCCGTCAAACCTCAGATCCGTATGCGTTGATCATCTTTAGGACAAACCCAATACATGCCACCGGGTTTACCTTCGGTTTTGATGACCTTCGTGGCAACCATGGCTGTCCCGCAGTTAGGGCAATGTTTTCCTGTGAATTGCGCTCCCTTGTCCGTGAGACTGGAGCGGGCAGTTTTACTTAATTTTTCAGCCAATGAATTCTTCCTCCTTCGCTAAGATAGGCTTGGTACAATGGGTAAGTCCTTCACTCCTGCTCTTCCCCACTTCGAGGGAACGAGTGGCCGAAGGCTGGATGAAGGACGTTCGTCCGTTGTTTCAAATCCGGTACCGGCTTTTCTCGAGATGACCTATACTCCCCTAGTGCTCGGTTCCCAAATGTATTTGTGAATTTGCAATTGAAAGCGCACTCTTAGATTATCCTCGAGCAGCCACTGCACCACCTGCTTCGGTTGAATCTGATTGAAAACCGTCGACAGAAGAACGGGGAAGCGTTCTGTCAGACGGTAGTCTTCCACGATCTTTTTGGTCCACAAATAATCCTCTCGAGTGCCAATAACAAACTTTATTTCATCATAAGGCTGAAGCGTATCGATGTTGGTGTACAGATTACGGTCGCACTCACCACTGCTAGGGCATTTCAGGTCCATGATCTTGACAACCTTGGGATTTACTTTTCCAATGTCAATACTGCCACTGGTCTCCAGTAACACTGTGTAGTGGGAATCAATTAGAGAATTCATTAAAGGGTAGACTTCTTTTTGCAGAAGCGGCTCACCTCCTGTGATTTCCACTAACTGACATTTGAAATGGCTTATTTCTTCAAGTACGTGGTCGACGGTATAATCCCTGCCCTCATAGAATGCATGTTCGGTGTCACAATAACCGCAGCGAAGATTGCAGTAAGTTAGACGCACAAAAATGCAAGGAAGTCCCGCATAGGAGGATTCTCCCTGAACACTGCGGTAAATTTCGTTAATCTTCATTTTTGTTGCTGGCCGTTGTCGCGGTGGACGGGGTTTCAAGTTCAACAGAAAATGTCTCGTATCTCCGCAAGGCCAATGCTGGAATGGGAAGCAAACATTTGTAGTTAACTGACCATTGACTTAGATCAACTCCCCGCGCCGGTCCAGGAGTTGATGCTCAGACTATCGAGGAATCTAAGATCATCCCTCCACTTCGCCTTCACTTTGACAAAAAGGTCCAGGTAGGCTTTCTTTCCCAGCAGGCTTTCGATTTCTGATCGAGCTTCCGTCCCAATCTTCTTCAATTTCATTCCCTGACGGCCAATGATAATTTTCCTTTGTGAGTCTCTTTCGACATAGATATCGCAATGAATGAGGGCCAATTCCCCTTTTTCTTCGAAGCGTGCCACCACTACTGTGGTCGAGTAGGGCAATTCTTCAGCAGTATTTAACAAGACTTTTTCCCGAACAAGTTCTCCCACCAGAAATCTTTCATGGCAATCGGTAAATTGGTCCTCCGGATAAAATGCGGGTCCCTCCGGAAGGTATTTGAAAGTTAGTTGAATTAATAGCTCCAAGTTCTCTCTCTTTAGAGCGGAAATGGGGACTATTTCGGCAAAATCAAATTTTTGTGAATACATGGAGATCAAGGGAAGTAACTTGTCTTTCTTTAAGACATCAATTTTATTAAGCAAGAGGATAGTTTTTAGACCCCGCTCTCTAATGAGATCGACCACGTATTGATCACCCGACCCAAAACGAGTGGTGGCATCCACAAGCACCAGGAGGAGATCTATGCCGTCCAGAGAATCATAGACGGCCCGCATCATCCGCTTGTTGAGTTCGAGTCCAGGCTTATGAATTCCCGGAGTATCAATAAAGATGATTTCGCCTTGTTTTTGAGAAAGGATTCCTAGAATCTTGTGGCGAGTGGTTTGCGGTTTGTCGGATACAATGGATACCTTTTCGCCGAGGAGTTGGTTCAGGAGCGTGGATTTTCCAGAGTTGGGCCTGCCGGTAATGGCAATAAACCCGGATTTGTACATAAGTCTTTGGTCCTCATTCCTCCCCAGAATCGGCACTCAACGCCTTGGCAGAAAGACTGCGGCTCACCAAGAGCTTATGAATTCTTCGCCGGTCTGCTTCTTTCACCTCAAATCTGAGTCCCTGATATTCGTAGTTCTCGCCTTTACGCGGGACCCGACCGAACACGGAATTGATGTATCCCGCAATGGTAGAGTTTTCGTCACTCTCTAAACGTATACCCAGGAGTTCTTCCACCCGCTGAATAGGGGTGTTCCCGGGAATGATATAGCTGCCGTTGACATCCTTGGAAATCTGCATCATTTCCCCGGCCTCATCTTCATCGTGTATTTCTCCAGCAATCTCCTCGAGAATGTCTTCAATGGTCACTAGACCGGCCACTCCTCCAAATTCATCCACAACCACAGCCATGTGAGAAGCCTTGCGCTGAAGTTCTTTGAGGAGTTCAGCCACCCGTTTGGTTTCAGGGACGAACTGAATGGGACGAACCAGTTTTTCGATGGTGTCCATTCCTGCTGGACCGTCCCAAATATCTAGCAAGTCCTTCAGATAGACAAAGCCCTCAATATTTTCCGCTTGATTACGAAACACGGGAATGCGCGAGTATTTGGTTTCTTTCATGAGTTTCTTGAGCTCGGTCAGGTTGGAGGTTATCTCGATCGTAGCCATCTCTGTTCGAGGAGTCATAATGTCACCGGCTCGTTTATCTCCAAACTCAACCACTGACTGAATAAGCTGTCCTTCTTCCTTTTCTAGAATGCCCTCTTCTTTGCCCACGTTTATAAACGCCTGGATTTCGTCTTCGATGTGTTGTTCGGTTTTTTCCTCTTCTTCCTGTGAGCTCAACTGGCCAAAGAACTTCAGACTTGATGACAGTGGAAAGGCAATCACAGCCAGCAGAGGCCTGAGAAAATGGTGAACGGGAATGAGCGGCTGTAGGACCTGCTCCGGTTTTCTGAAGGTGAAAATCCTCGGGATCAGCTGTCGAAAGATGACCACGACCAGGAACATAATGCCAAAGGCAAGCGGCAGGGCTTCTCCATAGCTCTGAAGCCGATTGTGCAAGTAACCGGTGAGCAGGATGGCAATGGAAACCGTGCACACCTGGATCCCCACATAGACCGAAATCAAACTCTCCAAGCGATTATCGACTAGCTGCTTAAGCTGCTCCAAAGGTTTGGAGCGGTTCTTTTCGATGAGTCTTTGCACAGAAACCTTGCTGGTGCGGCTAAGGCTCATTTCGAATATGGACAGAAAGGTGAGAGCGAACAGGAACACGAGAGCGGCAAAAATAACCATCGTCGTAATCATAAGAGCTCTCTTTGAAGCTTCAGTTCCCTTCGCCGCATTTGGCCCTGGTCCGTCTCGTGGTCGTATCCCAGAAGGTGAAGCAATCCGTGAACGATCAACACCCGCAATTCCGTTTCAAGACTGTGGTGCCTGTCGAACGCTTGTCGCTGGGCGGTTTCGACGGAAATAATGATATCACCTAAGTAGTTATTCTCAAAATTCGGGCCTTTGGGTTTCGGTTCCCCTGGGAAAGACAATACATCGGTCGCTCGGTCCCAGTTTCGAAAGAGCAAATTAAGATGACGAATCCCTCGATCGTTTGTGAACACAATGGCAAATTCGCCTTCGGAAATTCTTAGACGCTGGCAAAGCCGAACGACAAATTGTTTCATCCCCAGAACATCGATTGAAATCTTCCTTTGTCGATTGAGAATGAGGGGACCTGCCACGGAGCGGGGTTTTACTTTCTAAGGATGCCGTCAGAGGAACTTTGAGAAGTTAAGGACTGGAACTCTTTGTCGTTAGTGTGCTCATCGTAGGCGCGAACAATACGCTGTACCAGGGGATTCCGGACAACATCTCTTTCATTGAAATAAACAAAGGCAATTCCGTCCACTTTTGCAACGATGTTGCGGGCTTCAATCAATCCGGAAGTTTTTCCGGAGGGAAGGTCAATTTGCGTAATATCACCTGTGATAACAGCTTTGGAATTAAATCCAAGACGAGTCAAAAACATCTTCATTTGCTCGGAGGTCGTATTCTGGGCTTCATCCAGAATGACAAAGGCATCGTTTAGTGTGCGACCTCGCATGAAGGCGATCGGAGCAATTTCAATGGTTCCACGTTCTATATAGCGATCCACTTTGTCGGTTTCTAACAGGTCGTAGAGTGCGTCATACAACGGGCGGAGGTAAGGATCAACCTTCTCCTGGAGGCTCCCCGGCAGAAAACCCAGTCTCTCACCAGCTTCCACGGCGGGGCGGGCCAGCACAATGCGATTAACCTGTTTGGTCAACAAGGCGGCAACAGCCATGGCCACGGCGAGATAAGTCTTTCCGGTTCCAGCCGGGCCAATCCCAAAAACCATGTCAAATTTTTCAATAGCGTCCAGGTAGCAGCGCTGATTCAGGCTTCGAGGAGAAATTTGTTTTCTCCCGGAGACCCTGGTTTTGGCAGGCAAGAAACAATCGCGCAGACGTATACTCGAGTCTTCAGAAATGATCTTGATAATGGACTTGAAATCACCATTACTGAAGACCATTCCCTCGCGACGAATTTGGTTGTAGTCTGAGATCAACCTTTCAATGACTTCAACGTGGTTTTCTGAGCCTTCAATGTCGAAAGTGTGTTCGCTGAGGGAAATTCGGACATCAAATGCGGACTCCAGAAGCTGTAAGTTCTCGTCCAGAGTTCCAAAAATTGCCTCTGCACCTTGGCCCAGTGCCACGCTTTTCTTCATGATTTCTATTGCTAGATAACCTCCATAATGGTTGTCGCTATAAACCCTCCTTGATCAGAGAATTTCATTGGCAAATGAATTCTGCCATAAGCACTTGCCTTCGTCAAGAAGCAGGATCGCTGTAGGACCGCTGGAACTGCCTGCGAGAGTGCGAAAAGGAGCTTGGGGGGGAAACTTGGGTTTGCTTGTAAAGGTTGGTTCAAGCACTATTTTTTTCTCGCCATAAGACGATAGATGAGAACAAGCAACGCAATAGAAGCGAAGACATAAGCAAGCAGCACAAACTCATTTTCGGCATCCCTGAATAAAATAAATAGTGGCGAATAGAATCAGTGAAGTCGTGAAATTGCGCAAGAACTTCGAGAATTAAGCGATCATAACCAAAGTGCGTGTCCCCCAGTCGATGGTGCAGTGCAATCAGAGAACTCCTCCTTCTAGGGCGCCTCTAACATCTTCCGAAAAGCAATCTCGTCCATAATATTAATCCCCAATTTCTTAGCCTGGTCTAACTTTGCTCCGGGTTCTTCCCCCGCGAGAACAAAGTCGGTCTTTTTAGTCACTGTGGCCATAACCTTGCCGCCGTGGCTCTCGATGAGCTCGGCTGCTTCCTCTCGAGTCATCCCTGGTAGCTTGCCTGTCAGGACAAATTGTTTTCCCTGGAATCGATCAGACTTCCTGGCGGCTTCCCTGATTTCCTGGTTGACTTTGGCCTGGGCCAATTTTTCAATCACCAACCGATTTTCATCTTGAGAAAAGAATCGGTAAATGGATTCAGCCACCACTGGACCGATTTCAAAAATTCTTTCCAGGTCTTCTTTTGATGCCCGTGACAAATTGGCCATAGACTTGTAATGTTGAGCCAGGATCTGGGCAGTTCGTTCCCCCACATGTCGAATACCTAACCCGAAGATCACTCTGGAAAGCTCATTGGCTTTGCTCTCTGCCTATTCGTTCCAAGTTCACCAGATCTTCATGTCTAAGCTTGTAAAGGTCGGCAGGATCTCGCACCAACCCTTTGTCCACTAACTGATCCACCAATGACTCGCCCAGCCCTTCGATCTTCATGGCTTTGCGTGAGGAAAAATGAAGCAGAGACTCCTTAATCTTGGCCGGACAGCCAACATTAGTACAACGACGGACTGCTTCTCCCTCGGACCGATACACTTCTCCGGAACAAACCGGACAACGATTCGGCATGACGAAGTCTCGAGCTTCCTTGGGGCGACGGCTTTCAAGGACTTTCACTACTTTTGGAATGACATCTCCGCCTTTTTCAAGGAGCACATAATCGCCAATTTTCAATCCAAGTCTTCGGATCTCGTCTTCGTTATGAAGTGTAGCCCGGCTGATGGTAGTGCCTGCAAGTCTGACCGGTTCTAAATCCGCCACGGGTGTCAAAGCTCCCGTTCTTCCAACTTGGACAAGAATATCTCTAACTTGCGTAGTTGCTTGCCTGGCAGGAAACTTGTAGGCTATCGAC
>QHZQ01000056.1:8683-14481 GCA_003224725.1 Acidobacteriota bacterium | reverse complement strand
TCAGATCAAACGCCTCCCGCGCCTTCCCCGACAGCACCAGGTCGTAGGCCTTTTCGTAATACTCATTTAAGGCATAGGAACTGACCGCCTTCTCCAGTTCCGGCATCGAGCCGTTAATGCCTTTCAGTAGATGAAAGCGGTCCTTCAAACGCTCTGGCGGAACTTCTGAGCGCAGTGTCAGGTCGTCGATCTTTAACGCTTTGTTAGGATCCTGATAAAGCCGATAGGGATCATAGGCCTTGCCCAGAAAGCCCGCTGCGCCTCCCTTACCGATTACGTTGCTTTCCTGCAGCGGCCGTGGCATCTCCACAAAGGGCAGCATCGTCTCCTTGGGCGGCTTCATCTTGGCAATATGACAACCCATGTGCGGAAAATCGCGAGGTGAGGGTGGTTCTAACTGCCCCGACGGAGACACCTTGTCGGGCGGATAACCCGTCATCATTTGGTAAATGGCGGCCGTGTGGTTGAACAGCCCCACCGGTGTGTAGCTCATCGAGCGAATCAGCGTCACCTTGTCTACCTGTTCGGCCAAGAGCGGCATGGTCTCGCTTAACTGAATGGCAGGCACCTTCGTCTTAATGGGCTTGAATTCCCCGCGAATGTTCGATGGGGCCTCAGGCTTGGGATCCCAAATGTCCAGATGGCTGGGACCGCCTTGGAGAAAACAAAGAATCACCGATTTGGCGTTGCCAAAGGGTTTGCCGCGGGCCACGCCATTCAGGCTGGCTCCTTGGACCTTCCAGGACAGAAAATGGGGTAGGCTTAAGCCAAACAGCGTTGCGCCGCCAACCCGCAAAAACTCTCGCCGCGTCGGTCCATCACAACATCTCACGTTTCCACCTGGGATGCTCAACATGATTGCCTCCTTGAGATTCAGTTCTCGGTTCTCAGCAGCTAGCCCCGCGCTGAAGCACGGGGCTAATGAAAATACAGAGAAATTTAGTGCATTGATTTGTGTTGTCCACTTTAGAAGCTGACCACAGACTGTTTATTGACTAGAAAAGGTGTGCTTATTGAGCAGGACCTATATCAGTCTCCACTCTTTCAGTACACGGAGCAGCGGTGGCAGAGGCTCCTGCCAGAGCCATTCCAGTTTCAGCCACAAACCTTCCAGCACCGCACTGCAAAAGATCCCGTCCTTATCGATGGGCATAAGCCGATAGATGCGGTCCTTACCCAAATGATAAAACTCAGCCTGCTTGCGTACCGGATCAATTAACCAGTATTCGCGCACACCGCCCTGCTCGTATTCATAAAACTTTTCGCCCCGATCACGAGCACGGCTTTCAGGACTGATAATCTCAACCACAAGGTCGGCCGGACCTTCGAGATGGGTCTTCTTCCTGCGCTGGAAGTTTTCTTTAGCGACGAAAAAAATATCTGGGGCCCTGCCAGGCAACTCCGGCGCCGTCTTCATCTGGGAAGGTTCGTATCGAACAATTCCTAACTCATGCGCCTCCACAAAATGGCGGAGCAAAGCCAGCAGGAAGCCCCCCAAGTCGTTGTGCTGATCTGATATGGGGGTCATGAAAACCACCTCGCCGTTGACCCATTCTGCATGGGTGTCTTCGTCCAGCCAGTCGAGAAACTGCTCGTACGTCATCTTCCCGGGTGGAGGAGGTGTCGGGACGGACAATGGCTTGCTCGAAATCTCCTGTGTCATAAAAACCCTTATGACTTCATTCTACCATGTCTTTACGTCGCAAAGCCTTCAGCTCTCAGCCTTCAGCTGATCAAAAACCCCTCCGAAATTGAGAGGCCCTTGCGATCAACCTCTAGAGTTCAGCAAAGAAGTTCAAACTTTGGTTACACCGTTATGCGCGGCGAAACGGAAATTTTGTTCTCGTTTTCTCAACTCACGCCCCTCACCCCACCCCTCTCCCCGCCTGCACGGGGAGAGGGAGAAGACTGGGAATGGGGCCGCAAACCCAGGGTTCCGCTGGCGCTCCACCCTGGGCTACTAATATTTCGCCCCTAGCGGGGCTTGGACAAAACACACGGTTGACTGCTGACGGCTGATAGCTTACTGATTAAACAAAAACGCGTTGCTGTTGACCAGCGCCCACATGAGGTCTTGCGCCTTCTCAGCCAGATTGGGGCCGCTGGTTAGATAGCTTAACCCCAACTGAAACTCCTTGGGCTCGGGCGGACGGCTCAAAGCCGCCAGATAAAGTTCTTCCACCAGTTTTTTGTCGGGCGTCTTCTCCATCACCAGTTTGGCGATTCGCCCCTCCGGGTCGGCAATGGCATCGGCCACGGTCGAGCCGTTGAGCAGACTCAGCGCCTGAATCAAACTTACATCCCCGCGGCGTTCGCACTCGCAGACTGACTGCCGCGGCGGCCGCCCAAATTGATCCAGAAATCCGCCCATGCCCACCACGGGATCGGGGAACTGCTGGGCTCGCATCCCTTTGGGCAGGTCTTTAAAGCGAAACTGCGTCCCGGTGGCCAGGCTCAGTGTGTCAAACAGCGTTTCGGCCGGTAAGCGCCGCGGCTGGGCGTGGGAAAAGTTCACCTCATCCTCCCGATTCCATTCATTCGTCCGAAAGCTCAACTGGTAGGTACGCGAATTGACAATGCTGCGCATCAGGTGCTTGAGATCGAAGTTATGGTCGGTCAGTTCCTTGGTCAGCGCGGCCAACAGGGGCTCGTTGCTGGGCGGATTACTGGCCCGAATGTCATCCACCGGCTCAATGATCCCCCGTCCCAAGAAATAGCTCCACAGCCGGTTGGCTACCGCTCGGGCAAAGTAAGGATTGTTCTTGGAGGTCAGCCAGCGGACCAGCGCTTCTCGCCGGTCTCCCTCCTGCGGGATGTCATCCGAGTTCCCAAACAGGAATTTGGCCTTTACCACCCGCCCATCTTTGGGATGCTTCACTTCGGTATCAGCTCGCTTGCGGTACACAATCTCTTCCTGGCTGTCCATCCCTTCCTTGACTCCAATGGCTGAAAAGAAGGCTGTCATCTGGAAGTACTGGTTCTGAGTCCATTGTTCAAACGGATGGTCATGACACTGGGTGCAAACCATGCGGATGCCTAAAAACAACTGGGTGGTGGTCTCCATCGCCACCTTGGCTTCTTTGGCGATGCGGAAAAAGTTGGCAGCCGGGTTTTCAAAGGTGCTCCCCTGGGCTGTCAGCAATTCCCGCGCCCACTGATCGTAGGGCTTGTTCTCGGCAATCGATTTGCGAATCCACTCCTGATAGGCCCACACTCCTTTGTCGCCCACAAAATTGCGGTTGTTGCGAAACAGGTCGCCCCACTTCACCGCCCAGTGATCCACGAACTCCGGCCGCGCCAGCACGCGATCAATCCAACGACTGCGCTTGACCCGTCTCTCCGTCGGGTCGGTCAGAAAGGTCCGCACCTCTTCAGGCGCTGGGGGCAGCCCGATCAGATCCAACGATACCCGCCGCAGAAACTCGGCGTCACTGGTTAGCTCTGAGGGCAAGATCTTCAGCTTCTTCAATTTGGCGTCCACCTGCTGGTCAATGTAATTGTAGACCGGTAGCTGCACCCACTCGAACCCTGGTCTCTCTTCCAATGCCGTTACGTTGACCGTCACGAACTTGCCTTCATAGCGCACCAGCACTGCCGCTTCGCCCTTGCGTAGCGTCGTCACGTAGCCGTCGGCCGCGACCTCCGCCACGGTGGGGGTATTGCTGGTAAAAGCCGCTTCTCGCGTCACGTCCCGGCTAGCCCCGTCTCCGTAATGGGCGATCACCAGCATCTGCTGCGCCAGCCCGGGCTTCTGCATCAGAATCTCATGAGGCAGTACTTCCAATTTCTCTACTCGCGAGGCCTGGGGGTCTCCAAAGGGTGTTCCTTGTGAAATCCACTGCAAGAGCGTCTCGTAATAGCGCGAGTCCAACTCAAAGCGCAAGCCACCGCCATGCGCGACCTGCTGCGTGGGCTTGGCCAGCATCAGACTGCGAGCCGGGTCCGCTCGGTTGATGCGCCGCCCTGAGACATCGTGCACCAGCATCTGGTAGTCAAAACCGGGATCATAGCCCCGCAACGAAAGTTTAAACCCGTTCTTCCCCTTGGCCGCTCCATGACACATCCCCGAGGTACATCCCACTTTGTTCAATATCGGCATCACATCCCGCACAAAAGTCACAGGATGAGTTTCTCCCAGCCCCCGAATGTGAACCGGCACTTCTGTCTCCAGTCCTTCGGCCTGGATGCGGACCCTGGTTTCTCCCTCCTTCAGTGGAGAGAGAAAGCCGTCGGACTCCAGTTTGATGGTGTCTCCCTGCAGCACCAATTTGGCTTGACGCGACAGGTCCCGTTCCTGCCCTGTGGTGGTCCGGCCGACGACTAACAAGCGACGCGACTCCCGCCGATCGCTGAACACCAACTCGGCCGGCTCCACCCGTAACGCCACGATCTTATCGCTCGCTTTCTCTTTACTCAAGGCAGCCGAGGCGGTTACTTTGGCCGGTGGAGTGACCTTGTTTGTCTCCACCTTGCCCTGGGCTCGACCGGCCGCGGCTGGAGAAGCCAAAATCAAAACCAGACTTTGCCAGGCAAATAATCGTCGAATGATCATCGCTTGCTCCTTCCGGAACCTCCGCCTGCTTCTGCGGGCGGATGGTCAATGCTTCATAAAGTATAAATTACTTTGCCGCCTGAACCGGTACAGTTTCCGGCGAGACAACCAGCCGGGCCTTCAGTTCAGGAATGATGTAATCCTGTTTCTCTTTGTTTTCTGGAACACTGGCCGAAGAGCCAAGGTGGACTTCGAATTCGCCGGCCTTGGCGTCTGGACCGGCTTCGAATACCAGGCGGAAATCGTTCTGATCCCCGGCAATGACAACCTCTGGGCACGTCACTTGCTCTGGCAAACCTTCCGCTCTGACCCTGATAACTCCCTCGAAGGCAGGCTCCCGCTGTACCTTACCGATCAACTCCAGCTTTGCCCCCCGCTTAATCTCGAGTTTTTCAGACAGCAGCTTCAACTGATAAAGTGGAACAATCTCGACCGTGACAGCTCGAGCAGTGACAAGCTTTTCACCACTATACTCGTCGCCTCCCTGGCTCACGCCATCTAATATCAGGTCGAACGTGACTGCCGGAGTGGTAAGGCTTGTCGTCAGATTGAACACGCCTTCATTTGGATATTCAGACTCCTTGTCGAGCTTCCTGCGTTCCACCAGGAAATCCTTAAGGAAATAGCTGGCCCGCGGAAAAACCTTGATCGGAGCTGGCATCTGGGAAGGCTTGATTAACTTCCAGTGGAGCTCGTAACCCCTGCCCTGGGGCAATCGGATATGACGGTCAGGCACCTCCAGGCTCAGAGGCACAGCTTTCGCAGTGGCCGCCGGAAGTGCTGTATCGAGCCATAGCGCCTGAAAAGGCTTCTGATCGGTTCCTTTGACTACCGTGATCATGCCGGGCACGGTGGCCTTACGGCGCAGGGGTGGGTCAGAAGAAACTGCTTCGCCCCAAACCGAAATAGGGAACGAGCGACGTTTTGCCTCAGGCTTGGCGGTCAAAGTGATATAGCCTGGTCTGGCACCGATTTGGGGCGTATTTTCGGCAGGAAAATCTCCTCCCTCCTGGAGGATGCCATCCGGCAGATCTGGAATGCTTAAATGAATCGGGCCCAGATAACCGCGGCGTTTGACCATCACCTCAATGGCAGAGGTTCCGTTGGCCGGAATGTTGACAAAGGGAGTCGCGACTTCGATTGAGAAGTCGGGAGGCTGCTCACGGGCCCACAGCCGGTAGCTGTAATTGGGACCGCCACGTCCAAGCAGATCCTCCACGGCAACGATGACTTCTTTGACATCTTT
>QHZQ01000056.1:0-8626 GCA_003224725.1 Acidobacteriota bacterium | reverse complement strand
AGCCAGCGGCTTATTGGTTTTTGGATCGTAGAGACTGAGGAATGCATCCAGCCTGGAAGTGCCCAAAGCGGCCGCCTCCACTTCGAAGGTCCAGTGCTGGCCGGGAGAGACATTCAGCCGGTACTTGTCCATTTCGCCGGGACGACTGATCCGCCCGTTGACTACAGTTGCGGGGGGCAATGTATATATCGCCTGACCTTGACCCGGTTCTGCCGGTTCCAGGATCTCTGGCAGATCTCCCAGTGCAAACTGGAAAGGCAGGCTCGCTCCGCCCGGCAACGATACTGGCACATAGTTCTGCGAGGCTGGCAACGCCAGATTAGGCTTGACCTTCACCGGCGCCTTCAGGTTCCCCCCAAACAGGCTTACTTCCACAGTTCCACCTCGCTGCCAGCCCAGGGGAAAGATGCCATCCGCATAGGTATACGACCCGATCTTGAGGCGATAGAAGTTCTGCTCCTGGTTACTGTATTTGGCATCGTGCGCCACTACATAACAGTCGCCCGCTTTGGGAAAAGACACTTCCACGCGGGCGTCTACCCCCAATCCGGGCGCATCATTGTTACTGGCCAGCTCACGGCCCGATCCGTCCAGCACCCGCACCACCGGATCAATGGCCGAACCAGCGCGCCGCGCCTCCACCTCAAACACCAGCCGCTCTCCGGCTTTGACCGTGAGACGATAATAGTCCTGGTCTGGCCCCACCAGTGTCCCGTTGATGGTGACCGGCAAAGTGACTCGCTGGGCTGTCGCCAGCGTGTCATTGCTGTCTTTTTCGAATTCTTTCTTCACCACTGGAGGTAGTAAGGATTCGGTCTCGACAACTTCTGGGAAATTCCCCACACTGAATAGCAACACATTGGATAAGCCCTCGTCAGTGCGAATGCGAATGGGATACAAACCCACCGGCACATCCTCTTTCAACTGTACCAGGAACGGCAGTTCGCTCTCAGGGGTTGCCAGATCTCCGGGAGGAGCCAGGCGCGAGAGGGCAGCAGGAAGGGTCGTATTGATCTCAGCCCCGGGTGTTAAGCCATCTCCTCTTAATATAAGCGTGAATACCTGGCCCTTTTGGGCTCCACGCGGTTCCAGCACTTTCAAGACCGGCCCGGCTGCTTGCACTTGAATTATCCGAAGACACAGCAAAACAAGTGTAAAGAGCAAATTCAATGCATGACCACGGGGAACACGGGGACTAAATAGAAACACGTTTAATACCGTCCTTCAGCAATGTCTTATTAAAATTGATGAGGAACCCTCTTTTGAATCGAAGCAGCTTGAGATAAGTAATTACTTGGGCCAAATGGACCGGGTTGAATTCATCTATTGTTTTAAATTCCAGCAGAAGGCAATCCGCTACAATGATGTCCGCCCTAAAACCAATGCCCAAATCGCGACCACGATAAAGTACCGGAATTTCTACCTGTCGTCGAGCTGGAGTTGCCATTTCCTTCAACTCAACCATCGTTGCCAACTCGTACACTGATTCAAACAGGCCCGGGCCCAACCGGCGATGGACCGTTGTAACAGCAGTCAGAACTGTATCAATCAATCGCTCATCACAATCCTTGAGAATCGCGTCTTCCCCGTGCTCCCCGTGGTTCATGTCCTCATTTCGCGTGCATTCGCGTCCATTTGCGGCTGCTTTTTCACTTCATCGAAAGGGTCGATTTCTCCAGCGGCACGGGTACGAACTCCTTGACTAATTTGCCTGAGTCTACTTCGTAAATCCGCACTTTGCCATCAAAACCAGCGGTTGCTACCTGTCTTCCTTGGGAATGGAAGGCAATCGTATAGATACCGCCCTCATGTCCGCTTAAGGCGGCAACTTTCTCTCCACTGTCGGTGTCGTAAAGGTTTACTTCCCCGGCCGCCCCGCCTACGGCTATCCGTCGCCCATCCGGGCTAAAGGCTACCGAGATGATCAAGCCTTCCTGCTTTTCAAACTGACGGATCAAGGTCGAATCGTCAGCAATGCGCATCGACTGCGTCCGGTTCATGCTGTAGAGGAAAGGAGTCCGGTCCTCTCCTCCAATCAGGACCACATTTTTCTTGGGATGACGGCTGACGGCATCCAATTCCCCCCGCAGCAAATTCAGGTTCTCGATAAAAGCCCCCGTGGCCAGCTCCGTCAACTTGGCGGCGCGGTCGCGGCCTACCGAAACTAGCCGGTTGCCATCCACAGAAAATACCGTTCCAAACACCCAGTTATCGTGATGCGTCATTTTCAAAAGCTCTTTGCCACTGTCAACCGCCAGCACCCGAATGGTCTTGTCCGTAGCCCCGCAAGCCAGTTTTGACCCGTCAGGAGAGAACGAAGCGCCAAACAGCGTATCGGCCGTCAGTGTGACCGAGCGCTTCAGCTTGCGGGTGGCCGTGTCCCAAAGCTGAATTTCGCCGAAACGGGCCGGCGTCCCGCCAACTGCAGCCAGCAGACGGCCGTCGGGGGAATAGGCCAGCGACTGAATGCGGTCGGAAAGACCTAACAGCCGATCGATCATTTCCGACCCATCAGCTTTGTGCAACAAAACTTCCCGATAGCCAGAAACCGCCAGGGTCGTCCCGTCTGGAGAATAGGCCAGAGCCGTGATCACCGGGGCAGCATGATACACCGGCGCCTTACCCGCCACGACGGTTTCGCGGGCCGCTTCCGGCGTATCGTCCTGAGCCCCGGCGACAATCCAGCGACGGAACAGCTCAATTTGATCGGGGCTGAGCGGCTCGCCTCCAAAGGGCATGCGGGGTTGCTTGTCTCCCTTCAGATAAGCCACCACCAGGCTCTGATCGGGTTGGCCCGGCACAAAAGTCGGCCCGCTGCGACCTCCGCTTTTGAAGGTCTCGTAGCTAGTCAGCATCAAGTCAGCTTGCTTGCTGGCCGGCTGGTGACAGCCCTGACATTGTCGCTGCAGGATGGGACGAATCTGCTTGAAATAACTAACCGGCTCCTCCTTCTTTACCGCCGAGTCCTGCAGGGGATGAGAAAGGACCAATCCGCCACCGCTGAGACATGCGGATAAGAACGCAAGTGATTTGAAAAAGCCTCTCATTTATCTCCTTCTTTCCGAGATAAGGTCCAAACCTACGGTTTGCAAGTGCTCCCGCATTGCCTGCTCCGCCAATTCTGATTCGCCTATCCGGATCGCTTCGAAGATCGTTCTATGCTGTCTAACAACTCTGGATATGTCGGGTGTGGTCCGCGCCGTAAACTGACGACTCTTGATTAAATGGGGCGCCAACACCCGAGCTATTTCATTCAAGATCTCATTTTCCGCAGCCAAAATAATGGCATCGTGAAAGCGGTAATCGTGCAATTCCAGAATGGTGTGACTGTCAGGATGCGCTTCTTGAATGAGGAGCTCTTCCTCAATTTCCTTTAACTGTTTTCCCGTGGCACGGGCTGCTGCCAAGCCTGCAGCCCGAGGCTCAAACATCTTGCGAACCTCGAGGAGTTCGATCATGTCAAAATCCGGTTCCGTCACGCCAGTTTTGAGCAATCCTCCAACCTGAAAACCCTCCAAGGACTTGATATACGTCCCGTCACCGCGTCGGCTTTCCAGAATATCCAACATGCTCAAAGCCTTAATGGCTTCCCTGACTGCAGGCCTTCCAACCTTCAGTTGGGCGGCCAAGACCCTTTCAGGAGGCAGCTTCGTCCCTGGTTCAAGATGTTCCCTTTCAATGAGATTCCGGATATGTTGGAGTAACCTACTGGCAAAGGCGGGATACCTTGCTGGAAGCTGAACCTCTGTCTCGGTCGGCCTCAGCCCCTCGAGCAGGGAAAATTGGTTCATGGGTCTTACCGCTGGGTCTATTAAGGATTGGCAAGACCAGAGGAATTTGGTCTTGCCATTTGATGTTGAGGCTTCTTTCGAGACTTTGTCAACAGAAATTTTCAGAAACTTGTAATGCCTCAGTTACAGGTGGAACGCGCACCGTCGCGCCTTCAGCGTGCGCAGAGCGCCCGCTCCACCCTTTGTGCCATTCGCCTCCGTAACTGAGGCATTGCAGAAGCCTTCAGGGTCGGGATCGGGAGGGCGAGGCTCCAACCGAGCCTCGTGGGGCAAGGGCTTGCTGGGATGATAGCTCGCCAGGAGGCTCGCCCTCCCAACTTTTTCACACCTTCTTAAGGCATTACAACCCTGGCAAGCCCGGGCAGTGCATTGCGGCATTCAGAGATCGATTCAAGCAACCACGCAGCCCCATTAGTAAAGGCTATCTCACTTTACCGTCTTCAGGATTTGCAACAGCGCCTTTCTTTCCTGGTCCTCCTCTTCTTTCAGCTTTGCTTTGGTTTCTTCAAAGGCTCGCAACAGACGTTCGCCCTCAGCTGATTTTCCTTGTTTGCGATACGCAATTCCCAGTTGGTAAAGCGCGGTCGGGTTCCTGGGGTCAAGCTCAAGCGCTTTCTCCAGCTCAACCACCGCGGCACCTACCTGATTAGCTGCCAAGTAGGTTCTTCCAAGCAAAACATGAGGTTCGGGACGGCTGGGATTGAGGACAATGGATTTGCGAAGAGCTGAGATGATCTCTTCGCGATGTGATGGGAGGTCTTGTTTACCTGCACGGGTCAAGGCCAGAGCATAGAAATATTCTGGACGGTAGTCGTCCGGTGCAATGGTTGCAGCCTGTTGAAAGGTAGAAGCAGCCTCTGCCGACTTGCTCTCCTGCAAGTGCGAGATACCGAGCGCCAGAATTGGCAGCACCCATCGCGGGTCAGCTTGGTAAGCTCTTAAAAAGCTCTTCTGTGCCTGAAGCAAATCCCCTTCCAGGGCCCATAGGACGCCCTGTTGCAACAGGAGCTTGGAAGATCCGGGAATTTTCTGCAAGCCTTGGTTCAGAATTTTCAAGGCGAATTCCTTATTTTGGTGGTCCGAGGCAAAACTCGATAGAGCGCTATACCCTTCTTCCAATTTAGGATCGATTTCGATTGCTTTGGTAAAAGCGTTATAAGCTTTCTCCGGCATTCCTTGCTTGTCATAGGCTTCTCCCAGCAACAAGAAGACCTCGGGCTTTACCGAACTCGATGGCAGAATTTTTTCAAACGTCTTGATGGCTTGATCATACACTCCATAATGGCTGAACAAGGTACCCAATCGAATAGCCAGCTCGGGGTCGGGGTTTCGGGCCTTCTCAAGCTGCTTCATCAGGCTCTGAGGGACGGTCATATCCTTAACAGCCAGATAGCTCTCCAGGACCATGGGCAAAGCCTCGGGATTCTTATAAGCGAGATCCCCTGCTTTTTCGAAATGGGCCTTGGCCCTGGCAAATTGCTGATGCTCATATTCCCATGATCCCAGATAGAGGTGCGGCACGGGATCACTCGGAGCCATCTTCAAGATCCCAAGAAACTCCTCCACCGATTTTTCCTTCTGATTCAGGAACCATAAAACGGTAGCCAGGTTCTTTCTTGCCGCCATCAATCGCGGGTTAAGCCTCAGGGCCTTGCGGTAGAAATCCGCTGCCTTTTCGAGTTGCTCCAATTGAGTGTAAGCAATCCCAAGTTGCAAACAGATTTGAGAGTTCTGGGGTTGAGACTCATGAAGCTGAAGCAACAGGGAAACGGCTTCTGAAGGCTTGCCCTGCTGCAGGAGGCTTTCCGCCCTGACCTGAGATGAGGTGGAAGTTTGCCCAGCCTCGCCCTCGACTAACGCGAGAGAGAAGAAACAAAACAGGACGCATAGAAGGGTCCGGATATGAAACTGACCAACCCGCCGAATTCCCTCGCTGATCTGATGATTCCCGTTCGCAATCAGGGGCCCTGTCTTAATCCTGTAAATCATGTCCATCTGCCATTCTTTTCTCGAGTCCCCGGAAAAGTACTTCCTGTCGAAAGAGTTGGTCACAAATGAGCCAGCAGCCACTGCACCAGATTGGGACTATCCTCTCCAGTCCGAATCAACAACGTGCCAGGCAAATTCTTGTAAGCTCGGGAAAGAGGCTCAAATTCAGAGCGCAAGGCCGGCTCGGCAAGCAATCGGTTGCGTCCGTCTACAGCGCCCTCCAGTAGCAGCGCGCAAGGCGGGAGGCTGGCAGCGACATCGGCCAAGTCGCCCACCTCCAGGATGCCGGGAACGATGATATCAGCAGGGACATAGGCAAATCGATCTTCCAGAATTGAAGAGTAACTGGCCAGTCCATGGCGCACCGCCAGTGCACGCAGGTTGTCTTCATAGAGACCCCCAAGCACTGCCAGCAAACCTCCCAGCGGTTCCGTTTGTTGTTGAATCTCCGGACCCACTTGCCACCCAGGTAATTCATCAAGTAGCCGGCGAGGGGGATTGACTGGCGCATGAGAATCTCCCCAAATTCCAACGCGCCTGGCATTGAGATCAGCACGGCGCTCCAAGTAGGCAATCACGGTGCGCAAGTCCTTCAGCCTCGCGCCGAGCAGCGTATTGCCAAGCATCAACTCGGTAGCTGCGAGAGTCACTTCTTCGCTGTCCGGACCGCGCCCGGCATCGGGTGAGGTTTCCCCGGTTCCTCTTACATCTGCCAGGCAGACGGCAACGCCACCTTGGAGCAGGCTCTCGATCTCGCGGCTCTGATGAACCAGAAATCGTTCTTTCCCGCCTTCGGACACCGCTATCACGATCGGAAGGGGACCCGGCTGAGTTCTTGGCCGAACCAGGAGCAGAGGAACCATGATGCCCGGTTCCACCTGCAGGCTGATGGCTTCGACCTCGGTCCGGCTCAACTGTTTTTTCCAGCGAAGGATTGCCTCAGGATTAAGATTCGGCTCAATATCCCCCAGCTTCTCTTTCCATTTGGTTCGAAGCCACTCGCGGCGCTGCAGTGGCGACATTCGTTCCAGTTTCGTTCGTGCCGCCTGCAAATTAGGCAACGC
This sequence comes from Acidobacteriota bacterium, assembly GCA_003224725.1. Taxonomy (GTDB): domain Bacteria; phylum Acidobacteriota; class Terriglobia; order Versatilivoradales; family Versatilivoraceae; genus QHZQ01. The sequence goes on along the minus strand of QHZQ01000056.1, from coordinate 1,782 downwards.
CACTTCAAGCACCAATTCATGAACTTCCTTCATGGAAAGACTTGAAGCCACGGTGGGACTCAAGGCTGCCAGTTCGGACTCCGGCCGGCGGTCTTGCGGCTCTTGAGAAGGAATCGAAATGTTGAACCAACGATTTAACTTTGGATAGAGCGAACGGCGCTGGGCTGGGCCGATATTGGTGCATTCTCCAGGCCCGGGAAAAGGCCCAAAGCCGTGAGCTTCGTCCAGGTGATCCGTGGCATTGTAGAATCCATAAACCTTCTGGTAGCGTGCCCAGGCTGGAAGTTTTTCCACTTCCCACCCCATCTCAAATGAATAAATGAATCGTCGCGGGGCGACCGAGGCACAGATCATCCACGGCAGGAATTGACCGGCGATGCTGCTTCGTAGACATCGCGTGGACTCCCATTCGCCCCAACCGGGATCGGCCAGTTCCAAAGGCCACTGGTTCTTTTCCGGCAAGAACCGGGGATACTCAGGCATGCATTCACCGAAATTAAATGGGGCCACGGCGGTGATTCGCGAATCCAATGCGGCGGTCACGGCCGCCGGATCCCCGCCTCCGGCTACAGCACCCAGCAGGATGATCTTTTGTGGGTCCACCTCCGGACGCTCCAATAAAAGGTCCACGCCCCTCATGATGTCCCATACCATCCACTTGATCAGGCTTTCACCCGCCAGGTAAAGCTGCATTCCCATGACGTACCGCGAATGATACGCTTCCCGGTTCCAGGGATAGTTTTGCAGCCGTTCTCCCGCTCCCATTTGATCCATAATCAGTACGGCACAACCCGCACGCGCCCAGAGGATCCCCATGTCCTGGAGTTCGGCCTGGGTCCTGGGACGGTGGTGGCTGTGGACAATGACGATTCCAGGCATTCGAGCCGGCGGGGAAACCGGCAGATAGAGATTGGCAGTCACCCACAGCCCAAGCCGGCTCCGGTAAACCAGATCCTGCCGGCGATAGCCCTCGCCCTGAAATTCTTTGGTAACCCGAGTCTCAAGCGAGACACGCGGCGGAAAGCTTCCCAGGGAAGCTGCCAGCGCTTTCAATCGAGGATCACGAAACCTTTCCCAATCCGCCCTGGTTCTGACCTGCTCCCAGTCGTGCTTCTCGGCTTTCAGGATTTTTCGTACGCGGCCACGAATATAGCGTTCCAACATTCCGGGAAGATCCATCTGCGTGCGCTGTTCGTGGGAGAGAACCCTTGACTCCAAGGAAGCCAATTCGCCTTTTGGTTTCGAAGCTGAAGGCGTGGAAAGTTCCGCAGGCTGCCGATCTACCAGGACCAATCGCTGGTAGCGAGCCGGACAAAGAGGCGTCTCTGTTTGAATCACAGGCAGGACACTGGTCTCCCTGAGTTCGCCAGAACGGGCGGGACGCGAGCGCAGCATCAAGACGCGCCATTCCACTGGCCTTTCGACTTCGCCCAGCGCCTTAACCATGGAGTCGAGCGGAAGATCCAGGCGGGCGATCCAGGCGTTTGGCTCCTGGCGCGCAATTCCCTGGACAGCACTGTTCCACTCCACGCGTGGGCGGGAAAGGTAAGGGCCACCAGATTCGCCGGCCGCATCCAGCAGATATCCGGCGGGATTGATGGCCAACTTCACATACGACGACCCTGAAATCGAAAGATAGACTTGAAAGCTGTCGTCGTGATCGATCGGTCCATCATGCCTCCTGACACGCGCGAGTGGGCTTTCAGGCTCAGCACATCGCACCATCACCGCTAGAGTATTTCCGTCATGAACACATTTCACCTCGGCCGGAAACCTGGGAAG
>QHZQ01000695.1 GCA_003224725.1 Acidobacteriota bacterium | reverse complement strand
CGGGACGGGAAGTCAGTGTACGGGATCTTTCTTCGGGACGCCTTATTTCGGTTCAGGAGAATCAAGGAGTATTGACGTTCGATACGCAAGAGGGTTCATCATACCTAATCTTCAAAAACGGGGATCCGGAAACCTTACCTCGCGTCCTCAGCCTGCGCGCGGGACCCAACCAAAATCCGAAAGAGTGGCACGGCCGTCGGCTGGGTATTCCCAGATATTTTTGAGCAGAGAGCCAGAAATAAGAGAGATTCTTCTCCTTCAAAGCGGTTTTGACTTCTTGGAAAAGACCGGACCCAAATTCGTACAGAACTCGGAGGACGGGATCGAAGCGACGCGATTTTTCAGTGAGTGGGAGATCAATAATGTCAAGGGCTGCCAACGAAACAACACTGGGGCGCAACCCGAGGCGAAATTAGGGTGAGTGAGACTAGAAAGGGCTTGACGAGGAGACAGCTCCTGGGACTCGGTGCCAGTGCAGCTTTAATTTCTCAGGCGGGACCTATTGGAGGCAAGATTCTCCTCGGTGCGGATTCGCCTCACAAGTCAAATTTTCCTCCATGGGTGAATACGCAGTCCGCGGAATAAAGACTTTGGTCGAATGGTGAATCAGTTTCGCGTTGTCAGAGAAAAGGAGAGCTGATTTTGGGAACAGAAAGAATTCCCATTCTCGATCACGGTGGAGCGTGACTCGGTTCTGGCGAAGATCTGCCCTGATCTGATAGGCATGACCCGGCCGGACGGCCTGAAACTCGAAGCGGCTCGGGTCGGAACGGGTAGTCGTCCAGTCGATTTCCCCCTCGATCCCCAATTGCCGCATGATGTCCCGGGCCTGTACCAGATCATCTCCTGGCGGCGGAGACTGAATTTCGCAGACCACGTCCGTTTGTTTGCGGTTCGGCCAGAATTCGGCAAAGGTCCAGTTGGGATGGTTCAGCAGCAGGCCCGTCAATGCGAATAGCCACAGGAAGAATAGAAGCAACAAACCAATATAGAAATGGAGCTTGCGGTTCCAAATCTCGAATGTGTCGGCGAGGTGCCGGGAAAGCGCTTTTCTGGATCGGAGCTCTTCAGTGGCTGAGGGCATACACGATTCCAAAGAACGAAAAGGCACCGGCCGCTAAAAGCACCAAGCCTGTGCGCCTTTCGGCTCGCAGAACAACCCAGAGATAGATACCACTGACGGAGATGAAAAACAGCAGGTACACCGTGGTGTCAGCCAGCCATTGCCAGACCCGGAACAGGAACCAATTCATCCGTATGGCTGTCAGATGTGGACCTGGCGACTTGTGCAGCACAACCAGAGCGTCCCAGATTCCAGTATCCCGCCGCGTGATTTCAGCCGTGCGGGTCAGTAAGTCGATGTTCACGAGCGTCTCGCAGCCCGGTATAGTCACCGGTACCAAAACCCGATGCTCTTTGGGAACATGCCGGATGAATTGTACCTCCCCAGTGACGCCGATCTGATCGAGAGTGGGACGAACCGCATCGACCAGTTCCCTCGCGGAGAGCTGGTCAAGATTCGGTGCCAGCCTCAAATTAGAGGCCGTCGATCTCGAAGGATGGGGATTGCTTGTCATACCGGGGATCCAGGAGTGGACGAGAAATATTACGCTGATCGCGAACAACAGCACGAACGGACTGATGAATAGGCCCAGATACAAGTGGAGATCGCGCGTAACCTGATAGAAACTCTTGCTCAGAATTACCCCCCTGCCAATTCGGGTTCATGCCATCATCAGACCGGCGGGCTCTCTCAGACAATGATTTCCCGGATCACATTGCCGGCCACGTCAGTGAGGCGGAAGTCCCGACCGCTGTAGCGGTACGTGAGCTTGGTGTGATCAATCCCGAGCTGGTGCAAGATGGTGGCGTGCACATCGTGCACGTGCACGGGCTTTTCCACCGCCTTGAAGCCAAAATCGTCGGTGCCGCCGTATGCCATCCCACCCTTGAAACCACCTCCCGCAAGCAGCGTTGTGAAAGCCGGAGGGTTGTGGTCGCGACCGTAGCACACCTTTTCTAACCCGCTATTCTGGATCATGGGTGTGCGGCCAAACTCGCTACCCACGAGCACAATGACCCCGCGACTTCAAATCCTGGATCAATGCCGATATAGCGGGGTCAGCATCTCTAGCCAACTGTCGGTGCACCAATATATCGTCATGGCTGTCCCAGGGCTGTCCGCCGCCAAAGTAAACCTCGACGATGCGAACGCCGTTCTCGATCATTCGCAGCGCCATCAGGCAGCCCCGTCCAAAATCACTGTTGCCATAGCGTTCCCGTGTCGCTTCAGTTTCCTTGCTGATATCGAATACTTGGGGCACTTCAGTCTGCATGCGGAATGCAACTTCCATTGCCTGAATGTGGGCTTCGAGCTCGGTCTGGTGGCCTACCTGCTTAAGATAGGAGCGGTTTAGCTTATCGATAAGGTCAAGTTGCTGCCTTTGTTCGGCTGGAGTGAGATCCGTGTTGCGGATGTTCTGAACCATCTTCAGTGGGTCTTGTTCCTGATTGGGAATGTAAGTGCCCTG
>QHZQ01000694.1:1392-3417 GCA_003224725.1 Acidobacteriota bacterium | reverse complement strand
GTACCCAGATAATTCGTTCCGCCCGGGCCGCTCCCGGTGGGAAGATTTGCCCGGGGGAAAAGCGTCTTAACAATCTGCAGCGCTCCGTCATGAATGCAAGTTGGATTTGGACTGCAAATATTCGTCGACCCCGTTGGAATCTGGTTGTTCGCAAACGGAGATCGGCTTAGAAGCCTGCCATTCGCATCGACAACGCTGGTGTAAGGATTGTATATGAGTGGGTCGGCGGAGAAATCGCCAGCTAATTCAGCGTCGCTTGGCACTAGAGCATACGAGGGTGACCTGCTCGGTTGGCGAATCCCCTCATACCAGCCAAAGACGTACCAATTATTTTCCTTCGACACGAGGTGCGGGATGACTAACGGCCCACCACCTGAACCCCCAAACTGGTTCCACCGAATGCGTGGCTTCGTGGGGTCGAAGAAGCTTCGGGCGTTCATGGCGTCGTTGCGGAGAAACTCCCAAGCGTCGGCATGATATTGGTTGGTTCCGGATTTCGTCACCACACTGATGTTGGCTCCTGAGGCAAACCCGTAAGCGCCCGAATCCATGCCCGATTCCACTTTCATTTCCGCAATCGCCTCGGGCGGAGGGTAATGAGGAACAGAGTTAAAGAGCAGAAAAGCATTGAGTCCGCCATCCATGTAGAACGCATTATTGCGCGGTCGTTGGCCATAGAAGGCCACGTCGCCCCCTCCCGATCCGCCCACGCCTTGGGGCGAAAACTGTACCCAGTACGTCTGGTTGGGAATTGAGGCCCCGGGCAGAATGAGCATCATGTCCGTAAAGCTTCGGCCTAAAAGTGGTAACGAGATCAACTGTTCGGTTCCCACCTGGGAGCCCAAGGTAGCTGTAGTAGTCTGCAGGAGCGGTGCTTCTGCACTCACATTGACCTGCGTGGCCTCGGCACCTATCTCAAGGGCGACATTCAACGTGCTGCCCTGCCCGGAGGTCAGCTCAATGTTCTGAGTCGTCTTGGTTGCGAAGCCTTTCGCTCTCACTACAAGTTGGTAAGTATCAGGCAGGAGCGAGGTAAACACGTAGCTTCCCGCCGGGTCAGTAACTGTTTGTCGGGCAGCCTTTCGCGTCATACTTTCGAGGGCTACTTCAGCGCTTGGAATCGCTGCCCCCGAAGGGTCCGTGACCGCGCCACCGAGCGATGCTGTGCCGACTTGAGCCTGGAGGGGTTGATAAGAGCCTGTCAGAATGACCACAAGAGCGATCAAGCCGGCAAACACCAGCACAACAGCTAGTCGCTGTGTCACCATACAATTGTTCCTCCTTAATCTATACGAAAGACCACCCTTGCCAGGTAAAGCTCTTCGTGCCAATCCTCTAACTTCTGATTTATGCTTGGCAGCGGTTTTTATATTAGTTAGCTAGACCATGTCAAGGAAAATCTTTAACAGTGAACAGTGTCAACCCAAAATAGAAATGGCCGATTTTTGAGTTGGGTTCTCTTGCGAGATTCTGCCAATCAGCTCTCGGATTTCCTGGTCCGGACGTCCGCAGTTTCTGTTTCTAGACCTCCGGCGCCAATACATTTTCAAGCCCTGGCGATACCATTTGATAACGGTCTCGGGCTTGACGATGATCAAGGCCTTGCGCCAGTCCTTCCAGATTCGGGAGACAATGATCCAAAACACCTGTCCTGAATGTGAGGACGTTGGACTGTGCGTCGTAAGACTCCGACACCGCGAGCGAAAAGCTTCTTGAGGACTACTTGATGCACAAAGTGGTCCAGCAGGCCGCCGAACATCGACTCCCGATGCAAATTCATACGGGGTTACAGGCTGGAAACCAAAATCACGTCTCGTGGACTAATCCATCCCATCTCAGTGGTCTCCTGAACCAATACCCACAGGTCCGGTTTGATCTTTTCCATGGAGGCTATCCCTACGGGAGCGAATTTGCGTCAATAGCCAAGAATCTGCCGAACATGTATCCGGATCTCTGCTGGCTCCATATCATCGCACCGGGTGTGGCCAAGAGGGCCTTGCACGAGCTAATCGAAACCGTGCCTGC
>QHZQ01000694.1:0-1313 GCA_003224725.1 Acidobacteriota bacterium | reverse complement strand
AGGGTTATCTGAGGGAAGAGGAAGCCCGGGTTCTACTCGATCGTATCCTCTATCGAAACGGCAAAGAGTTGTTCACCGTCCGACGGTAGTACTGGCTAACGAGCAACCACCACTGTACCTCTGTTACAATATTGTTGTCGGACAAGCTATGAACCCCAAGGCCTGGAGCGCGGGTCGAAGACGCAACCGACCAAACAATTCTCGTTCCTTTTCACGCGATGTCCGCCTGCTGGCCAATAATAAGACCTTTGTCGGAAATTACTTATAGCGTTGACATTCCTCTGATTCGGGCTAGCGCGCAGGTTTTTTGCCTCTGGCCGCAGGATAGTCGTCGCGGACGTCTGCCGCAGGTGAAATGGAGTTCGTTGGCGGTGTTACGCCTGCCATCCGCATGACGCGATGAATCGCGGCGATGGTTTCGGCGGAAGGTTTGAAATTCCCTACCCGGTAACCCTCCGCTACCCGCAACGGTGTCCAACCATACTTGTTCTCTCGATTCCAAACCTCGATCTTCGCGCCCTTGTCGGCAAGCAACTGCACTACCTTCGGCAGGCTCTTGTAGGCCGCGCCGTGCATAGCGGTCTCGCCGTTGTCGTCAACGGCGTTGATATCGCCCCCCAAATCCAAGGCCAGTTGCACCGCCTCTAGCGCTTCCGGCTCCGTTCCGGCCTCTTCACCGGGAGCCAGCGTCCCGACACCGGCCGCTGCCATCAAAGGGGTGCAGTGATCTTCATTGCCGAGCAACGGATCTGCGCCCAGATCGACCAGCAAGCGCATGAGCGCCGCATCGTCGGTTGCGGCGGTCAGAAGGAATGCCGTCGCGCCGACCCTGTTGAGCTGGCCTCGGCCTGACTCCCCAGTCTTGAGCCGCGCGTTCACGTCCGCTCCGTGCTCTACCAGCTTTCTTACAAACTGGAGACTACTGAGCTTTCCGGAGCCAATCGGAGCTGGGTCTCCGTCTTCGCCGTCGCCGTGGTTTGGTTTCCGGACCCATGTCATAGTGTGGAGCGCTGTGAAACCGGAGCGTTGGTCATTGGGATCAGCGCCCACCTCCAGCAACGCTACCGCCAATTCAAAATGGCCGTTCTCGACCGCCAGGAGCAGGGGACTCATCCCCTTCCTGGGCCCTTTGCCGAAACTCTTTCTGGGCTGCATGGTTTCGTTTACGTCGACTCCGGCCTTCAATAAAGCGCGAACCACATTGATCTGACCTTCCCGCACGGCAAAGAACAAAGGAGTGAATCCCGAATCCACCAGCGGTGTGCGGAAATCCGCTCCCGCCTCGATCAGCAATTCGACCACTGTGGAATGTC
>QHZQ01000693.1 GCA_003224725.1 Acidobacteriota bacterium | reverse complement strand
TCAAAGCGGCAGAATACATATCCCGGGAAAAGTGGTAGCTCGAGTTGTTTGATTCGGTCCGACCAGCGCCGCTTGACGGTGTAAAGAGGTAAAAACTCTTCGTAGCCTTTGCTATGCAACACAGAAGCTACCATTTTTTCGTGCTGACTTCTGACGACAAGGGCAAACCATTGGACTCCAGTGTTGGGCAACAGCATGCTAAGCTCCTAAAGGCAGTGACGAGTGACTAGTGACGAGTGACCAGTGACGAGTGGAAAATGAAAGAAACGAAAAATCAAACCGGCACGACAGAAAGGGAAAAAGTGATGAGTGACGAGTGACAAGTGGAAAACCAGGGCCAGGTCTCAGCCGTGATTCCTGAAAACCCACCCGGCGCCCGTGAAGGTGTGAAAGAATTCGTGGGCGAGTGACCCCCCTGTAGTCCCCCCTTGGAAAAGGGGGGAATTCGTTCCAGGCACTGCCCAGTATTTTCACGCCCTCCCTGGAGAGCAAGTCTTTCACCTCGTCTCTCAACTCTCGTCTCTCAACTCTCGTCTCTCAACTCTCGTCTCTCAACTCTCGTCCCGCCGGCTTCAGAGGAAGCAGTGATGCTTAAATGCCACTGCCAGCCCGTAGTAACCATCAGCCCTTGGCTCGACTCGTACCACGTCGCCATGGGCCGCCACACGCGCCCCCAATTCTTTGCCCGTGAGAACACTGGGGAGGCGAATAATCACGGATAAGCTGGCACCCCGCTCCACCTTCTGTGGCAGATACAGGTAGAGGCCACTTGAGCTGAGATTCTCGAGCAGGACGTCGGCCTCAATTGCCTGACGGTTCACATCCGTGCCGCTGACTTTGACAGGGAAGGCTTTGTCGATCCGGGGCGTGCCTCGACGCTCCGGTCCATCGTAATCGATCAAAAAGGCCCCTTGGGAAACTTTGAGTTGTTTTCCCGTCAAGGCAAGCTACCGCTTAAGTAGCCCCGTTGCCTTGTTCAAGCAAGAAAGGTTTCGGAGCAGCACCGGACTGAAGACGGTTAATTCTTAATGGAGAAAAAAATAAGACCGAGTCACACAACTTTCTCGACTGTGTGATGCATTCGGTTAGTTTGACTAACTCTTATCTCTCAGTCGAAAAAAGTGCTTACTTTTTGTCAAGGCAAAGCTACCGCTCAAGTGGCCCCGTTGCCTTGTTCAAAACGGAAAAGGTTTCGGACCAACCCAGGACTGAAGACGGTTAATTCTTAATGGGAAAAAAGTAAGGACCGGGTCACACAAAGCTTGGTCGTGTGATGCATTCGGTTAGTTTGCCTAACTCTTATCTCTCGGTCGAAAAAAGTATACTTATGGAAGCAGATCAAACCTCTGCCCGCCAAGAACTCGCACCAGACGAGATCTTGGACGTTTGTGAGATGAACGCTCTTCCTACCCGAGGATGGGTCGCGTCAAAAATTCATCTCGAATCTCCTCGCTCTGATTCAGCGAGGGGGCAAGATTATTTGTATCGGAGAGGGAACGCAACGGATGTTGCGCCCATTTTTTATGGCCTATTGATACGATTTTTCTAATAAGGGGTTTCCCTAGGAAAGTAGTGCGATAACCCTTGGCACGGATTCTTCTCGCGCAAAGACGCAGGCCGCAGAGTGCATTCCTCAAGGCCATTGAGAGCCCCGAGTCATGCCCCTCATGAGGGCGCGAAGAACGCAAAGAACACCACCAAGACACCAAGGCACAAAGAAACAGGGATAAGAATCCAAAAAACACTTCTCATTTCCAAAGGTGTGCTGAACTTGCCCTTACTATGGAGTTTCTGGGACAGCGATTTTTGGTTGCGGGCCGCGCTCCGTCTCCGCGTCTGTGCACGAGAATTCCATTCGCTGTCGGTTTGCCCCGCGGTCAGTTAGGACTTCCAGTTTGCTGAAGATTGATGTGAGATGGTGGCGCACAGTCGTCAGGCTGATAAAAAGAAGGTTGGCAATTTCCTTATTCTTGAGCCCCTCGCAAACGAGATTGATAACCTCGCGCTCCCGTTCGGTAAGTGAAGTAATCTTGGCTTGCTCACTGTCCTTTTTTTCAGCTTTGCCAGCCCGCGACATCCTGGTAATGATGCTAGTCATCAACCTAGGGTCTAGCCATACCTCGCCGGCGTGGACTTTTAGAATGGCCCTGCGCAGTTCTTCAGGCGTCTGCTCTTTCAGGACCACACCCATGGCGCCCAGATGCATCGCCCGGTGATGAGCTTCGGAATCGCTAACACCCGTCAGTATGAGGATGCGTCCTTCGCCAGCAGCGGAAAGCAAGTCGGGGAGGCAGTCCAGACCGCTGCCGCTGCGGCCCAAATCGAGGGCAAGCAGAATGATATCGGGTTTCTCGCGGGAGGTGAGCGCAAGA
>QHZQ01000692.1 GCA_003224725.1 Acidobacteriota bacterium | reverse complement strand
TGCAAATGGGGAGAGAGTAGACTAAAAGGTTGCTGGAAAACTATGGGATAGGTTCCCAGCCCAAATTGGCTGTGCCTTTGGATTAATGAGTCAAACATCGGCTTGCGAATATCGAAGCCTCCAAATAGCAAGATTCAGGAGCTATTCGCTCAACTCGATTTCGGGATTCCGAATATCCAAGCTCACCTGCTGCGACAGATGGTTTCTCGTTCCTTGATAAAGACTCCTCTTTTTTTCTAGCGTCACTACTCAAAGAGTATCAGCCCTTGCGTCAACCTGCAATAGGGAAATGGGCTTTGTTGTAATGCATTAGTTACCGGGGGGCCTTTTGGGGGGCGGTCTTGGTAGCCACGGTGAGCGCCTTTCTCCGCGACCACCGTCGCTCGCCGTGGGCTTTTCCGGGGGTGGACAAACCCACGACGAATTAGAAGCAAATTCGTCGTGGGTAGCAAAGCTATTTCTTCGCCCTCCGTAACTAAGGCATTACGTTTCGTACAGCGTGTGAAGATAGGGCCACTGGAGGGAAGGTTTGAAAGAATTGGGAGGGCCAACCTCCTGGTGAGCCATCGCCCGAGAAGTCCTTGCCCCATGAGGCTCGGTGGGAGCCTCGCCCTCCCGAGAGGGAAAGGCGTGAAAAAATTGGATTCGGCGAATGGTTGGCTCTTCCCCCTCACCCCTGGCCCCTCTCCCCGCTGGGGCGAGGGGAAGGTAACATCGCCCCCTTCGGGGGAGAGGGTGGTCCGCCGGACGGCGGACCGGGTGAGGGGCCATTGGAGGACATTCGGAATTCTTTCACCTGTTCAGGGGATTTTCAGGGGAGTGACAAGGGTAAGCCAAAAGTGCTTGCCTCCATTGGGAAGCCTGATATGATTCGTGGTCCGGGGCCCTCAAGCATGCTCTGGCTTTCAAGGTGAATGGGTTGTAGCGACCTCAGACCGCCGAGAGAAGTGCTTTCTATCGAGGCCCTCACCCTGAAGCTGTGAAAAAATTCGTGGATCAGCTAGGAAGGTAGTCCGTCTTGGATCGTCCCCCTTTTTTCAAGGGGGGGACACTGGAGTTTGGACATTTGTGGCACCGAAAAACGCATTTGACCCTCACCCGTCGCTTCGCGCCACCCTCTCCCACAAGGAGAGGGAGAACAATTAAGTGGGGGTTATGGACTCAAACTGACGTTTCATCCCACGCCGTTCTTAGTGTGGGCATGAAACGCCTGTTTGTAACTTTGAAGTCAGCGCTCTAATCCGT
>QHZQ01000055.1 GCA_003224725.1 Acidobacteriota bacterium | reverse complement strand
TTCTCCCCATTAGGAGCGTACTTATTTTTTAATTCTCGATTGCTGGAACGACGAAAGACATCGCAATTCACAAAATTGGGAATCATCTCGATCGGTCGCCTGATCTCAAACTCACGATATGTCAGGTCGCGCAAATAAACTGAAACCGCCGTGACACCGTCGCTCCTTTCAATGGAAAACTTGGTGATGGGCAAATAGGACCGATCATTCCCCACCAGCGTGATGTCTGTGCCGTGCAGGGTCGTGATCACGGGAAGCTTTCTGGGCTGCAGCATCTGCTTGGCAAGATAGGCGCTCACCGAGTGGGGAATGGCGTAATGCACATGCAGCAGATCCAGGTTTTGATGGGTCGCCACTTCTGCCATTTTGGTCGCCAGAGCCAGTGCATAAGGCGGATGCTCGAAAAGGGGATAATTTAGCATTTCCACCTCGTGGAAATGGATTAACTCGCTGGTGCTGTTCAACTTGATGGGAATAGAGTAACTGATAAAATGGATCTCATGTCCGAGAGCCGCCAGTTCCTTTCCCATCTCCGTGGCTACTACCCCACTGCCACCATAAGTCGGGTAACAGGTAATTCCGATTTTCATGCTTTTAAATTTTCCTTTCATATCCGTGAGGCGCCCACAAACTGGCGCTGCCAGATGGCAGCAAGAACTTCCCTGAAGTTCCGTCCCTTGCTTACTTCTTCACGCGTCTGGGACTAGGGTGACCGCTTCAGACGCGTTTACAAGCCGGGTGAGATAGTGCAGGGATCAGGAGACAACTAAGCTCGAGCTCTCGGCGAGACTGCTGTATCCTTTCCACAAGGAAATTGCTGCTTTTCACCAACATTGGTGCCTCCGTGGGTGGCATGAGAGCTCTCATGACCCTTGCTACATTCTCCCACGCTTCGTAAAAAATGCCACCGGGTCATCAATGGAAATAACTTCTGTGCAGTAGAATGCTTCTGCGTATTTGCTTTGAATGAGAGTACCGTAATATCGATGCAAACTTTCCAGCGCCAGTAAGAATTCGGGAACGCTCAGGTAAGTTTGAGGCTCCCTTGACTTGGGGTCATGGAGCTGTGAACTGAAACAACGAAGAGCTTGCATCTTCCTATCAAAGTACTGAGATATGTCTACAATGAAAGAGGGCTCCACATAATGCGGCAGCATAAAATAAAAAATCTTTTGAGGGCGAAACCGTTCTTGCCCCGTTCCGATCTTAGCCAATCCTGAAAGATAACAAGCTTCTGTGACAATTTGACTGGTGTGCACATGGTCCGGGTGCTTGTCGTCCCAGTAATGGGTGAATACCAGGCTAGGTCTGTACTTTCGCAATGTTCTAATCACCTTGAGCCGCGCTGGCTGAGTATTGAAAATTTGACCGTCGGTTAGTTTGAGATTTTCTCTTAACTTGAGGCTTAGGATTCTGGCCGAAGCTTGAGCCTCCCTGGCGCGAATTTGTGGGGTGCCGCGAGTTCCCAGTTCTCCGCGAACCATATCCACCACGCCGGTGTTGTAGCCCAAGTCGGCCAGCTTCAGGAGCGTTCCGCTGACTACCAGCTCGATATCATCCGGATGGGCTCCAAAAGCCAGTGCGTCGAGTTTCATCAATAAACCTCATCCTCTGTCCAAAGTTCAAACTTCAGAGTTCAAGCGGAGCGTTACCTGATTGACTCCCCCGCCCCGTTCTGAGGGGCTGGATTTCGATCTTTCGATTGTCCCCTCCCAAGTCTTCGATTTTCACGAGAATCACATCTTCCAATTCTTTGTTCCCCAGCTTTTGAGCCCACTCCACAATGATGACGGCAGGCTCAGCCAAGATCTCCTCCAGATCGAGGGACTGCAAATCCTGGACGGTTTCCAGACGATACAGGTCAACGTGGAAAACTTTGAACCGCAGCAGGTACTCGTTAATAAGGGTGAAAGATGGACTGGGGATATCGTCGGGATCTGGTTGACCGAGACCACAAATCAATCCCTTGGCAAAGACGGTCTTGCCTGCGCCTAGGTTCCCTTCCAGGAAGAAAATTCTGGGAAGCTCCAGCGCTCGGCCAATAGCATAACTTAGGTCAAAGGTTTCCTGCTGAGATCGCGTGATGGTAGTGCCGAAAATCAATTCCGGAAATGTGAGCGGAGACAAAGGAATGCCTTGGAAATGTTCGCCATGATATCGGAGGCCACCAGGGAATGTTCCCCCTGAATTTCTTTGGCCAAATCACCCGCCAAACCGTGCAGATAAACCGCCAGAATGATGCTCTCCTCGAGGGCGACCACCTGGGGGAGGCCTTGACCGACCAGACCTGCCATCATACCGGTGAGCACATCACCCGATCCCCCGGTGGCCATGCCAGGATTGCCGCTGGAATTGACATATACCTGACCCGAAGGAGAGGCATAAAGTGTTCGGTGTCCTTTGAGGACCAAATGTACTTGCTGTTGTTGGGCAAATTTCCTGGACCATTCGATCCGGTCGGCCAAGAGGTCTTGCGTGGAAACGCCCAGCAGCCGGGCAAATTCGCCAGGGTGAGGTGTCAGTATGAGGATCCGATCCATTCCATTTAACATCTCAGCCATCCCTACGAAAGAATTAATTCCATCTGCGTCCAAAACAATGGGGAGCCGGGTTTCCAGCACCAATCGTCGCACAAATTCAGTGGTTTCTGGATGTCCGCCCAGTCCTGGCCCCAGACCGATAACATCTTTTCCTTTCAGAAGTGTTTCAATTCTTCCATAGTCAAACGCTTTGGTGGAGACACTTCCCACTTCGGTTGCCTCCAAACCCTCCGTCATGATCTCCAATGTCTGGCTGGCGCCAATAGGAAGGCAAGGCAACGGAATAGCCAGAGTCACCAATCCGGCTCCAACGCGTAGGGCCGACTGAGCGGTCATGCAAGCTGCACCTGTCTTTCCCAGAGAGCCGCCAATCGCGAGGACATGGCCAAAGTCCCCTTTATGTGACTCCGGCGTCCGATCCAGTTTTCTCAGGGTCTGTGCCGCTTCGGATTCGGTGACATAGTTGAGCCAAAACCGTGGTTCATTCAACAATTCCGCCGGAGTGCCAATGGGGATGACCACCCATTTTCTGGAATAGCCTGCGCCGGGGGAGAAAATATGGGCCGGCTTCGGAGCAGTGAAAGTAACCGTGAGCTCGGCTGAAGCTGCCACAATATTTTTTGATTCAAAGGTGAGAGACTCGCATTCGAGACCAGAAGGGATGTCAATGGCCACAACATGCGGAAACCGGCCTAAGCGCTGGATAACTTTTGCCAGGAAACGGCCGACGGGTGGGCGAATCCCGGTACCCAAAAGCCCATCAACCACTATGCTGGCGCTCAACGATCTAAAGAACTGCTCGAGTTTTTGTTCGGAAAACTCCTTTTCCAAAATGGTTCGAATGGAGACCCCCATCTTTCCCAGGATCTCATAGTTGGTATGGGTGTCACCTTTTAGATCTTCGGGTGAAGCAAACAGGAAAACTTGCGGTGCATGACCCCGCATCATTAAGTGTCTTGCCACCACAAACCCATCGCCGCCATTGTTCCCCTTGCCACAAAGAACCGCGATTGGATGGACTCTTAAGTCTCCGAAGTGCTTTTCCATTTCTTGGACTAGACCGCTTCCGGCGTTTTCCATGAGCAGCACACTCGGAATTCCGTACCGTTCCGTAGTTAACAGATCCACTTCACGCATCTGGGAGGCAGTCAGTATTTTCATAGCGGCGTTAATGACATGGAAAATCCAGGCTCCCTAAACTACGAGCCCTTGAAAAGCGTCGGCCAACTCAATCTAAGCGGTCAGGAACGGCTTAGTCAAGGTATTTGCAGAAAATACCGTTGGAGCTCCTATCGAGCCGACGGAGGAGCAGCGAGGACGCCTGGAATGGCCGACACTTGACCGGGCACTGGCCCGGTGGCGAGGGAAGAAACAGATCTGGAGCCAAGCGAAGAACACGATAGAGAATGGCCCAACTGTTTCGGTTAGATTACCGAAACGCTTTCCTGCTCACGAAATATAAGGCGAGAACAGAGAAACGCTTGGCAAAATGATCAAGGTGCTCGGGACCGTTTTCCCCAGCGTACGCTTCTGTTCGGATTTCTGAAGGCACAAAGGGCATCAATGAAAAGTGAACGACCGACCGGAAGAAGTGAGATACAAGCCTGGCTCTTTCTTCGAAGCCTGAGAGGCTTCAAAGCCGGCCCGATACCCCACCCTGGGGATGCTTGTCTGTTCCCCTTTGTTGTGACTAAATTGATAAGGAGCTCCAGCTTTCGTTACTTTGGGGAGCGCACAAAAAAAAATTCGTTTCTTTTGGCACTAAGGGTTGACATCCTGAGGGGAGTGACTTAGAGTAAAAACTTAGTCGGTCGAGCAATACAAAAATGAGCTACACTCTGAGTTCCAGACCGGCTCTGACGGCCCTTGCAGAGCGGACGCAAGAGTTTTCAGGAGGATTGCTTTATGCATAATCCTCATATTTACCTATCGATTTTTCTGGGCATCAAAATTCTGTTGCTCATTCTCCTGGCCTTTGTGATTTTCAAGGGGGCACTGTGGCTTAGAAATAAGCCTACTCCCAGTCAAAAGGCTTTCCCGTACGAAAGTTTTTATTGTGTGAAAAACACTCTGAAGCAAATGAATGAGCACTTCTATGTAGCTCAGATTATTTTCACCAACAAAAAGAATTGTACACTAACCGCCCAGAGTGAAAGCCCCCATCGCTTTTCTGAGGGACAAGATTAGCGCTCCGTCAGTGGTTCCAGTCTCGGTCCAAGGCTTGTCTAGCGAGAACCCCACTTTTTCGATCCGTCAGTGGAAGTACTTTTTCAATTTCGGCTGCAGGAAAGCCACTGACTGACGCAGCTCCTCCATGCCATTCACGCCGTCCTCAATAGAGACCCAGCCATGGAAGCCCACCTCGCTCAAGATGGAAAAGATCTTATCGTAATTGTTCAGTCCTTTTCCAATGACACCATGCTTCAGATTGCTGGCATACCCTAAATTCCCTGCATGAGCTTTCAAATCCTCCAGCGATCCACTTTCTAAATATCGATCCGAAGCGTGCATCGTGACCACTTTGTGTTTCACCGCTTCCAAAAGGACCAAAGGGTCTTCGCCGGCCACAATGGCATTGGAAGGATCGAAATTAACCCCGAACCAGGGAGAATCGATTTGGTCAACAATCTCCAAAAAGATCTCTCTTTTTTGGGCAAACTCGGGATAAGGCCAATAATTATCTTTATAATGATTTTCCATAATCAGTACGACTTCACGCTTGGCAGCGTACTCCAGGGATTCCCGAATGCAGCTAACCACCCATTGCACTCCTTCTTTACGAGAAACTTCCGGGTACGACTGGCCTGAAAGAATTCGGCAATACTTGCCGCCGAAATAAGCGGTCAAGTCAATCATGGCATTTTCCTTGGCCACCTCTTCTTTTCGCCGGGCCGCGTCGGGAATTGTAAAATTGGGCGAATAGCAGAGCATGGGCATTTCCAAGCTTTTTTCCGCTAACGCCCGTCTTACTTTTTCGAGGGCCGATGGATGCAAAGTATCCACAAAACCTGAATAAAATTCTAAACCGTCCACATTAAGGCTGGAAGCCATGTCGATCCATTCAAAGAGGGTCATTGAATGATCGACACAGAGTTGATCCATGAAGCACTTAGGGAAAGCAGCCAGTTTTACCATCGTCACCCCTGTTCGAGAAAAAAAATAGGCAATTGATAAATGTTCTCGGTTGTTTTCCAAAGTCAGGGCAAGAGCTCTGACGGTTCATTTACCAATTGCCTAACTGTTTGCTCTATAGGAGCAATCTTATAAAGAGCTGGAGCGGGAAACGGGATTTGAACCCGCGACTTCAACCTTGGCAAGGTTGCACTCTACCGCTGAGTTATTCCCGCTTTGGCTCAAATTTTATTCGTCCATTTTCTAAATGTCAACACGATTTTTGTGAGTAGGACAGAAGAGACCTTTAAGTCTGGTTCCGCGATCAACACTTTACAAGCTCTCCCTGTCTATAGACTCGCTTCCCTCAAAAACTTGGCTGCATCTTCCGGCGGAACAGGGTTGATATAGAATCCCGTTCCCCATTCGAAGCCAGCAATTTTGGATAACTTCGGCATGACCTCAATATGCCAATGGTAAAAATCATTAATTGTTTCCACAATCGGCGAAGTATGAATAACCAGGTTGTAAGCAGGATAATCTAAGACACGATCCACCTTGAGTAATATCGTCCGGAGGATCTTGGAAAGGTTCTGATATTCCCGCTTCTGAGCGTTCTCAAAGCAAGCATCATGGGTTTTGGGTAGAATCCAGGTTTCAAAAGGGAACCTGGGCGCATAGGGTGCGATAATGACAAAGTCCTGATTTTCGTCAATCACTCGTGAACCCGAGTCAAGTTCCTGCCGGATAATATCGCAATAGACACAACGCTCTTTGAAAGAAAAATGAGCTTTGCTTCCATCAATTTCCTCTCTGACTAACTTGGGAACAATCGGTAAAGCAATTAGTTGCGAGTGAGAATGCTCTATCGACGCCCCCGCCGCTTCGCCGTGGTTCTTGAAAATGAGAATGTAGCGGAGCCGCCGGTCCTTTTTCAGATCCAACATACGGTCGCGAAAAGCCCAAAACACGTCTTCCACTGCCTGCTCACTGATGGTGGCCAACGTGGCCTGATGATCGGGAGTTTCAATGATGACTTCATGGGCTCCAATACCATTCATCTTGTCAAACAGGCCCTCACCCTGGCGATTCAGATTCCCTTCAATGCCCAGGGCAGGGAATTTATTGGAGACTACCCGAAGGTTCCATCCGGGACTGTTTCTTCCACCTCCATCAGATCGATAACACAGGATTTCAGGAGGCGTTTTGTCTTCATTTCCGTAGCAAAATGGGCAAAATCCGCCTTTGATTTGAACCGTTTCTTTTACAAAATCGCTCGGACGTTTGCCGCGATCAGTAGCAATGATTACCCATCTCCCTGTGATTGGATCTTTTCTCAATTCAGGCAAGTTCCCCCCCAACTCCTTGAACTGTGAGCCTGAACTTTTTGGACGTCATAAGACCTTCTCATGCAGATTTTCTTTTGGAGCCGCAAGTGAAAATGAGGGCGATTTCTCTCGGCAAGGAAAGGGGAAGGTCCGGCTTTTGCCCCTTGTCTTGACCTGGCAAGCACCCCATCCGGCCCTTTCATGCTGAGAATACTCAGGAGCGCCAAGGTCCATCTCGAAATGCGTCCTTGATGATCTGCAAGCATGGATCTTTAGATCCTTGGACACTAACTATGTCAAAGCGATAATTTATACCATGAAGTTTGTAGCGATTTCTATACTCTTTTGCCACACGACAGATCTGTCGTTGCTTATGCAAATTGACCGCTTCTTCGGGACGGCCGTGCTCCAAATCGGAACGAAACTTTACTTCAATAAACACCAGAATATTTTTGTCCCAACCGATAAGGTCAATTTCTCCGGAGTGCCGCCTGTACTTGCGAGCCACAATCTTGTAGCCATTGCGCCGCAAGTACTTATAGGCGATTACCTCGCCTGAATCGCCCTTCTCTATATTGCCCTTCTCCAGATAATTCTGTTGGGACTCAATCGTTCGCGATTCTTTTGAGCTTGCCTGCAATGCGGACTTATATTTACAAACTAACCCTTTGAGATTCAATTTCGGTAAAAACCTCATCCAGTATCTCCACAGCAACTTCAGCTTGCTGCTGGTTCACGATCAGAGGCGGCATTAAACGGAGGGTATTTTCGCCGCACCCCAGAAGCAAAAGTCCCTTGTGAAATGCACTCCCGATAGCCGCCTCACGCCATTCGACTGCTTTTTCTTTAGTCTTTTTGTCTTTAACCAACTCCACTCCAATCATCAAACCTAGCCCGCGGATATCGCCTATCATGGGGTGCCTTTCAGCTAATTTCCAAAGCCGTTGGATTAAGAACTTCCCCACCGCCGCTGCATTCTCAATGAGGCCTTCTTCGAGCAGGCGGATCGTCTCCAGCGCAGCAACGCAACTGACCGGATTTCCTCCAAAGGTTGAGGCGTGAGACCCATGGACCCAATTCATAATCTGGGACGGAGCCACGGTGGCTCCAAGCGGTAAGCCGGAAGCAATTCCTTTGGCAATGGCAATAATATCGGGCTCACATTCGAAATGCTCCACCGCAAACATCTTTCCCGTTCTTCCCATCCCAGACTGGACTTCGTCTGCAATCAGCAAGATTCCATATTTTCGAGAGATTCGTTTTAATTCGATAAAAAATTCTTTGGGGGGAACCACGTAACCCCCTTCCCCCTGTATCGGCTCAAATACAATGCCGGCCACCTCAGTCGGACTTAGCATCGAGTTGAAAAGAACATCTTCGATCACTTGCAAACATGCGGGATTGCATGTTCCTTCAACTTCCCTGTCGGGACAGCGATAGCAGTATGGATAAGGAAC
Organism: Acidobacteriota bacterium; assembly: GCA_003224725.1. GTDB lineage: Bacteria > Acidobacteriota > Terriglobia > Versatilivoradales > Versatilivoraceae > QHZQ01. The sequence continues at coordinate 245 of QHZQ01000055.1, read as the reverse complement.
GTGCGTGACTCCCTCTAGCAATGATCCGAATCCTTTTCTTTGAACAGGTTTGCTGGCCGTTAAAGAGAGCGACCCATAGGTTCTTCCGTGAAAAGCACGGTAGAAGGCAATGAACCTGTTTCTGCCTGTTGCATATCGAGCCAGTTTAAGAGCTGCTTCAATGGCTTCAGTCCCCGAATTTCCAAAGTAGACCTTTTTGTCAGAATCTCCCGGTGTGATTTCAGCCAGCTTTTGAGCCAGGGTAG
>QHZQ01000690.1 GCA_003224725.1 Acidobacteriota bacterium | reverse complement strand
CTTGGCAGTGTGGATTCAAATCTCCCGCCTCATTATTTCTATAATCCCAAGGACCAGAGGAAGGACATTCGCGAGGGCTGGTGGCTGGTCAACAAGTACAACTGTATGGGCTGTCATCAGGTGCGAATTGGGCAAAAGTCGATTCTTTCCGGTCTGCCGCGCTATCAAGATCCCGATTGGAAAGAGCAGTTACCCCCGACTCTCATCGGCGAGGGGGCGCGGGTGGATCCAAACTGGCTGACTCGATTCCTGGAAAATCCGGCCATGAATCAGACTGATCTGAATCGCAATGGAGTGAGATCCTATTTGCGTGTTCGTATGCCAACGTTTAGTTTTTCAGACGGCGAAATAAGAAAAATCGTGCGGTTTTTCGAAGCTCTTTCTTCCCAGGCTCAGCCTTATATTCCCACTAAGCTGGAGCCTTTGACGGACAAGGAACGCGAGATGGCCAGACAGTTGTTTACCTCCAAAGCGGCGCCTTGCCTGAAATGTCATGCCACCGGAGATCCGGCTCACGACCGCAATGCCACGGCTCCCAACTTTTTGCTGGCCAAGGAACGGCTGAAGCCTGGATGGACCGCGCGATGGATGGTGGACCCTGCCATGATGGCCCCAGGCACCTCCATGCCTTCCGGTCTGTTTAAGCGTGACGGTTCGCGCTGGATATTCTCCGGACCAGTCCCGTCCAGCTTCGGTGGATACGAGAAAGACCATGCCCAGCTTCTGGTCCGGTATATGTTTCAATTTACTCCGGAGGAACAGCGCCGGCTAGCCGGCCGAACGCCTTCCGCGCCAGTCAAGATGGCCAGGCAATGAAAATGGAGCCAGGGAAGGCGTCACTCGTGAATACTCATAAAATCCTAATGAAAGGTCTTGAAACTATCATGAATCCAAGAAAATTCGCACTACTGTTCGCAACGCTTACCATGATGCTGATTCTCTATGCTTGTGGCGGAGGAGAGCAGAAAACGGGAGAAACCGGGGAACAAAAGGCCCCCGAGACGACGGGCCCGGTGACGCAAATTGATCCTGCCACAGCAGCCACTGTCACTGGAAAAATTAGTTACGAAGGAGAAAAGCCCAAACCGATCCAGATTCGCATGGATGCGGAAGCCGCCTGCGCCGCCTTGCACAAGGAACCCGTTTACGCCCAGCAAGTGGTGGTCAACGGCAACAACGCCCTTCAATATGTGTTTGTGTACGTCAAGGAAGGATTGGGCGACAAAAATTTTGAGATCTCTAAAGAGCCTGTCGTTCTGGATCAAAAAGGATGCATGTACCATCCCCACGTCTTTGGAGTGCAAGCCGGGCAGCCTCTCAAAGTTCTTAACAGCGATCCCACTACCCACAATATTCATCCCGTTCCGGCTAATAACCGGGAATGGAATAAATCCATGTCACCTGGAGTCACCCCGCTGGAACAAACCTTTCCTCGAGAAGAAATCATGATTCCGGTGAAATGCAATGTGCATCCCTGGATGAAGAGCTATATTGGCGTGGTAAAACATCCCTTCTTTGCCGTCAGCAAGGAAGACGGGACCTTTGAGATTAAAGGACTGCCGCCGGGAGAGTATACTATCGAGGCCTGGCATGAAAAATTGGGGACCTCCACGCAAAAAGTAACTGTGGGGCCTAAAGAAACCAAGTCCGTTGATTTCACCTTTAAGGCCGCCGCGGTGATTTCTTAGGGAGTCGCTTGATGCTTGGTCGGATTATCGGAACCACCCCCTCACCTGCCCTTCGGGCACCCTCTCCCCCGATGGGGGCGAGGGAGTTAACTGTAATATATTCTTTCCCCTTATTCTGGGGGGCGGGGGAGAGTATCTGTCTAGTTCAGTCGAGCAGCGCCACAGGAATGAGAAATGGGGGAGGAGCGCTCCGCGCGGCGATTGATCATGCTGCCAAGAAGGTCGCCGCTGAGGACAGCGCCTCCCACTTTCAACACATTTTCGTCAATGTTTAAACAAAGGAATTAATACCAAGCTGCATTTCGTATGGTTACTGAAGGCCTTAGAAATACAAACCCCTCACCCCCAGAATTTCGTCAATGTTTAAACAAAGGGAATTGAATAGTTCCGAGAGGGGTGCTACCTGGCTGCACCGTTTTGCGCTGGTGGCTACCTTTTCCACTTTTGTTCTGATTATTGCTGGCGCCCTGGTTACCGGCAATGAAGCCGGCCTGGCAGTACCGGATTGGCCGCTCTCCTATGGATCCTTGATGCCGCCCATGGTGGGGGGCATTCGCTATGAACATGGACACCGAATGGTAGCTACGTTTGTAGGGTTCCTCACCATGATCCTGGCGTTCTGGCTGTGGCGGGGAGAATCCCGAAGGTCGGTCCGAATGCTTGGCTTCCTCGCACTCGGGGTTGTCATCATCCAGGGGATCTTGGGAGGCATCACGGTTCTTTTCTTCTTGCCAACAATCATCTCGGTGAGCCATGCCTGCCTGGCACAGGCTTTTTTCTGCCTGATGGTGAGTTTGACTCTGTTGACCTCACCCGATTGGAGGCAAGGAGTTCCAAAAATAGAGGACCGCAATAATTTTTCTTTTCGACGGCTCTGCGTCTTAACCACGGGTTCCATTTATCTGCAACTTATATTGGGCGCCGCCCTGCGCCATTCCAAATCAGGAATTGTTTTCCATCTCGTCGGTGCATTTGCAGTGACCGTCTTAGCGATGTTGGTAGTTACCAGAGTTTTCAAGTATTACCCAAATGTATCGAGTCTTTTGCGTGCTGCCTGGGTCTTAAGCATTTTACTGCTGGCCCAGCTATTCTTGGGAACAGGCTCCTACTTGATTCGCTTGGCTACGCGACAAGATGTTCAGCCGGGGCTGGCAATGGTAACCATTACGACTGCTCATGTCGCGGTGGGGGCCTTGGTCCTGGCTACGAGTCTCAGCTTGACTTTTCAATCGTATCGGGTGCTGTCGCAAGCAAACAGAGTGAGGCGTTTTTCTACAGCACCTCAGAAAGTGGCGTTATGAATCTCGAAAGCGCAGAGGGGGCCCGCCGGCACACGATTTGCCCCGTCCCTCTGGCTGGAAGCGAAACCCTCCGATCTGACCCAGCCCTTGCCGCGGTCCAGTTGAAACACCATCCCTCCCGATTGCAGGATTATCTCGCTCTCACTAAACCAGAAGTCACCTTTCTGGTCTTGATGGCGACGGGGTTAGGTTGCATCATGGCTTCGTCGTTTTTTAATCTCAAAGTTCTTTTGCATGCCTTAGTGGGCACAGCGCTGGTGGCCGCAGGCACAGCCACGCTGAATCACTACCTGGAGCGGGTTCACGATGGCAAAATGCGTCGCACGGCCAATCGTCCTCTCCCGGCGGGAAGGCTGATGCCCCAACAGGTTTTGCGCTTTGGCCTGGCCCTGTCGCTGGGGGGAGTTTTTTATCTGGCCCTTATTGTCAATGTCCTTACCAGTTTAGTCGGGCTGGCAGCTCTCTTAAGTTATCTGGGACTTTATACGCCACTGAAACGGCGCACGACCCTGTGTACTTTCATTGGCGCCTTCCCTGGAGCCGCACCCGTGCTCATGGGTTGGACAGCGGCCCAAAACCGCCTTCCATTAGAAGCCTGGGCACTGTACGCCATTCTCTTTGTTTGGCAGTTTCCTCACTTTCTGGCTATCGCCTGGATGTACCGGGAAGATTATGCTCGTGCGGGAATGTTAATGTTGCCTGTGAGCGATACTAAGGGAGACTCGACTTTTCGCCAGATACTGGCCTATTCCCTGGCCCTGATCCCTTTGAGCCTGATGCCGGCTTTCTTGGGAATGGTGGGGAACATCTACTTTTTCTCCGCTGTGGTTTTCGGTTTAGGATTCTTTTATTTTGCTTATCGTGCTTCCCTACATAGATCCAAGGTTTATGCGAGGCACCTGCTCCACGCTTCAGTGCTATATCTTCCCTTGGTTTATGCCATCATGGTGATTGATAAGGGAGGGTTGTAAGAATGCTGTCAGCCATCAGCGGTCAGCTTTCAGCTATCAGCCAAGGGCAAGGAACAATATAGTGAGCCTTAATTTCCCAAGAAGAGGTTGACAAGACGATGTTACTGTTTCCGTCGCTTT
>QHZQ01000689.1:976-3602 GCA_003224725.1 Acidobacteriota bacterium | reverse complement strand
CCAACCAGTGGACCCAGTTGTTGGCGATAGGATGTCGGTCGACGCAAGCCAGGGCAAAGGACTTGGCTGGGTCAGGCGCATTAGCCCAGTTCAGAGGCGGTGAGACGTTCTTTCCGCCCGAAACCCCGGTATTGGCGTACTGGGCAGGGATGGCCTTTCCTTCAACAAACGCTGAAGAGGAAAGGTTGAATTTCCCGCCCGCCGCCACCGTCGCTTGTGTAAGCAAGAAACCGGTGGCCAGCGAGGTTACAATTGAATCCCAAAAGAGTTCGAGCATCATAGAAGTCCTCCATCTTAAAAAAAATAGGTAACTTCAATGGTTGAGAGTCGATTCGCAGTGGTTGGCATTGATTTCAGTTTGCTTTAGAACATTGCTATTCACAACGACATTAGTAATTGAGTATGCTGCCCTCCCCTCACCCCCAGCCCCTCTCCCTTGGGAGAGGGTGGCCAAAGCGACGGCGGTCGCGGAGACCGGGTGAGGGGGAACCCGCCATGTCGCACGAAGCGAATTGACTTAGGACATTCAGTTTTTGCAGAGTCGATGTGGCAGCGATTCTACTCACAGTGCTGCCTAGACCATCTTACCGATGATCTTACCCATTTCTTCGGCCGAGAATCCGCGAAGTGTCTGCGACCGAATATTGCCTAACATGCCGGCACTTAGAAGCAATGAAGTAGCGGTCTCGTCATCAGGGGCCTCCACTACCGTTACCAGGTCATATTGGCCCATGGTCCAGTAGAGCTCTTTCACGTTAGCCCCAGCCTTCTTGGCCGCAGCTTTGAACGCTTCCGCCCGTTTGGTGGTCTCTTTGACGTTACGTATCCCTTGATCGGTGAAGTTTCCAAGTACAATAAAAGTTGCCATGGTTTATCTCCTTTCCTGATGCCATGCCGACCACATGGAATCGATCTCTCAAAAATGTGCAACGTTGTTCATTTCCAAACTGTAATGAAACTGGAGGATTGATTGCCACAAGCAGCCATGTTTTTGTAAACTCGGAATTCAGAGCAGGATGGAACAGTTCGTCTGAAAAATAAAATATACCACTGCTGTTAGAAAAGAGGTCTTTGAAAATTAGCTGAAACTAAAGAGAAAATCATTCAGTGCGATGTTCATCCCCAGCCAAACTGGAGTTTGGAGATTTCTGATACTGGAATCGAAAATGGAAACGGCCCTCCTTGGACAAGGGGGACCGTCTGAGGAAACCAAAAGAAATTTCCAAAAATCCTCACCAACGAGAAACCAAAATGAAAAGTCCTCATTTGTCGCGCCGGGATTTGTTGCAACTCAGTGGCCTGGTTGCGGTCGCACCGCCAAAGTTGAAAGGTTCAAGGCGAACTTTGACAAGATCCTATGGGCGTCAGAAGCCTAACCGAAGCGACTCCTCAGGGAATGCATTAGTGACCAAGGGTCTCTTCATGCATGCCTGGGATCTTCGGGATGAAGGAGCTGATTCCGTGATGGGATGGATGAATGATTCGGGACTCAATCAAATGTGTATCGCCGCCTGCTATCACTCGGGCTGGTTTGTGCATCCTCATAGCGCTGGCCGTCGAGCCTTCATGACGGAGGGCAGTGTGGCTTATTTTCAGCCCGATGAAAAACTTTATAGCCAAACTCCCCTGCGACCTCAGTTGGCCAGTTTTGCCAGGGAAGCTAATTGGCTGGCTATTGCAGGAGAGCGTTTGGATAAGTACAAGTTAAGGATGATTTCGTGGACGATTGGGGCCCATAATACAAGGCTCGGGCTGATGTATCCGCAGTACACTCAGCGGAACGTTTATGGAGATAGCATCCCTCATGCCCTCTCGATTGGTCACGATGCTACCCGAGAATATTTGAAAGCGCTGTGTCGCGATCTGGCCATAAACTATCCTATGTACGGTCTTCAACTGGAGTCTTTTGGTTGGATGCAGCTCCGTCATGGCCATCATCACGAAAGGGACCTCACAGACTTGACACCGTTGGAACAGGAGCTTCTCGGGATGTGCTTTAATCCTCAAACCATCAGTAAAGCAGAAAACGCCGGAATTGACGCCGGGAAAGCTCGTGAGGTCGTTAAAGGTACACTGGATGCGGCATTCCGCGAGGCTCCGGGTCGCCTGCGTGACCATCCGCGGTCCATGGCCGAGCTCGAAGCCAGATCGCCTGATCTCAAGGCCTATAACCGATTCCGCCAAGAACTGGAGGATTCCCTTATCGTCGAAATCAAACAACAATCGTTGAAAGGGACCTCCTGCCGGTTAATGCTGCAGGGTGGATATCGGAAAGAGATCGCCCAGGTCTGCGATGGGTTTGCCACCTGGGCTTATGGTCAAGTCCCTGCCAAGGTCCTGGAGATCGTGAAGCGGAGCAAAGCGGCCATTCCTGACAGTTGGCAAGGCGAGTTTCCCTGTTACATCCGGCTAGGCATGGGAGCCCCCACCAGCCGGCAACAACTGCGGGACATCGTGATGGCAATAAAAGAGGGAGGATCAACCGGGCCGATATTCTATAATTATTCCGAATCCCCCGGGAAAATGTTGGGCTGGATCAAGGGAGCCTTGGCGGGAGTTTGAAAGCGTCGTCCATGCCACCGACGGTCGTGTCACGGAGCCTGAAATGAGTGATTCCCCCTTACTT
>QHZQ01000689.1:0-944 GCA_003224725.1 Acidobacteriota bacterium | reverse complement strand
TGGAGGGGTGAAAAAATTGGGAGGGCGAGCCTCCTGGCGAGCCGTCGCCCCAACAAGTCCTTGCCCCATGAGGCTCGGCGGGAGCCTCGCCCTCCCGGGTTTAGGGGTGGGTTGTTCCGGACAGGAAGGACCCACCCCTGAAGGCTGGAGCCTTCTTTCCCCTCCCGAGAGGGGATTTTCACGGGAGTATCCGTAATGCAAGACTTCGAAAAACTTGGCGTGTTCTATCTGGGACGCCCCTATGACTTGCCAAGAAAGCGGCCGAAGGAAGGCTTGCTACTCTATGACTCCAAGGATCTGGTCACACACGCTGTCTGTGTTGGGATGACGGGCAGCGGCAAGACCGGCCTGTGCCTCAGTCTTCTGGAAGAGGCTGCCATTGACGGCATCCCGGCCATTGCCATCGATCCCAAGGGAGATCTTTCCAATCTCTTGCTCACATTTCCCGAGCTTTCCGCAGAACAGTTTGCTCCCTGGATCAATGAGGAGGATGCCAGAAAGAGGGGGCTGTCCCCACAGGATTTTGCCAGCCAGCAAGCCGAGTTGTGGAAACAGGGATTGGCCGAATGGGGGCAGGATGGAAGCCGCATCCGGCGCTTGCGAGAGTCCACAGATTTCGCCATTTATACACCGGGAAGCAATGCGGGAATACCGGTGTCAATCCTCAAGTCCTTCGCCGCGCCAAATCAAACCATTATGGAAGACACGGAGCTTTTGCGAGATCGAATCAGCGGCATAGTCACCAGCCTGCTCGGGCTGGTCGGTTTTGACGCCGACCCCATCCGGAGCCGCGAACATATTCTTTTATCCACTATTTTAAGCACCGCCTGGAAGCAGGCGCGAGACCTGGACCTCGTGTCTCTCATCCAGCAAGTCCAAACGCCACCTATAACCCGAGTGGGCGCGCTCGATCTCGAGTCGTTCTTTCCCTCTAAAGAGCGATT
>QHZQ01000691.1 GCA_003224725.1 Acidobacteriota bacterium | reverse complement strand
CGCTTGCATTCGTTGGGAACGAGTTTGTTTTTCGGGACTTTAGTAGTTTGCGTTGTCCATTTCATGTTCGCCTTCGATTTCACATTCCACAGGATTCTAGTCCAACTGGCTGCGATTTTCCCGGCATTCGGTGCGGCCTTGCACGGGATTGTTAGCCAAGGTGACTTCCACAACGTGGCGCGTCGCTCCGCCGCGATGTACCACTGGCTGTCTGGCATCGTGACTCAACTGAGGGCGGCCCAAGAAGACCTGTCCGCTGAGGTGCTCGGCGAACTGGCGGAAAAAGCCGCCGAGGTGATGGGCGCCGAGCTGATTGATTGGCGTGTCGGTTTTCAAGGCAAGCCCCTTGTTTTTCCTAGCTGACCGGTGTTAGTTGGTGGAGAGGAGGTTCAAACTTTGGTCAAATTTTGATAACTCTCCATCCCCTTACCTCCAGCCCCCCAGCCGCAGGTGTGAAAAAATTCGGGAGGGCGAGCCTCCTGGCGAGCCATCGCCCTAGTCCCGGCCCCTTGAGGCTCGGCGGGAGCCTCGCCCTCCCGATCTCGGCCGGTTTTGAATTTTTTCCCACAAAGAAGCCAACTAGGGACCCTTCACAAAACAATGCGTTGAATTTTTCTTACCTCGTGCTTCCGCGCTGGGTTTGAAGAGGCCTCTCGTTCTCCCCAAACCATCCAAGGAGTCCCCGCGCTGAAGCACGGGGCTAATGAAAATACAGAGAAGGAATTTAATGCATTGATTGATGTTGTCTACTTAGGGAAACCGGACGCGCGAACTCACGCAATTGACTAGCGCTCGCCCCTTTGTTAAGATTCGCCGAATGATTTCCACGGACACAAATTTTTGGGAAGATCTTCTGCTTTTCATCGAAGAAGGTAAGGTTGTGCCCATTGTCGGACGCGATTTGCTCGTGGTCGAGACCGACAAGGGGTTTCGTCCATTTCATAGTCTCGTTGCGGAGCGACTGGCAGCGGAACTAAATATTTCCATTGATGATCTTCCAGCGGACTTCGATACGAATGACGTCATTTGCGCCTACAAGAATTTTGATGGCGATGCTCATCGCATTTATCCCAAAGTTGTGCGCATTCTTAAGGCATTAACCGTCCCGGTTCCGGAGTCGCTGCGTCTTCTCGTGGCGATTCCCAAGTTCCGCTTATTCGTTAGCACAACGTTCGACTCCTTGCTGGAAGAAGCGCTCAAGGCAGTCCGACGCCACGAGCCTGCGGTGGCCTCCTACCTGCCCACCACGGACATTCTTGATTTCAACAAGGCCGACTTGGGAAAGGAAGGCAGCTTGGTATTTCACATCCTGGGGCGTGCGTCCGGGTCGACGGCATTTGCGTTGACAGAAGGTCAGATGCTGGAGCAGATACATAACCTAATGTCAAAGGAGGGACGCCCCAGAGAACTCATCGCCAGGCTGCGGGAAAGCCATCTGCTTATTCTGGGTGTCAGTTTTCCCGATTGGCTGGCGCGCTTTCTTTTGCGGCTTTCCCGCGAACAACCGTTGTGGGCAAACCGCGAAGCCATGGAAATCATCGCGGACAAAAAGTGCGCACAACCCGAGTTTGCCCAGTTCCTGCAGCGCTTCAGCCCGAAGCAATCCTGTCTCGCCGGGGGGTCACCGATCGATTTTGTGCGCGAATTGCACCGCCGCTGGTTCGAACGTCATCCAGCGCAGCCAGCATCCGGCAACAGTATCACGCCTGCAACCGGAAAGCCCCCTGAGATGTCGGGTGGTTCCGTATTCATTAGTTACGCCAGTGAAGATCGGGATGCGGTTTTCCGCCTCTATGAGGTTCTTACCTCCGCGGGGATTGAAGTGTGGATAGATCGCCGGATCAACCCCGGCGATGATTTCAGCGATGTCATCAAACGCAATATTCGGGAATGTTGTGCCTTCATGCCAGTGCTTTCGCGCCACACTCAGCCTGACGACGACCGCTGGTTCCGCATTGAATGGCAGTATGCCAAGCATGAAGTCGCGCCGTCCTATTACGGAACCGATCTTCCCTTCCTCTTTCCGGTGGTAGTTGATAGCACACCAAACAATGAGCTTATCGAATTTCGCCGCCGACCGCAGCGCCTCTCGAGCGTTTGGGGGCAACCCGCCACCCGAGCTCATCGAACAGCTGGATCGTGCCCAAAAAGCTTGGCGCAAGCGCAAGCAACTCACCCATGCATGACTGAAACGCTACTGCATCCCAATCAACTTTCCCTCCAAAATCCCTGGCCCGGATTGCGCCCCTTTACCGAGAGTGATCGTGAATTCTTCTTTGGGCGGGAACGCGAGACGGCCGAGCTGCTCAGCCTGGTGCAACGCGCGACCGTGGTGGTGCTCTATGGACAATCGGGCTTGGGCAAGACATCGTTGCTTCAGGCCGGTGTTTTCCCCGAATTAAAGCGTCTCGACTTCCTACCATTCCGCCTGCGTCTTGATCACAGTGAGGACTTTCCTTCGTTCGCGTGCCAGATCAAGGACGCCCTTGTATCTCAATTGGATGGAGCCGGAGTCAATGGGCCACGGCCTGGAGCGAGTGAAACTCTTTGGGAATATTTTCACCGGCGTGACATGGATTTCTGGGGGCCGCGCAACCGGTTGCTCACTCCCGTCATTGTGCTCGACCAGTTCGAAGAGATGTTCACTCTGGGCCGGAGAACCGAAAACGCCATCAGCCGGGTGACTCAGTTCGCTAAAGAACTTGAGACGTTGCTCGAACACCGTCCACCCCAGGCGATCCGCGAGCGATTGGACATCCACCCCGAAGACGGTTTGCAATTCGACTTCCAGCGGCAGGGTGTGAAGCTCGTGCTCAGCCTGAGAGAAGATTTTCTGGCGCATCTCGACACCTGGCGGACCCGAATGCCTTCACTGCTGCCACATCGCTTCCGCCTTGAGCCTATGACGGGAGCCCAGGCGCTCGAGGTGGTCCAGCGTGCCGGGCGCGAGCTCGTGGAACCGGATGTAGCGCGTGACATTGTGGATTTCGTTTCCAGCTCCCAGCGCAGACGTCTGGCCCACGTGATGGAACAGCGCGAGGTGGAGCCGGCACTGTTGAGTGTCATATGCGACGAGCTGAACCGGCGGCGGCTGGAGCGCGGTCAGACGCGCATCACTGCCGATCTGCTCACGGCAGAGCGGCAAGGCATTATTCATGGCTTTTATGAACGCGCATTTGAGGGCGTGGGTGATGGTGTCCGCGATTGGGTAGAGGACGAACTCCTTACCGCAACCGGCTACCGCGACCGAGGTGCTCTGGAGGACGCGATCAGGCTGGGACTGGCCGAAGGCGCTTTCGACCAACTCGTCGACCGCCGCATCCTCCATCGCGAAGAGCGGGAAGGGGTGGTTTGGCTGGAACTCACGCATGACCTGCTGAGCGATCCCGCCGCGCAGAGCCGGACGGTGCGCGTGCAACGTCGTCAGGCGAAAGACGCCGCCAAACGCGAAACTGAATATGCTCGCGAACTGCGGCGCACCCGCGCGTTGGTGACTATCTTCGCCGTGCTGCTGCTGGTTGCGGGGGTCGCGCTTATTTACGCGTTCACCATGAAACACCACGCCGAGCAAGCACAGAAGGCGATGCAAATCGAGAAAGACCGTGCGGACGCCGAAGCGCGGAAAGCCCAGGGGTCGGCTGCCTTGGCTGAGGACAATTTGCGGAAGGCAGTAAGGACAGCTGAGAATCGGGCGGCGGAAAATTCCAATAGGCTTCGAAACGAATTACTTCATCCAACGGCGGACAGTTTCAAGAATGTTGTAGAAAAGATAGACGCTCTATCAACGGACGAGCACGAATTCGGCGTGTCAACTGCCATCAAACATAGGTATGCTCAGTCCCTGGCGGTGGCTGCCGAGATTCTCTTTCATCAAGGTCGCTACGCAAAGGGTCTGGAGTATGCGGAGAGGGCGCTCAAGCTGATCAATCAACTGGAAGCACAGGAAAAAGAGACTCCCGATGAGTCGCATCGTTTGATGGGAGCCGAAGCACACTATGCATTGGGTACAGGCCTTATCGAGACCGGCCGTGTCAGTGACGCAAGACGACACTTCGAAGAATCACTACGACTAGCCGGTGAGGCGCGTGAGTCATCTTCAAAGCATAGTGCAGGACGCCTTTTAGTTCTGTCCCAAATCGGTCTCGGGGAGGTGGGAGTCAAAAGCTTTTCTCCGGCAATAGCCGAAGAGCACTTCAAGGCTGGACTTCGTCTTGCGAAGGCACACGATTTCCTGGCTAGCCCTGATGAGGTGGATTCGGGGACGGTCTTGTCACTCCTCGGGCTAGGAAGGA
>QHZQ01000054.1:16736-22411 GCA_003224725.1 Acidobacteriota bacterium | reverse complement strand
CCATACTCGTACTGAACCCGGGCAACTTTCGGCAACTGTTCGGCCGCCTTTTGCATTTCGCGCAAGGCGGCCTGGCTTTCTCCCTGCTGGTCTAGCGCAGAGGCCAAGGCGAACTGGAACTCCGGCCGGCCAGTCTCCGCCAGCGCCTGGCGGAAAACCCCGACAGCCGCTGCGAAGTCGTTCAGATCTCCAGAGACTTGCCCCAACGCTGCCAGCACCAGGCTCATCTCACCTCCCCGAGCCGCGGCCTCAAGGATGTCGTGGCGAGCCTCCCTCAGCCGTCCACTGAGCCGGTAAACTACCGCCCGCCGCAGCAATAGAAGCCAATCGCCGGGCAACCGCTCGAGGCCCGAATTCAGAATACTCAACGCCTGCTGCCAGTTCTTCTCTTCCAAAAGTATCTGGGTGGCGTGCACATACGCCTCGGGATCCCTTGGGAAATGCTCCACCAGGAGCTGGAACTGCTGTCGGGCTTCCTCTTTGCGTCCCAGCTTCAAGAGGCACGACCCGCGCAGCTCCATCTCGGTAAAGTTGAAGGCTCTGCCTGCCGGTTTCTGCGTGTCGAGCACGGCTAGCGCTCCGGCGGGGTCGCCGGCCTCGAGAAGTGCTTCTGCCAGGAGCAGTGGTGTTTCTGGTAGCGCGCCTGCCTCACCTGCCTCCTGCAAGAAACGGATGGCAGCGGCTGGCTGGTGAAAGCTGATCAGCGCCCGGCTCACCAATGCCTGCGTCGAAGCGGCCCGAGGAAGTATCGCGGCGGCGGCCAGCGCTGTTTCGGTGCGCTTCCCGGCCAGGCAAGCCTGAAACACCGCCCACAGTGTGGCGGCATCTTGAGGCCAGGGGCGGGCCTGCTCGAAATGCCTGCAGGCCAAAAGGCTGTCGCCTGAATCAAAGGCCAGCAGGCCGCGCGCCAGATGCAGGCTCGCGTCTCCCGGACGTAGCCCCAAGGCAGCGTCGAAACTCGCGGCCGCCTCCTGCTCTCGCCCTGCCTTCCAGAGACTGTAGCCCAAATTGGAATGGGCATCGGCCATCGAGGGCATTAGCCGGACGGCCTTGCGGAACTGCTGGCGGGCCTGCTCGTCTCGTCCCGTTTCCTGCAGCGCCAGGCCGTAGAGATTGTGAAACTGTGCGTTGGACGAATCCAGCTTCAACGCTGCTTCCCACTCGGGTAGCGATGCCGCATACTGTTTTGCCGTCATCCATTGCTGCGCCCGGCGCGCGTGATGCAGTGCCTCTGGGATCTGGGCCTCTGCTGGGAAGACGAAAGCGAACAGCAGCACTGCGGAAACAAGCCGGCAGACATCAGAACGCTTCACTGCAAAGTTCATCGCAAAAGATATCGAACCCCTCACCCCCTGACTCCCTCTCCCCAATCCGGGGCGAGTAAGAACAGAAATTTGACCGTTTTCTGAACTTGACCGCCACCAAGTGGAACTAGGCTGAGTGTAGCGAGCAATCTCAGACCGCCCAGGATTACGGCTCCATCGGCGACTGACCCCTCACCCGTCCTCCGCGACCACGTGAAGTCTTCTCAAGACTTCACCTTCGGCCACCCTCTCCCAATGGGAGAGGCATGGGAGCTTTGAGAAAGCTCCCTGGGTGAGGGGACGGCAGGTTAACAAACTTGACCAAAGTTTGAACTTCATCGCCACCTATGGAACTAGAAGATTACCTTCAATCCCACTTGTATCGTCCTGGGCCTGTTCTGCTGCAGGAAGACCATGCCGAAGTCCGAGCTGCCCAAATCAGCCGACGGGAAGCTGAACTGGGTCCGGTTGAAGAGATTAAAGATCTCTGCACGGAACTGGATTCTCACCTTCTCTCCTACCGCCGCGTTCTTAAGGATGGAGACATCCTCGCCCCGGAGCGGCTCAATGCGGGCGTCGGAGATGCGCGGCGCATTTCCGAAGAGGAAGGGCGCCGGCGAACTCCAAGCGGCCGAGTTCAAGTAAACATCCCGCCCCGGGTCGAAGCTGCCGCTGCGCGCCGCATCGCTTAGAGAAGAGACCCCCGGCACGAGGTCGGGACGGATACCGCCCGCAAAGAGCGGAACATTACTGGACACCGGACTGGGCGTGCCAATTGGCAGGCCGCTCTGGTAGGTCAGCACCGCGCCCAGCGCCCAGCCCCCCAGCAACTTCGAGACAACCCCTGATTGCAGACGCGCTTTGCCCGGCCCGAAGGGAAGATCATACAGGAAATGAACCACGAAATTGTGTGGAATGTCCAGCGCTGCCAGGCTCTTTTCGGCCCTCCGGTTGAATCCATCTTGTGAAGAACCCAGGTTCGGCTGATAGCCGTCCAGGTCGCGGTTATTGGCCCCATCGGTGAGGTTCTTCGAGAAAGTGTAGGAGGCAAAGAGAGTCAGATCGCGAGCCAGCTGGCCGTGCAGCTTGAACTGAAAGGCGTGGTAGCTACTGTTGCCGGTCTTGTCGGAACCGAACGTGTTTGCCGTGCTGATGTTTCGGTACTGGGGGAACGGCCGCAACGCCTGGGCAACGGTGCCGGAGAAGGTGGAATATGGCTTCTGAATGCCGGCAGCCTGGGCCTCAATTGAGTCGATGTCGGCCCGCAGCAGCGAGCCCAACGCGAGATAGCGCGGGTCGACCTGGTTGTAGCGGACATTGCGGGTGATTAAATGATGCCCGTTGGAACCGACATAGGCGCCCTCAACCAAAAGTTTCTGCGAGATCTGCCGCTCGATGCTCAACTGCCAATTCTGGGCAACGGGCGGACGGCCTGAGGCCGGATCTGCGTAAGCAACATTGCGATCGTTCGAAAAAGTGGGATCGATGAAGGGAGGTTTGGGGAAGTCGGTGGGGAACCCGTCGCCCAGCTTGAATGCCTGGGAAAAGCCGTCGGCCGAATTGTAGGTGACGTTGGTAAAGAATCCTTCATTGCCTTCACCCCAGCCCGGCTCCTTCAATTCCTGGTAATAAATACCGTAACCCGCACGCATCACGGTCCGGCTGTTCAACTGGTAGGCCAGTCCCACCCTTGGGCCGAAGGCTTTGTTGTAGATCTCCTGAAAGCGGTTCGAGCCGGTCCGTCCCGGCCCGTCGCCGGCAAAGATCAGCGCCCCGGGCCGGCCGTCGGCGCCGGGATTCGCCGTTCGTGGGTCGAAGGAGGTCAGGCGCCCGTTCGCGTCCGACATCGGCCAGAACCTCTCGTAGCGCAGGCCCAAGTTGAAGGTCAGCCGGGAGGTCCACTTGATGTCATCCTGGGCAAAGATCCCCATGCTGGCAAACCGGTGCGCGCTCTGGCTGCCCAGGTAGTTGAGATTGCCCGAGCTCACTGCGCCCAGCAGGAAACTGGCAAAGGGATCCCCCGTGTTGTCCAAAGAGCCAGGCAGACCCGTTTGGGCGGAACCGAAGCCAAAGCTCCCTTCATAGCTGCTCAGATCGTTGACATTATACTGCTGTTTGCGTATTTCCCCACCAAACTTCAGGCTGTGCCTTCCCCGCGTGTAGGAGAGCGCTTCGTTGAACTGATAAGAATTGTCCACACACCCGAAGTTGTTCGCAAACGGTCCGCCACCAAAAGTGTGATCTTCACCTGTGGCCGGGTAATATCCGTCAATGTTGAAAATAGGAAACTGGGTATTTCCGACGTTCTTCAGGCCGATCTGTGAAGCATAATCGCCCGGATAGAGCGGGCCGTCGCCGCACCAGCGACGCGAGTAGCCGAACTGGACGTGGTTGAGGAGCCTGGGCGTAATCACGTAGTCGTGCGCCAGCCGTGTATACTTGGTCTTCTGGAGCCAGTGGCCGCTCTGGCCGAGCGGGCCGAAGGCGCGCTGGTCGAGATTGTTGTCCTTCGCCTGGCTGTAACTGAAGGTCAGCTTGTGGGCGGAATTGAAAGCATGGTCGACCTTGAGGGTGAGAATGTCCGTATTCACGACGTTCTGCTGGTGCGACAGGATGTTGTTCGTGAGCCGGTCCGTATAGTCCAGGGGAGGAATCAGCGGCAGCACGTTCTGCGCCACCGGATCAATCCGATTAGCCGGAATCACATTGCCCGGAAATTGCTGCCGCACTACGGTTCCATCGGCCAGCACCTGCGTGGTCGAAGGGTCATAGATGGGGATCTGTTTCCCGCTGGAGTCCACTAACTTAGAGAAGTCGCCATGCCGGAAGTCGTCGATCGGGTAGGTGCCAATCTGCCCCAAGGCCCCCTGGCGGTAACGAAAGCCCTCGTAGGCCACCATGAAGAAAGTGCGGTCGCGGCCGTTGTAGAGCTTCGGCAGTCGCACCGGTCCCGAGAAAAGACCTCCGAAGTCGTTCTGACGATTGACCTGACGCTCCGGATTGAAGAAGCCCCGCGCGTCGAGCTTGTCGTTGCGCAGGAACTCATAGCCCGACCCGTGGAAGTCGTTGGTGCCGGACTTTAGCGTGAGGTTGATGATCCCACCCGTCGAGCGCCCATACTCGGCCGAGTAGTTCGACGACATGACTTTGAATTCCTCAACGGCTTCCACGGTCACCCCGGTAACGACTTGCGACTGGACCGACGTCAGCGTGACGTCGGCGCCGTCGATCAGGACAGAGGTGCCGCTGGACTGTCCCCCGCTAACCGAGTAGAAGGTCTGGTACTCCAGCCCCGCGTTGGCTGTGGAGCCTGCGAAACCAGGCGTCAGCTTGGCAAAGGCCAGCGGATCGCGCGCGGCGCCTGCCACCTGCAGCGGCAGGTTCAGGATGACGTCGGTGGCTACGACGGACCCCACGTCGCTCGAATCCGTCTTGAGCACAGCGCCGGCAGCCGAAACTTCAATACTTTGCGTGATCTCACCGACCTGCAGTTGCACATCGGCCCGGGTGATCTCACCGACTCGCACCTCAATGCCGGTGAGCGTGCTGGTTCGAAAACTGGGAACCGTCACCGTCACTGTATAGGTCCCTGGAATGAGGTTTGAAGCGGAGTAGAGCCCCACGGTAGTGCTGCGCAGCTCGATGGCTTCTCCGCGTCCGATGTTGGTCACTTTGACCGACGCATCCGGAATGCCGGCGCCGCTCGGATCTGAAACGGTGCCAGTGATACCTCCACGGTCTTGAGCCAAGCTTAGGCCTGGAAGCCCGGCTAAAAGGCACAGAAGCAGGATCGTCATTCTAAGAGAGCCAGTTAGGTTTTTCATGTTTCCTCCAGAGTTACGAAGTTGCAGATCGGAGCAGGTTTCGGCGATTGCTAGGCGCCTGAGCAACCCTCGAAATAGCCCACAGATAAGACTTGGCCACAATCTATATGTATTACTTCACTCGTGCCGATGTTGCCGCCTCCGCGTTCCTTTGTGCGAAGCATCAAACAACAGGATTTCTGTGTGCCGTGATGATCGATCATCATAGGCACACCTGTCAAGAAATTTTTTTGGATCCTGTGGACTCAACGATGGGGGCCAACCCGGAGGCTGTTAACCTCTCGAAACCGGCCCCTTTTCTGATGTCACTCCCACTTCAGACAAAGCCTTGGAAAATGGATAACCAGTTTTGGCCCTTGGGCTGCCACGGAATGTTGATTTCGGTCCTGCTTAGCTGTTGATCCTGCCAGGAAGGTTTATTTTTGGTTTGACTCGTCGAAGATCGATCATTACTATGAGCACGTTCCCAGAATGGAGTCCCCAGTTCGGTGGTCACTCCTGGCGGACTGATCTTTACTGGCACCATCAAGGAGAAGATGTGGGAACT
>QHZQ01000054.1:0-16637 GCA_003224725.1 Acidobacteriota bacterium | reverse complement strand
CCGCCTCTCGCTTGATGATAAACACACCTCTTCGGGGAAGTGCAGCTGTTACACAAACAATCCTGCAGGGGTAGAGACTCTGACATGACAAGAGCGTACAACACGATGAAACAGCTTCTCCGGGGAACCGTGGTCTTTCTGATCGCACTAATTTCGGCAGGTCAGGCGCAAGACGACCTCTCCTATACGACGTATACGAGTTTCAACCAAGTAGTAGCGAGCAACCTCAGACCGCCGAGGAGTGCGGTTCTATCGGCCACAGACCCCTCACCCGGCCTTCGGCCACCCTCTCCCATTGGGAGAGGGGCCGGGGGTGAGGGGGCGGTAGCTTAACAAATTTGACCGAAGTTTGAGCTTCTTCGCCACCAAGTGACCCTAGAGGGCCGCAATGCGCGCTATCCCGCCATTAACCCGTGTCTCGGATCCGGGAGTCAACGGACAACGAGCTTATACAGGTTTTTTCTTTTATGTTCAGAACCGTGCTGTTCAGCCGACCGATCATGGTGATATTGGCTCTAGAAGTTAATCTTCAATCCGAACTGAATGTTTCGTGGCGTGTTTGCCTGCCCTCCGACCTTGCCAAAGCTCGTCGGATCGTTAACGTCCGAGTCCGGCGCACCAAAAACCGTGCGATTAAAAATATTGAAAAACTCCGCGCGGAACTCCACGTTGAAGGCCTCGCTGATCTTGGGTACGTACGTCCTCTTAATGATGCCCAGGTCTTCATTCAGGAAACCAAATCCCCTCACATTCGGCTCGTAAGGACTCACGTTTCCGAAGGTAAAGGGCAGAGGCTGATCAAAGGCGGCGATGTTCAAGTACGAGTCTCTGGCGGGGTCAAACTGCCCCCCTGAAGCGTCTGTACGCACGGGCGCGCCCGGAACCCGGTTTGGACGGTTGCCACCACCGAAAAGCGGCAATGACGGGCCGCCTCCGATGCCCAACGGAGTTCCACTCGTGTAGCGAGCAACCCCGTTAATCTCCCACCCCCTCAGGAGTTTGCCTGCAGCGCTCTTCATACCCTTGCCGAAAGGCAACTCATAGACCCAACTAATAACCGCGTTGTGGGTCATATCGTTAGGTGCCAAGGACTTCTCCCACCGGCGGTTCGCTGTGTCGAGAGCCGACCTATTAGAAGCAGCTTCGCTGCCCTGCAGGCTTGTGTCGGTTATCGATTTCGAGAGCGTGTAACTGATCAGAAAACCAAGGTTGCTTGAAAAGCGTTTCTGCGCTTTCACTTGCATAGAGTGGTAAGTGGAGTTGCCAATCGGTTGCACAGAGTTGTAGATGTCCAGATACTGAGGGAAGGGCCGCAGCGCCTGAGCCACCGACCCCGTAAAGCCTGGATAGGGTGGTAAAATCCCCGCCGCCTGGGCTGCTGCGGAACTAATATCCTCGTCTAAGAGGGAGCCGAGACCCAAATAGGTGGCTGGAACCTGGTTCAGGTTCTCCAAGTTGGCGGCCAGATGAGTCCCCTTCGTCCCCACGTAGGCTATGTCTAACACGATGTTGCCGGGGGTTTCCCGCTGGACATCAAGCTGCCAGCTCTGTAGGTAGGACTGTTTGGCGCCGCTCGGACCTAGATAGTCCGCGACCTGGCCGTTCTGGATTGTCGGATCCAGAACGGGGAGTTTCCCAGTGAAAGGCGGCATCCCTTGATCCAAAAGGAAGGCTGGCGTGATACCGTTGTTCGTCGAAGCAAAGCTGGAAGTTCCGGCGAACCCAGCGGAGAAGGCGTTGCCACCAGAATACCACCAAGCTTCATTGGCGGCACCTGTCTGAGCGTAAGCGATGCCGTAGCCTAGACGCACAACTGTCTTGTCGTTCCACCGCCAGGCTAGGCCAAGGCGAGGACCCAGTTCGGTCTTGTCAATCGCTGGCAGCACAAAGTCTTTTCCGAAAACATAAGCTCCGGGACGGTTCCCGGCCCCCGGATTTGGAAGAGTTAGACTGAGGCCTGATATCAGGTCGTTTAGGTCTCGCTGCGGCCATGCTAGCTCGTAGCGAAGCCCTAAGCTCAGAGTCAACTTTGGGTTCACTTGGATCGTGTCCCCGCCGAAGAATGCCAAGTACGGCATGGCCTGCCGCACCTTATAAGCACCTACCAATCGCGAAGCTGAGTCTACCTGGCCCAGCAGCAGACTCGCCCATGAGTTGCCATACACCCCGTAAGCGGGAGAGTTAGGTTGGCTGGTTTCCCGATTGCGGAAAGAAAAAGTACCTCCCAAGCCGCCGCTTCCGGTGCCGTCAAAGAAGATATTACGCTGGTACCAGTACTCTCCTCCAAACTTCACCTGATGCCGACCGCGCATCCAACTCAGTGTATCGGAAAATATAAAGTTGTCCGAAATCGCTGGGTCAACGGGCTGCGAAGTCGTGTTGCCCATTGTAGGGGCTCCCGATACATTAAAACGAGGGAAGCCTGGGATGTCCGGATCGATTCCGGGGATTTGAAGAATCTGATTCCCATGTCGAGCATCCCTTGTACGCAGGTGGTTGAATGCCGAGTAGCCGCCGGCGGCATGGTTTAACAGGTTCGGTCTAATGATGTAGTCGTCGTTGAACCGGAGGCCGCCTCCGTGAGCAGGCTGGACTGAGAAATTGTCCAACTGCTGTCCTTGCCCGTACACGAAAACTGGATTATTGATCCACCAATAAGTCCCACTCAGCTTGTGGTTCTTAGTAAAGCTATGATCAACCTTGACGCTCCAGATCCAGTCATTGCCCGGTCTTGACGAGAGGTTTACGTAGTTGTTGACAATCCCGGGGAAGTCGGGTGCCGGCAGCAGACCAACCAGTCTCGCCGCAATTGGGCTGATCCGGCCAGGCGGGATCACGGTCCCCGGGAACTGGTCCCGCACGAACCCGCCCATGCCATCCGGGCGCGTAGTAGCCGGATCGAAGATGGGAATCTGCTGCCCGGTTGTCGGATCTATGAGTTGGGAAAAATCTCCCTGCCGGAATGCCACTGTCGGCAAAGTAACCAAACCTCTTACTGGAGCGCCACCGCGAAGCAAAAAACCTTCGAACGCCCCGAAGAAAAAAGTCTTGTCTTTTATGATGGGCCCGCCAAGGGTAAAGCCAAAATTATTCTGGCGCACGAGCGGCTTCCGGGTGGCGAAAAATCCCCGCGCGTCCAATACGTCGTTGCGACCGAAATAGAATGCGTTGCCGTGAAAGTTGTTTGTGCCGGATTTCAAGGTGAAGTTCATCACGCCGAATCCTCTCCCCAACTCGGCCTGGTAAGTCGCGGTCGAAACCTTAAACTCCTCGACTGCCTCGTAGGGTGGAGTTTCCCGGGCCATGCGTCCTGGGGTATCGCTCCTTGGGTGCGGAAGCCCGTCGATGATCATCACCTGAGCGTTGTTTGGGCTGCCGTTAACGAACTTACTGTTCTGATTGCCAGTCATGCCCGGCGTCAGGAAGGCGAAATTCTCAATTTGGCGGCGTCCCGAAGCAGCGATTTGGGCCGCCCCGCCCAGCGACAACGGTAAATCTATAACGGCCTTTCTCTCCACCACCGTGCTCGCTTCAGCATCGGAGGTTCGGATAAGCGGTGCCGCCTCCGCTTCCACTGTCACCTGCTGAGTAACCTCCCCCAGTTGTAACGAAATATCCAGGCTCGTGGTCGTCGCGGTAAAGACAATAATCCTTTGAGCAACGAACTCCTTGAATCCCTTCTGCCTTGCCGTCACTTTGTATTGTCCGACAGGCAGACTTCCAAGGAAGTAGGTTCCTACTTGAGTCGTATTTGAAGAAGACTTCCGGTTCGTACCCAGATTTGTGGCTTCGATGACGGCGTCCGGAACCGTAGCACCGCTCGGGTCGGTCACAACACCGCTAATGGCCCCTGCCGTTACTTGGGAGAAAGCCAGCCTGTTAGGGGCCAATGCCGATGTAAGCACGAGAAGAAAGACTGCTACCTTCGAGATACTTGTAGCCTTCATTTAAACACCTCCAAAGGATGTGCCTTGAAGTTTTTGTGCGGATTGATGAAAAGAGGCAGCTTTTGAAGGGGATTATATCCCGCACGACCCGCGAAGCAACGTTAGAAGAGTTTCTAACGCAGGCCATAAGCCATACATCGCGCGGGCGTTGTTATTACGGCTTGAGGAAACAGTTATGGCTATCTTGACGACCTGAAGATCGATGATTAGTGTACTTGGGGAAAGCTCCAAGTGTTCAACGTACAATCCTTGAGGATGGAGACTCTGACATGACAAGAGCGTACAACACTATGAAACAGCTTTTGCAGGGAACAGTGATCTTTCTGATGGCGCTAGCTTCGCCCGTTCACGCCCAAGACGATCTCCCGTACACGACGTATGCAACTTTCAACCAGCTATTAGAGGGGAGCAATGCCCGCTACCCCGTCGTTACCCGTGTCTCGGATCCGTGCACCATCGAACACCGTTGTTATACAGGGTTTTTCTTTTACCAATGCCTTCAGTTCGATACTACGGGACGCTATTTGCTCGGCATGAGGGTTTATTTTCAGAACCGTGTTGTTGAACCGACCGATCGTGCTGATATTGGCCATATAGATCTCAAAGACGGGTTCAAATGGACCAAAATCGGAGAAACCACGGCTTGGAACTGGCAGCAGGGGGCCCGGCTCCAATGGCGGCCTCGATCTGATGAGATCGTATGGAATGACCGCTCAAACGATGGCAAGAAGTATGTGTGCCGTGTGTATAACTTCCGCACTGGCAAAAGGCGTACCCTGCCTCGGCCCGTTTACGACCTGTCACGCGACGGCGCTACGGCGCTGACCCACGATTTCGAGCGGATAAAACACTACGGAACCGAGTATGTCGGCATTGAGGACCTATACAAGAACCAGTACGCCCCAAGCAAGACCGGTGTCTGGAAGATGAACATGGATACCGGAAAGGCCAAGCTAATAATGAGTCTGGCGAGGATAGCCGCTATCGCCTACCCCAATGGAATCCCCTCGTCAGGCTGTCTTTACTTTTTCCGCGAGGGATGGAACCCATCCGGCACGCGCTTTATCGCCTTCATCAAGGACCCAGAAAACGGTGGCTTCAAAGACAAGGCCTTCTCCATGACGCCCAATGGTACAGATGTCCGGTATCTGTATAACAATCCAAGCCACCATTCGTGGCAGGATGACAATTACATATTGGATTTTGGCAAGCACATGTCTCCTGGCGGCGGTTCACCCCTGGCGGGGTACTTTCTTTTCAAAGATGACGGGACCGGAAGAGCAAAGGATCTTCTTTGGGCAACAGACTCTTCGAAATTTAACGGTCATGACAGCCATGTTCCCGGTCCTGGAGGCGATTGGATTATCTCCGACACGTATGTTATAGACGGTTCTCAATATCTATTTATGTATCATCGACCAACCAGGCTGTTCGTTCCCCTCGCTAAGTTAAAATCGACCGCCGAGGGTGACTTCCTCCGGGTAGACTTGCATCCGAGGTTCAGCCGAGATGGAAGGATAGTATCAATAGATGCCACGCACGAAGGTCTAGGCCGGCAAATGTATGTTATTGACATCAGTCACATTCTGAATCACCCGCCTAACCGTCACGCATCGGTTCGGTGAACGATTCATGACCTCGGGAGGGTGACGCATGATCGTGGCGTTGAGTCGTGACTCAGTCTTGGGTGGGAACGCCCCTCTACCGATTCCGGCTGCGAGACGCTCTCTACCTGGCCCTGGTTCATGAGCTACCTCTTGTCCTGCAGTGGGATGAGCAAATCGCTGAGGATGAACACCTGGTGTTCAGAAAAGTTCGTGACCAGGTTGATTGGTCGTAGCGGTTTATGGAACCGAAAGTGGCGATTCGTGTGGGCGCGTCCAACGTACCAGAACAATCCTCAACTTGCCAGGCTACGAGTCCGCACCAGGCGAACGGGCACCTTACTGCTCGATCGGCGGCGAAACTCGTGACGCCACGATGTCACAGCCTATGGGAGCTTTGCCGGTGTGAGTTACGCGCAGAAGGATCTCGAAGGCGCGGGGTAGAGAAGAGCGAACGATTCCCATTCTCGTCATCGCTTCGTCGAGACGAGCCAAGTCGGTGACAAACTCGCCGGCCGCCTCAGTGCCCTGTGAGTCGATGCCAGTGATCAGCAGCACATGGCCGTCGCGGTGCAAGTTTGGCAAGAACGCCACCTGTCCGTAGGACTGCTTGGCGCTGCCAGTGCCTTCGGGAGCATAGCGGGACGCTTCTCCAGGCCGGGGCGCCCGATTCACAAACACGGGCGCATCGGAAATCCTCGAACAACTGCGCCCACGGATTGGCGCGGGCCGTTCCCAGGACAATGAAGTCGTCCCCGCCTTGGAACGTACGGAGCGTAAGTCCGCGAGCATAGATGACGCTCAACGGATGGGAAAAGGAATCCGCGAGCTGCGCCAGCTTCACGGCCACCATAGCGTAGGACGCGGTCGTGAACTGGCTCCTCATGAGGAACTGCACGAAAAGGGCCGTCTCCGGATTCAGGTGGGCGTCCGGGTAAACTCGTCCGTCGAGGTAATCGGAAAGAGGCATCCGGTGCTTGAGCAGGACTTGCACTCCGCCCGCACTGGCATCCGCTAGAACCACGTGGATACTGCGACTGCCACTGAAGAATTGCGGCCAGAGCAGCGATCGCGGAATCGCCCGCTGTGTGACGGCCTCGGCATCTAAACGCCGTCCAAGTTCCCGGTTTTGAATCCAGAGAAACAAGCAAAGGAAAGTCACGGCGACGACAGTTACAGGCCATGCGATCCTAAGCCAGCCCAGTCGCGACCGCTGCTGCGTGTCACCTAGGGGACCGGCCCTAGCGTCAGCGAGAGCTGAGCGTGCTCCCTGGACGTCCTCCGCTGTGATGTCGATAGCCGGTATGTAGGAACCACTTGGCACGCCGATGTGGATCTTGTCCGTCTGTCCCTCGCCAGCATAGTACTCACCCAGGCGGCGCCTGGTCTCGTTGGCAACCACGCGCACAATCGCATCGCTTCCTGTGTCGTAGTCCGGAGCGCGGCCGAACAGCGCACTGCCTATGACTCGCTCTTTCAGCGATTCGAAGTTCCGATCGAGAGCTGTTTCGACGATGTATCGCAGAAATTCCTGGCTTCGCCCACTAGCCCGGAAGGCAGAACTTCGAGTCACTTGATCGAGAGCGTTCAGCACGGCCGTGCGGCGGCTCGCCACTTGGTCCACTGCTCTCTCGGCGGCTACACGGACGCTGGTGTTGGATCTTCCCAAGCTCAAATCTCCTGAATGCTGGAAGTATAACATAGCCATGCAATTGTTGGTGTGCGACAAATTTGTGGGCACAATCCGAATTTGTCGCGTTCCCCTAACTGTTTCCACCAACTCTGGCAGCAACGCTCGTGTTATGTGTGGCTTATGGACTCCGTTAGAAACTCTCTTAACGTTGCTTGGTGGTGTCGGACTATGTTTAGTAATGACTTGACGACAGCCGATTTCAGAACACAAAAGGTAGCCATGCATGGACGGACAGGTACGTTGACTGTCTCCTTAGAAAGTAAGCGTGCAAAAGGCTCACGACT
This sequence comes from Acidobacteriota bacterium, assembly GCA_003224725.1. Lineage (GTDB taxonomy): Bacteria > Acidobacteriota > Terriglobia > Versatilivoradales > Versatilivoraceae > QHZQ01. Next base: position 9,109 of record QHZQ01000054.1, on the reverse strand, counting down.
ATAGATACCTGCCGCCTCTCGCTTGATGATAAATACACCTCTTCGGGAAGCGCAGGTGTTACACAAACAATCCTGCAGGGGTGGAGACTCTGACATGACAAGAGCGTACAATACGATGAAACAGCTTCTCCGGGGAACAGTGGTCTTTCTGATCGCACTAATTTCGGCAGGTCAGGCGCAAGACGACCTCTCCTACACGACGTATACGAGTTTCAACCAGGTACTAGAGGGGCGCAACACACGCTATCCCGCCATTACCCGTGTCTCGGATCCGGGAGTCAACGGACAACGAGCTTATACAGGTTTTTTCTTTTACCAGTGTCTTCAGTTCGATACAAGCGGACGCTACCTGTTGGGCATGAAGGTTTATGTTCAGAACCGTGCTGTTGGCTTCATCGATCTTAAAAACAAGTACAAATGGACCAAAATCGGAGAAACAACGGCCTGGAACTGGCAGCAGGGTGCCCGGCTTCAGTGGCGGCCCCGATCTGATGAGATCGTTTGGAATGACCGCTCAGACGATGGCAAGCAGTATGTGTGCCGTGTGTATAACTTCCACACGGGCACAAGGCGTATCCTGCCTCGACCGATTTATGACCTGTCACCCGACGGCGCTACTGCGCTCACCCACGATTTCGAGCGAATGAAGCACCGCGGAACTGACTACGTCGGCATTGAGGACAAATACAAGAACCAGTACGCCCCAAGCAAGACGGGTATCTGGAAGATGAATATGGATACCGGCAAGGCTGAGCTAATCATGAGTCTGGAGAAGATGGCCGCTATCGCCTATCCCAATGGAACTCCCGCGTCAGGCTGCTTTTACGTCTTTCGTGAGGGATGGAACCCATCCGGCACGCGCTTTATCGCCTTCATCAAGGACCCGGAAAACGAGTTCTTCGAGTCCTTCTCGATGACGTCAAAGGGTACAGATGTCCGGTATCTGTATAACAATCCAAGCCACCATGCCTGGCAGGATGACGATTACATATTGGATTTTGGCAAACACACGCCGCCGGGCGGCGGCTCACCCCTGGCGGGATACTTTCTCTTCAAAGATGACGGGACTGGAAAAGCCAAGGAGCTTCTCTGGGCAACAAATTTTGATGGCCATGACAGCTATGTTCCCGGTCCTGGCGGCGATTGGATTATCTCTGACACGTATGTTCTAGACGGTTTTCAATATCTATTTATGTATCATCGACCAACAAAACTGTTCATTCCCCTCGCTAAGTTAAAATCGACAGCCGGGGAGGGCATTCACCGGGTTGACCTGCATCCGAGGCTCAGCCGGGATGGAAAGACAGTATCAATAGATGCCACGCACGAAGGTCTAGGCCGGCAAATGTATGTTATTGACATCAGCAGCATTGTCAATAACCCGCCTCACCGTCGGGCATCGGTTCCGTAACCGCTTTATGAGTTTGGGATGGGCGGACGTTTGCGACCCTTTTGCACGTTTTGTCCGTTCCCGGAAGCTGTGCCATTCTAAACTTGTTTCAGCGGATGAAGATGCCTTTTGTGGGCAGCGAGGGTTTCCACTTTCAAGATCGAGGCGCCACCTGTTCGCCCCAGGTGAGGGTGTCGGGCAGACGCGGCCGTGACATGGCTGTTGCTCGAAAACCGGCCGGGCGCCTTCTAGCAACGACGGCGTCGGGTAATGTCGCGGAAGTCTCTTACCCCCGCAAGACGGACGAGAAGAACTTCATAGATGTCTTAGTCTAGTCCCCGCCCCTCTATGGATATAAGAGGCTTCGCAAACATGGAAAAAACTAGATGCAGTCGTCGGGATGTGCTTCGGCTCGCGGGTGCTGGCGTCGCAGCTGGCTTGCTGCCGGCATTTCCGAGGGTACCTTGTTGGGCACAGGATTTGGACTTAGCTTTTCCAAGGGATGGGATTGACCCGGAGTTTTCCTGGGTGAACCAGATGCAGGGTCCACGACCAACCCACGTTTGGGAGAACTGGGAGGATCTTCTCTATGACCTTAAGACCAACCCAGAGCCCATCATTCGTGCACCAGAGATTCAGCCCTTCATGAAGCAGGTTTGGGTTTTCAACCGAACGATTCAGTGGCACGACGAGGGGCTGGACGGGTGCCTCCTTTCTTATTCGGCCGGGGGCGATCTGATGCTAACCGGGGCAGCCAGGTCTCTTCTCGGCATTCCGACCCGACCAACGTCCTCACCAATGCAGGTGATTTCACGCGGTTCGAGAAGAAGGCAACGATTCGGTGCAGGGACTGTGCCGTGCTTCCCGCCTTTCAATTTCATCTGGGCCAGCATCCTCGCCTTGAAGTAGCTGTTGTCGAGGCATCAAGTGACTGGCAGTTCTGTCTTTCAGTGAAAGGAAGCAGTGGCCAGCCTTTCGCCTCCAGCGGATGGCGACAGGGCGCAGGCAGCTTTACCGTCGATATCGAGTCCGAGCTCCGCAAGAGAGGCTACGGTATTAATTTTGTGGAGCTTCATTTCGTCATCGGCACATGGAGCGAAGATGCGCACACACCAGCATTCGTGAAGTTCCGCGCTACGCTCAGGGCTCGGCCGGCACTCGTGGCCTGCCTGCCTGTGATTCGCACGGTGGACAGGGCTCGGGAAGGGGTTCTTTTGGCGGCGGTCACTCTCGACAGACAGGGCAACCGTATGAGATCGGATCAAGTCCGTATTTATGCCGAGCTTGGCCAGCGGAGGACCCCGTTGGTAGAGAGTCAGGGTTTCTGGAAGACACGGATTCCCGGCCTGGATATAGGCGATTACCCCGTGAGATTAATCGCTGCAGGCGCCAACTTGGAAGGAACCGGAACACACCTACGAGTTACGGACGGCAACTTCCTGGGTCTAGATTCGAGCCGGCATTTCATCACCCATCGCGGTCGAATCAAGGGCCCCCTGACTGGTTCCCACCAAGGCACATTCTTTTTTCGCGAAGTTGGCAAACCGGATGAAAGCATGGTCAACGGCCAGAAGGCCTGGGACGCCTGGAAGGAGAAAACGCGCGCAGGCGATCGCCTCCATTATTGGGATTCTTTAACAGATCACGAACTGGACCAGCGCTTCGCTTATCTGGCGAGATGCGGATGGGACCTAGTGTATCTCCTGGTGCACTGGAGTTTTTGGGAGCGGCTGGATGCAGGCGGGCGGATTGCCCCTCATGGCGCGGAGCAGCTGGCTCTTTATCTGCGAACAGCAGCGCGCCACGGATTGTTCCATATGCAAGCCCTCTCGCACTATCCCTATGCCAGTCCCGAGGCAAGCAAAAGTACAAACACTATTCCTTATGCGCAGTACCTCGAGGCAGGGTTCCGAACCGAAGACTGGCGGAAGCCAGGAAGTAACCAGCATTTCGAGAGGATGTTTCACAGTTACGTGCGTGACGTCATAGAACTGTTCAAAGACGAAACCAGCCTCCTGGCCTGGAGTGCCTCGGGGGAAGGAGACGCGGCGAACGGCTTGGCCCGCTCAAGCGACATTTTCAGCTTGGTGCGGTCCATCGACCCGAGACACGTGTTCGTCGGCGAACCGGTTGGTCGCTTAACTAAGCTGCCCGAGGCGCAAACTGCAGGATGGCACCAGGACTTGCTGGGCGCTCGTACCTACTTTATCGGCTCTGAGCGACCTGCAGAGTTTGATTTCGGAGTTGAGTACAAGCTCTATCGGCTCGGCGGACTCTACAAGGCAGAGGGAGAATGGCCCGAGTCGAATATCACGTGCCGTTTCCACTACACCCTGGTCAGAGATGGTCGGGGTGTGCCTCAGTCCTGGGCGGGGACGCCACTCTATCGGCTCCGGCTGCGAGACGCTCTCTACCTGGCCCTGGTTCATCAGCTACCTCTTGTCCTGCAGTGGGATGAGCAAATCGGTGAGGATGAACACCTGGTATTCAGAAAAGTTCGTGACCAGGTTGATTGGTCGCAGCGGTTTATGGAACCGAAAGTGGCGATTCGTGTGGACACGTCCAACGTCACGGAGGGGGAAGGACGTACCAAGTTGGGGAGATATGAGGAGTCCTTTGCGCATATGCCTCTCGCTTATCAGTTCATTCTCCCTGATGCCCCTGCCCCTGCGACAGCCGCTGCCATCTTCGATGCCCGCCAGCCGTACGAAGAACCGCGCTTTCGCTCCCAGGGAGGAAGCCTACCCGACAGCTTGGCAAAAGATATCCCTCTCCATGTTTCGTCCGGCTACTGTGCAAGCTATCTCTGGTCGGAAGACCGCCGGACACTGCTTTGGCGTAACGCATCAAGGGGTTGGAACAATAGTGGGAAGTGCGGCGTGAAGGATATTCTACGCTCTGATTGGGATTTGTCTCGTGCCTGGAAGCGCGACAGTTGCTGCCGCAACGCAAACGGGTAATCTTCAAACTGAGGAGCGGCATATCCGGCAAAGACATGTCGTCCAATGGACGAAGGAGGGTGTGCGATCTTCCCATCTTCTAATCGACCTCAGCCTCACCAACAAACGCGATTCTGAACGAGAAGTTAAACGCATGAACCGGGGGCGACTGAAATCTCAAGTTGATTAAGTGTCTTTAGGCAAAGAGGCGGAACGATGCTGATGTGAAAGCTTAGCGTGGCGGCTTTCTACCTGTTGGGATTAGGAGCCATAAGCACCAGAAGGGTAAGGTCCCCGCTACTGGCATTCTTAACTCCATGTTCTACTCCAGAAGGGGCTAGCACGATCATTCCGGCATGCAACACCCTTTGTTCGTCCCCTACCTGAAAAGTACCGCCGCCTTCCAAGACGTAATAAACCTTGTCGGCCCCTGGGTGGGTATGGGGTTTCTGCGCCTGGCCGGGCCGAAGGCAATAAATGTCACAGAACAGGTTGTCGGTTTCAAAGAGGTTGACTTTCTGCATTTTCTCACTGGAGAATGTTTTTCTTGCCAGCACTTCCAGGGCTATCATATCTTTCTCCTTTTTATTATCGCTTGTTTGAAACCTTGTCCATTAAATGCAATTTTAGACAATAGATTTCTCTTGAGTTCAAGTTCCAAGCTTTCTTAGTGTTTAATCTTACTTTCTTTATTAATGTATTACATTTCGACAAACTCTCTAAGAGCATAGTAGGGTGTTTACATCCGGAGAGATACAATTCGGGTTGCGGCTTATCTTCTAAGAATTTCTGCGCTGGTCCAGGCACCACTCATGACGATTTACTTCTAGGGGGAATTCATGCGTCGCAGAAAGTTTCTTAGGGACTCGCTGTTGGCGGCGAGCGGGCTCTATGCTTCGGGAAGAAATTCCCTTTCCACCTGGCCCCTGGCGCAAGGAACGAAGCGGAGCGGAGAGAAGGTTAGGCTCGAGAGTCGTCACCTGAGTCTCGAATACGATCTGGGCAGCGGCCAGGCAAGCCTTTACCACCTGAAGAACAAGCAGCCCCTCTTGTTGAACGCCACGGTGGCCGCGGTGTTTCCGCGGGGTATGGCGCTTGCCTCGGACCCAAACTACACGCGCCGCCGCCGCCCCACTGCCTCAAGCGAACCGAGCATCGAGGGCGATCAACTTATCATCGCCTGCACTGACACAGGCAAAAATCTCGACCTGGAATCTCGCATCACGTTGCACAATGACCGGCCCGGAGCCATTTTTGAGATGGTCCTGACGAATGTCTCCAAGAAGGAAATCCTGGTTCGCCATGCCGAGCCCTTACGAAGCCTTTTGGACGAAAGTTCCGGCTGTTTTTTTGGGGCTGAGAGTCAGTACAGCCGAGTCCGGAAGGCACTCACTAATGGTTATCTCTATTACGACCCGGGTGAACTGGTAGATTTCGGGTGGCGTGCCCACCGGGACCTTGTAAGTTACTGGAACGCCGCTTTCTACATTCCTGATTCCCAGGAAACGCTAATCGTCGGTTACCTCGAAAACTGCCAATCCGAGGGCCAGATCATCGCGGGGTGGGACATGACCCGGGAGTGGCACCTCGGACAGGCGGCTTTCAATCTGACCACGCGCTCGCTCTACAACCTCCATTTTGTGCTCAAGCCCGGAGCCAGCGTCAGTTCCGGCCGGGTACTTGTCTTGGTTTCTGCTGACCCCTTCTCGGGTCTCGAGTACTACGCCGAGACTTACGGGCGCCTACATAAGGTGAAACTGAATCCCATCATCAACGGCTGGTGTTCGTGGTTTTACACGCACACTCGAGCCACTGAAGAAGAGCAACTAAAGAATGCCGAATTCATTGCCAAATACTTGAAGCCTTACGGAATGGAATGGATACAAGTTGACGATGGTTTCCAGCGAGCCTTTGGCGACTGGCAAGGCAATGAGCTTTATCCGCATGGGATGAGGTGGCTAGCCGTTAAGATCCGCGAAATGGGGCTTAAGCCGGGCATCTGGGTTGCACCAACGGCAATCTCTGAAAACACCGAAATCGCCCAAAAGCACCCGGAGTGGCTAGTACACGGTGCGGAGGGAAATCTTCAAACCGTCGCCACTCCCCGAGCAAAGTTTGCTCTCGATATCACGCATCCGGAGGCACGCCAGTGGGTCTATCACCTGTTCAAGACCATCGCCCAGGACTGGGGGTATGACTTCATTAAGATCGACTTTGTTGAATGGACCGCTCTCGCCGCCCAGCGCTACCATGATCCTGCCGTAAGTAAGGCCCAAGCCTACCGGATGTTATTTGAGACCATCCGGGCAGCTATCGGCCCTGAGCGTCACCTGCTTGACTGCGGGCCGGGCCCGACCACGGTGGGACTTCTTGACAGCATGCGTATTGAGCTCGACCTTGCGCATCTGACTTGGGACCAGTACGCTAAAAATTTTAATAGCAATGCCCCAGCCATGGCGAAGCGCTATTACTTCCATAAGCGGACCTGGATCAACGATGCCGACCACTTGGGCCTGGCATTGCTCACCCTTTCGCAAGGCCAGGCAGCAGCCACCCTCATTGCCCTTTCGGGGGGCACAATGATCTCTGGGGACCGGCTCTATGAACTAGACCCGGCTCGCCTTGAGATTCTGAAGAAAGTCCTGCCAACGTATGGAGAGGCCGCTCGTCCGCTCGACCTTTTCGAGAAAGAGTTGCCGGAGATCTTTGCCCTCAAGATTCGCAAAGTCTTGGACGAGTGGTGGCTAGTAGGGATTTTTAATTGGGACGAAAGCGCCACTGTGATTCGCGATTTGAATTTGGCTCGCCTGGGACTGGATGCGCAAAAGACTTACCTCGTTTACGAATTCTGGGCTCAACAACTTGTTGCCGAAACGAACCACACCCTCCGGCTGAGGCTTGACCCTTCCTCGGTGAGCTTGCTGGCAATCCGCGAGAAGCGTGGCGTGCCACAGGTTTTAGGTAGCGACCGGCACTATACTGAAGGCGCGGTGGAACTTCAAGGCGTGAGCTGGGACGCGAGCGCCCGCACCCTGTCGGGCACTGGCTTAGGGCCTCGAGGGAGTACCTGGAAATTGGCGATCTATGTTCCAGAAGGTTACGCCTGGGACGAGAAAGGGATTGATTACTACCACGACTATCCAAATTTCTCGGCGATCTCCAGCAAGAAAAACGTCCTTCAGGCCCGTCTCGATTTCAACGAAACGGAGCGCGTGAAGTGGGTGTTCAAGTTTACATAAAGCGATTGGCGTCAACATCGAGGCTGAACTGCAGCGATTTATGGAACTGAAAGTGGCGATTCGTGTGGACACGTCCAACGTCACGGAGGGGAAAGATTGCCAGCTTCGAGGGAGAACGCATGACCATCCTCCAACGTTCGTAGCCGCTTAGATGTTGCTGGCTATGGTCGCGCTTCTTACCTTCTACCTGACAGCTTGGAAGGCCGCCAAGATCGACCCGCTGGCGACGCTGCGGTCTGAGTAGTCTCTGCTGAGGAGCGCAGGCCGGGCCCGCGCTCCTCAATCAGGCTTGCTCCTTTGTAATAAGGTTTTTCTACAGCTTACTTCCGTTCCTTCTCCTGCTTCCTGGCTACAGACTTGGACTCATCCATATCCGCCTTGGCGTGCTTTTCTGTTCCCTTAACTTCGGCTTTGGATTCCTTTATGTCTTGTGCGGCTTCCTTCTCGGCTTTCTTGACTTCCTCCTTGGCTTTCACACTCGGAGTGAGTTCATGAATGGCTTTGCCCAGGCTCATGGATGGCTTGCCTGTCATCTTCGCCTTTAGCTGGTCGAAAGGAATATTGAGATTGTGCGAGACATGAACAGCAGCCGCAAACTGACCCAGGTTCTTGAAGCCAGCGGATGCATCCTGAAGATTGGTGCCGGTTGGCAGAAGCGCCTGGAGCTTTGAAGAGAGCGCCCGGTTGTGTGCCAGCCGATCGCCCACCTTCATATCATGACTCTCATGACTCGTGCCTTCAGTGTCGTGGTTTTTTGTCGGCTTCATGCCTTTGTCGCCCGGGTGATCCATTTTCCCGGGGCTGCTTGGCCCTCCATGACCTCCAGCACCGCCGCCCTGACCCCGCTGGGCCATAGCGGCAAAATCGCCGAGATACAAAATGGCAGCGAGAATTGTAATCATCAAAATAATACGTTTCATGGTTTTATTCCTCCTTTAACTATTTTATTGCTCCTGCAACGATAGAATCCTTAGGGATGGCCGCTTCCTCCCTTTTTGGCTAGATACCCCAGGTTGAATCCCACTGTGAAAGAGAATGTGTCGAGCGCATAATGAACACTGCGGTTGTAGCCCAACTCAAGATCCAGGTAACGCGCCGGGTTGATATCAAACCAGGCGGAGTATCCGTTATCGCGGGCTAAATCAGCATCGCCGATAGTCACGTGAGCGGATTCGAAGACCCCCTTGCGGCCGGCACGTCCTGGAACCGTGCTCCCCGTCCCAGGGCTCTCTGCCTGTCGCTTGATCAGTTTGCTGTAAATCTTCTGTTGGCCGGAGGGCAAGACGGCATAAGCGGCTGCTCCCAGCCCCAGGAAACGGGAAATTTTGAAATTAGCTCCTCCCTCCACGTGGCTGACCAAGCCCAGTGAGGTAAAAGGGCGGGTGAAAAAGTGCGTGTCAGAGACGGTATTGGCCACTCCTATGTTGGCAAATGGAGTAACTTGGGAGAAGGTATGGTCAAAGTAGTTGTTCCAGTCGAAGGTGACTCGACCCGTACTGAATCCTGTAGCTGTGTCTCCGGTGGGTGCGGTGCTGGTGAGT
>QHZQ01000688.1 GCA_003224725.1 Acidobacteriota bacterium | reverse complement strand
TAAAATCCTTCGGTTCGAAAGGACCGTACCGGTTCGATTCCGGTCCCGGGCACTCCTCTCTAACAATAGCTTACAAGCATAATCTAATCTAAAACTTCAATTTGATATGAGATGCACGTTTTTACGTGCATCTATCTAAGAATGTGGGAGCTGCGCTCCGCGCGGCGACCTTTAGGGCCAGGCACCGTGGGGCGGAAAAACCAGCGCCAAGCGATTGTTCGCAACTAGCCGGCAGCGACCCCATAACAATAGGGCCACATCATTAACCGCAAGTTTCCACGGAATTGACAGCGAAGATGCTATTGCAACGCCATATAGAGATTCTTACTTTGTCCGGAAAAGCCGATTTCGAGGGTTTTCTTTCCGTCCTGGACCCATTCTCCTTCGACTTCCTTTGTTTGGTTGTAGCCTTCATCCTTGGATGCCACTTGTACACGGATAACGCGTCTTCCCGGTGCAAGGGCTAATGTATCCAAAAAGCTTCCCTGGACCGTCTTGATGAATCCCATTCGTTTCTTGACCGTACCGGCAAGTTTCCCTTCATAGACCAAGTCCTTATCTACCCACACGAAGAGGTTGGCGGCTCGAAAACTGTGCACACAGTGGATCTCGAGGTTAGCGGTCTTGGCCGGTCCTATGCTCCGAAAGGCAAAGAGAACAAGTGAGGTGGCGACGAGGGCCAGGGTTACTTGCCAGGGTACCCGGCCTAAGACAACTCGGGCGTGGCGGGAAAGTTGGCTCGCAAAGGCCGCGGCAACAGCAGCCTTGCGTGGCCAACGCGTGGGTAAACAAGCTTCTCGCTCCGCCTGAGGCGGAAGGGGCGGAAGTGCCTTTTGCATAACCGTGCTTTGTACGTCCGCCCCCGTCAGGGTGCCAACTTGTGACCGTGGCGCGCGGCCGTGACACAGGTCTTCGAGATCGTCGGCAAACTCTTGGCCTCGCTGGTAGCGACGCGCAGGGTCTTTGGCGAGGGCCCGCTCAAGGACATAGTCGAATCGAGGATCCAGCGACGGGTTGAGTTGGGAGGCGGGAACAGGTTCTTTGTAAGTGATGTTGAACATTACGGTGGTCGGGTTCTCCCCTGTAAAGGGCTTCTCACCCGCCAAGACGCAGTAGAGGATGATTCCCAGAGAAAAAAGATCGGAGCGGCCATCCACAGGGTCGCCCGCCACCTGCTCTGGGGACATATAAGAAGGAGTGCCCAGCGACTCGCCAGGCATTGTGAGTTGGGTTACCGCTAGCTTGGCAATGCCAAAGTCGGTGACCTTGGCACGACCCTGGGGCGTAACGATGATGTTGGCGGGCTTGATGTCCCGGTGGACGATCCCGTGGGTATGAGCATGGTCGAGAGCTTCGGCAACCTGCTTTACCAGGTCAAGCCTCTCCTGGATGGGCTTTCCCGCAGGGTCGCTAAGAAGACTTTCCAGCGTCCTCCCCTCGATATATTCCATCACAATGTAGGGCGCTTGCGTGCTTTCTTCTTCCGCTACATCGTGAATCGTAACGAGGTTCGGATGAGACAGCTTCCCAGCGGCCTGCGCTTCCTGGAAGAAACGGACCCGGTATTCATGCTCCTCCTTGGGAGTGACGCTCAAAATGGTGATCGTTTTGATGGCGACAACACGGTCCAGTATCGGGTCGCGGGCACGATAAACGGTCCCCATGGCACCACGGCCCAGCACTTCCAGAATCTCATAACGTCCAAGTCGTTCCACTCTAGCGACACCGGTGGGAAGAATCTGTTACTCCTTGGCCCTGGCGGAAAACATCATGACCGTCGAACCAATGCGGAATTCCGACATATGCTCAAGTTGATGCGTCTCAATCCTCTGATCGTCCACAAACGTGCCATTGGTGCTGTCCAGATCCACTAGCAAAGCAGAGGCCCCGCGCACCTCCACGGCACAGTGCTTGCGTGAAATCTCAGAGTCCTCCAGCACGATGTCCGTGTCACCCCGACCCAGCAACACTCTGGGCTTGATTACGGGAAAGACTTTTCCTTTCAGGGGGCCATCAATGACCAGCAGCGAAACCACCTTGCCCCGGTCGATCCAGGGTCTGCCGCCACCCATCACGGTGGTGGCATCGAGGGAGCACGGTGGCGGAGCGGTCCTGAGTCTCTTGTTGAATTCATCGTGGTGCTGGACAGCTACCGGTCGCCCTGCCATCGGTGCGGTTCCCACTGGAACCTGGATGGGAAAGGTGTTTTGGCACTTCGTGCAGCGAAGCCGCAGGCTGGGATGATCGCC
>QHZQ01000101.1 GCA_003224725.1 Acidobacteriota bacterium | reverse complement strand
TCACGCACTCTTTGTTGTCGTCTTAATCCTTCCGTCGCTGACTGCTTTAGCTCTGAGGCTTTGGTGTTCCCTGGTTCCAAAGCCAGCAACTCCTCCACAGTTCGCAACACAGCCTGAGGGCCCTCACTTTGCTGTTGCTGCCCAGCTCGTTGGAGAAGCTCCTCCACCTTGCGCCTCTTCGCCAGTGCCTGTCGCGACTGCTCCTGTAGTCTCTTGAATTCCAGGTTCTCCGGATCCAAGCCTAAGCCATCAGTGGCAAGCCGGTAACAGTCTTCATGTTCCCCAGCCTGAGCGTGAGCCCGAGCCGCTGCCAGCCGCTCTCCCATCTGCTTCTGCCGTTCCAAGACCTCCGCCTGCTGTTTCAATTGCAGCGCCTCAGCATGTCCGGGCACCAGAGTTAACAATTCGTCTATCGTCCGTAAGACTCCCTGGTAGTCCGCTCTTGCGCCTTCTGCCTCTTCGCCACCGCCTGCTGCGCCTGCTTCTGCAATCTTTTGAATTCCCCGTTTCCGGGGTCCAGACCTAACCCCTCCGTGGTAACCCTGATACAGGCCTCATACTCCTGAGCCTGCATGTGAGCAAACGCTGCAATCCGTAATTCCTCCACTTTACGTTGTCGTTCCAGAACCTCTGCAGCATGCTGTTTCATTCTTTCCGCCTCGGCATGTTGGGGCTCTATCGCCAACAGTTCTTCCGTGGTTTCCAAGATGGCCCGGTAGTCTTTTTTGTGTTGCTGTTGAATGGCTCTTTGCAGAAGTTCCCGTACTTTGTGGATTTTCTCCAGGGCCAGGTGTGCGCGCTCCTGCAGTTGCTTAAGTTCCCGGTTCGAGGAATCCAAAGCTAAACCCTCGGTACTGACCCGGTAACAGGCCTCGTAGTCTTGCTCCTGCTCGTGAGCTCGCGCTGCGGCCAGCAATTCGTCCATCCTGCGCCGATGCTTCAAAGCTTCAGTAGCCAGCCGTTTCATCTCTAACGCCTCAATCTGCTCTGGCTCCACTGACAGCAACTCTTCAGCGGTCTGCAGAGCGGCCTGATGGTCCAGCTTCTGTCGCTGCTGCCTGGCCTTCTCCAGGAGTTCCTTTACTTGGCGCCGTCTTTCCAGAACCTGTTGAGCAGTTGCCTGGAGTTTCCTGAGCTCCACGTTCCCAGGATCCAGCCTTAACCCCTCGGTACTGACCTGGTAACAAGCTTCGTACTGCTGAGCCCGTTCATAAGCTCGTGCATTCACCAGAAGTTCGCCTATCCTGCGCTGTCGCTTCAGAGCTTCAGAAGCCAGCCGTTTCATTTCCAACGCCTCAGCCTGCTCTGGTTCCTGACGCAGCAGCTCCTCCGCGGTGTGCAAAACGGCCCCATAGTCCTCCTGCTTGCGCTGTTGCCGGGCTCGTTCCACAAGCTCCTGAACTTTCTGCCTCTTCGCGAGCGCCTGCTGCGCTTGTATCTGCAGCCTTTTCAGATCTTCGTTCTCTGGCTCCAGACTTAACCCCTCTATGCTAACCCTCATACACGACTCGTACTCTTGAGCCAGCGCATGAGCTCGTGCTGTGGCCAGAACCTCCTCCACCTTCCGTCGTCGCTCTAAAGCCTCCTCGGCCTGGCGCCTCAGCTCCAAGGCCTCCCCATGCCCAGGCTCCACCTTGAGCAACTCCTCAACGGCCTGCAAAACGCCTGCATATTCTTCCCTTCCCTGCTGCTGCCGGGCTCGTTCCACAAGCTCCTGCACCCTCCGCCTCTTCGCCAGCGCCTGTTGCGCCTCCACCTGCAGCTTCCTCAGCTCGTCGTTCCCGGCGTCCAGGTTCAACCCCTCAGTAGCCACTCGGTAGCTGCTCTCGTACTCCCCGGCCTGTGCTTGGGCTCGCGCTGCGGCGAGCAAGGCCTGCATCTTTCCCTCTCGCTCCAGTAACTCCCTCGCCTGCTGACTCAGTTTTAAAGCCTCTCCCTGCCCCGGCTCTAGCCTGAGCAGTTCCCCAACCGCCAGCAACACGGCTGGATAGTCTTTTCCCTGCCACTGGCGTCTGGCCTCCTCGACAAGCTTTTGCAGCTTATCCCTCTTCGCCAGCGCCTCCTGCGCTTCCGTCTGCAGTTTCCTCAGCTCCTCGCTCCCCGCATCAAGATTTAGGCCCTCGGAGGCAACTCGATGGCTGGATTCGTATTCCCCGGCTTGTGCGTAGACTCGCGCCGCTGCCACTAATTCTTCTACCCGGCGTCGTTGCTCCAGCGCCTCCACGGCCAAACGCTGGAGTTCCAAAGCTTGGACATTCCCAGGCTCAATCTGGAGGGCTCTGGAAGCAGCCTGAAGGCATTGGGCAGGGCTTCCGCGGTCGAGGGCCTCCCGGGCCAGACTCAAGGCCGACTCGAGGCGTAATTGACGTTCCTGTGTTCGGCCGCGTTCCTCTAGAAGGCGCTGACATTCTTTCTGCATTTCCAGGGCAGCGGAGTTCTTTGGCTGAACCCGGAAAATCTCCGCCAAGGTCGTAAGGCAAGCCTCAATCTCATTTTTCTCGAGCTGGTGACGACTTCGATCGAACTCTTCCAGAAGCGGCCGTACTTCCGTGATCTGGCGGGCGACAAGTTCCAACCGTTGTTGCAGCCGGGCATGTCGCAGTAAGAGACAACCGTAGTCATTCTCTGGTTCAAGGGACACACCTTGCGTCAGCAAGGTCGCCATGGGGTCAGCGCCTGCCTCTTCAACCTCAAATAAAGATGTATCTAGAAGATCGAGAGAAATTAAATTAGCGTTGTCGTTTCGTAGTTTCTTTAATTGGCCGTGCACCCCTTCCATCCGACAACGCAGCTCTTGAAGTTTGAGAGGCAACAACTGATGGAAGCCCTTCAGCGCATCCGCCATTTCCTCACAATTGGCAAAGCGAGACTCACGGTCTTTGGCCAGGGCACGGTCGATGATTCGCTCCAGCTCATCTGCACAGCCAGCGGAAACAATCTTAAAAATGACGCTGGTGGGCGTATCTGCTTCAAAAGGTTTGGTATGGGTGATGAGCTCATACAGAACCACCGCGACGCTAAAGAGATCGCTACGGCCATCGAGATCTCGCGAGCCACGCACCTGCTCTGGCGACATGTAGTAGGGGGTCCCCATCATCATCCCCGTGCGGGTGATTTCTGACGAACCCATACGGGCAAGGCCAAAATCTAAGATCTTTACTTCCCCTTCGTGGGTGATGGAGATGTTACCCGGCTTGATGTCGCGATGAATCACCCCATTCCGATGGGCGTAATGCAGAGCTCGACAAATCTGGATCACAAGATCGAGCTTTCGCTCGAACGGGACGAATCCTTTCTTTTCGATCACCGTTCTCAGGTCTTCGCCGTCCACGAATTCCATGGCGATGAAGGGCTGTTTTCGATCCTCGCCCATATCGTAAACGGCGATGATATTTGGATGCTTCAGTCTGGCTGCGGACCGGGCCTCGCGAAAAAAACGCGTGCGCAGTTCCTCGTCAACCTCGCCACTGGTGGTCATCACCTTAATGGCGGCCTGGCGCTCGAGAACGGGATCGAAAGCCAGGTACACCACACCCATAGCTCCCCTGCCGAGTGCGCGCTCAATCTGATATCTTCCGATCTTTTCTCGAGGCATGGTCAGACGTCGTAATGAAGCAAGACCGCCGTGATATTATCATCGCCGCCGGCTCTATTGGCGGCGTCAACCAGGGATTGGCAAGTTGTCTGAAGATCCTCTCCATCCCGTAAAATGCTACTTAGCTCCTCGTGTTCGACCTTGTCACTGAGTCCGTCGCAGCAAAGTAGAAAGAGGTCGCCGGCCTGCAAGGAGAGTTCCTGAACGTCCACCTCGAAACGGTCACGACTCCCGACAGCACGGGTTACTACGTGGCGCAAGCTGTGGGTCCTAACCTCTTCCGAACTGATAATGCCCCTCTTAAATTGCTCTTGCACCAGAGTATGGTCCTCGGTAAGCTGCCGGAGTTCCCCTCCCCTCAGAAGATAGAGACGACTGTCACCGAGATGAGTCCAAAAGGCCTTATTATTTCGAATCCAGACGGCCACGACCGTCGAGCCCATTCCAGCATAGTGTTCTATTTCCTCTGCAGCCTGGCAAACTTTCAAATTGGCCAAAAGCATAGCCGTACGAAGGGCATTTTGTTCAAAGGAGATCTGGATGTTATACCCGAAGGGCCAGGTAACTTCCGGGGAGACATCAACCAGCTTGATGAAATCGTCGATGTTAGTCACGGTCAGTTTGGCTGCTTCAGCTCCAGCCGCATGCCCGCCCATCCCGTCGGCAACCTGATATAATTGACATTCTGGATTGAGTAAATAGCAATCCTGATTGGACCGGCGTTTTCGGCCCGTATCCGAAACGGCAGCACTATGTATCATCTGGAAAAGTTCCTCCTCAAAAACGCAAGATTGTTATACGCATCGTTAGTTGCTGGGGGTGAGTGGGCAGGCGCAGAGGGCCGCACCCATGCGAAATTAATTATGTCGCCATGTATAGCGCTAGAAATGATCCTGGCTGATGACCCGCCTGCTCGACTCGCCCAATAGCACCGTAAACTGCCAACTCTTGAGGTAACCCTCATTTCTTTAATCTTTCATTGTCCTAAAGAAATCTGCTGGCAGGGAAAACTAGGTTGATTATAGGAATCAGGGCGGGAATTTACAACGTCAAAATTGGGTGTATCCACATGCCGCAGGCTGAAATCCGCCTCGAGGCATTACACTCTGCCTTGGTGGGGGACAATCCAGGTGAAGTCCTTTTCTATCCGGACTGGCAGAGGTATTCCAGGGTGAACCCAATTCCATTCTCCAATAAGCCAGCGGCAAGAACGCGATGCACCTCGATCGCGCGATTGAAAAGGTGCTGAACTCCCTCTTCATGCCCCTCATGCTCTTCATGGTGAAAACCTTCCTTAACTCCAAATGACTCTCTGATACCATGAAGGACATGAAGACCATGAAGAACTAGAGGACGAGGCTCCTCAGACCATCCACGAACCGCTCCACATTGAAATTTATCAAAAAGCCTTGTTTGATGCCTGAGAGCTTTAAGTAAGTCAGTAGTTGGTTTGGTGAATCCCTTTGATTTCCTCCACACCTCTTCAACTCTAAGATGATTTCACTGAACTTCCTCTTCATGCCCTTCATGTTCTTCATGGTTAGACGAGCTCCGACGGCCTTTGCCACTCGTCACTTGTCACTGCTTTGCTTCATGGTGGAAACCTTCCTTAACTGCAAATGATTCGTCTAATACCATGAAGGACATGAAGACCATGAAGTATCACAACACGAAGCCCTCAGACATCCACTAACCGCTGGCGAACCCAATGCTGTTCAACTTGACCTTGTGTGCCAGGCACTGCTGGTACGTCGATTCCAACCATTCAGGGCCAACGATGCGATGCACCGCGATCGCGCAACCAATGACCCGATTGCTGAACTCCCTCTTCATGCCCTTCATGCTCTTCATGGTGGACAGATTCGACGGTCATCGTTACTCATACCTCAGCAGATCTTTGTCCGTCTTATCCTCACTGCACCGGATCGGATATCTGAACTCGGTGGCGTTCTAGTAAGGTGGCCGTAGCGCGGTCCACTGCCGCGAGGGAACGCTGGTAGCCGATCTCGGCTTGCACGAGGTTCAGTTCGTTCAGAGAGAGCTGGCTCTGGGCCTCCAAGGTAAAAAAAATAGGTTGAGCTCCTAACTCGTACTTGCGTTGTTCGGCCTCGAGGTTCTTCTGGGCCAGATCGCGGGCAATCTGGGCCGCTGCCATAGAAAGGTTGGCCTGCTCCAATTGATGAACAGCATTGCGCACCTCCAGTGTGATTCCCTGTTCCACCTGTCGCAGGAGGTAAAGGCTGCGGCGCTTGGCAACCAGGGCGTTCCCCAGATCAGCTTCGACCACTCGATTTTTGACCGGTAGGTTCAACTGCAGGTTAAATCCATAAGTTGGGAAAGCAAAGCTTTTAAGCTCGGCCAGAGCATCACCTAGGCCGCCACGGGCTATCACGCTCGGGGGGACCATTGCGGTATCAATCTGGTTACCTCCCAGGCCGCTAGTCGTATAGAATCCGTTCAGGTTCAGGTCAGGCTGCAAACGATGGTGGGCCAGTCGGATACTGGTGTCGTCATTGGCAAGCTGTTGGCGCAACCCTTCCAGTTCCGGACGATGCTCCAGTGCGCGTTGCAACGCCTCCTGGGCATCGATGCTAAAGAGTTCTCCGCTCGGTTTGGACGATTCCACCAGCTCCAGGTCAAGTGCTTGGACATAAGGATCCAGGTCGGCGCCGATGATGCGGCGCAGTTCATCTTCCATCTGCTTCAGAAGATACTCCGCCTGGATGACGCTGACACGCCGCGTGGCTACCTGAGACTCCGATCGATAGATATCCAAGGGCGGCAGTGCCCCAAGCTCGAGGGCCCGTTTGTTCTGCCGGTAGGTAGCCTCTGCCAACTCGAGTGATTTGCGTAACACATTTAGGTTCTCACGCGCCTGGACTGTGTTCCAGTACTGGTCTACCGCGCGCGCGATCGAAGTATTGACCTGCGCTTCGAAATCGGCCCGGGATTGATTTAAGTTTCTCCGGGCAATGATAATGGGAGCGCGGTTGGGGAAGAATCCACGATTACGCAGCAGCGGCTGCGTGAACGAGAAATTCAAGTCGGTAAAGAACGATGGATTAAAGGTCAAGAAAATACTGTTATTGGAAGCCTTGCTGGCATCGAAGCTGAGGTTGTACTGGGTACCTGTTTGCAGGGTTTGAGTGTATCCGATCCGTGCCTGCTGATTGAGGCTGCTGAGCGTGGGCGCGCCCGCCAACTGTGTGAAGGTCGGTAAAGTCGATCGCGTGGCATTGAAACCAGAATTGAAGAAAGGATCAAAGGGCTGATAGGCCCGTTGAATGGCAAACCGGGTTCCCTCGTATTGCAACTGGTTGAGATGCACTTCGGTATTATTGAGCAAGGTGAGCCGAATTGCGTCGGTTAATGCCAATCGCAGTTTTCCTGACACCAGGTAATCTCGCAGCCCTTCGGGTTCGGGCAATTGAGAGGGAATCTGGGGTCGATGTGTCAAGCTGTGGAAATAGTCTGGCGTGGGGAAAGTTTGAGAGCGGGCCAGAGGAAGAAAGAGGAAAAGCAACCAGTTGAGAAGCAGGAGAAAATGCCTCATCCGTTACCTCCAATGATTTGAAGTTTGAGATTTCAGATTTGAGATTTCAGATTTCACACTTGGAACCATGCCCAGTGAGATTTCCCAACGCTAGCTCCTGAAAATCAAGACATGATTCAGACTTGCAATCTTACATTTCAGATTGTCGGTTTGAGTTCCGCGAGCTGGTAATATTTTCTTCCTGGCTGCGCCGAAGCTCTTCGAGGAATTTTTCACGTTCGCGAGCAATTTGCATGGTTTGGCGTGTCTTGTCGGTGAGATAACGTTGGCCTTTGATGTCAGAGTTTTGCAGCGAATCCGCCCAGGATCGAAGTTGCCTGGAAATACTTTCAGCCAATGATTTCAAATTTGAAATATCAGATTTCAGGTCGCTAAAATCAGGTAATCTGTCGAGGAATAGAAGCATTGACCGGAGCTCACCCGCCGAGCCCCGAGCAATATAAATGAAAGTCAGTAGTTCCTGCGCGGTGCCGCGCTCGAAACCTTCAGCGATGTTGTTGGAAATCGAAACGGAAGAGCGTTCCATTTGATCTCGCAAATCGGAGTGGCCTTTGAAGTTTAGTTTTGCTGTCAGAGCGTAGACGCTTACGGCCAGATCGATGGCTGCTCGCCAAACGGGCAAGTCCTCAAACCGCTGGTATTTCATCCGCGTCTCCTCTTTTCATTGTCTGTTATGGATTCTGGCATGTCAGTTTGGAATTTCAGATCTCAAATCTCACATTTGAAATCTCAGATTTGAAATTTCAGATCTAAAGGCTACTCGTACCGGATCGCTTCCACCGGGTCCAGCCTCGCGGCTTTCACGGCTGGATAAATCCCGAAGATGAGCCCCACGGATACTGAAACCAGGAACGCCAGCAGGATAGAGCCGGCCGTAACAATGGTGGACCATCCTGCCATCCAGGCGATCAAGCGCGACATGCCAACACCAAACACAATTCCCAGTAGCCCTCCAACAAATGAAATCAAGACCGCCTCGATCAAGAATTGCCGGATGATATCTCGCTGCCGGGCGCCCACGGCGCGGCGTAATCCAATCTCGCGCGTTCTTTCGAGGATGCTGGCCAGCATGATGTTCATGATGCCAATACCGCCGACCAGCAGGGAGATCGAAGCGATAGCGACCATCACCATATCGAAAATGCGCTGTGTTCTTTTTTGTTCCGCCAGCAACTCGGCCGGCACGATCACACTGAAGTCCCCGGCATTTCGGTGGGATGCGTTCAAGATGCCACGAACCACTTCGGCGATGGACACGCTGTCAACAGTTTGCGCAAGTTGCAAGTAGATACCGTCGATCTCGTCTTTGAGCCAACTCATGATGTCTTCCAGGCGGAAGATGGCGGCATACAGAGGGATATAGATTAAGTTATTGCGATCCTGGGCCGAGATGCCGGCTAACTCTGTTTGCGAGCTAATCTGCGGACCTGCCACTCCAATCACTCGATACCACTGCTCGTTAATCTTGACATATTCACCCACAGCTTCCTGGTAACCAAACAGATTGGATTTGGCGCCTTCACCCAGGACACAAACAAGAGCGGCGCGGTCATTCTCGTCGTTGTCAAAAAAACGACCTGAAACTATATGCAGGCTGGAGATGGGCTGGTATGAGGGATTGACCCCGTAGACCTCGGGCATGTCTCTTTGCGGCTTGGGGATGAGCTTCGAAGGAACAAACCGTTTTCTGGGCGTGCATGCGACAATGCCGTCGATATTAGCCTGAATGACGCGCAAATCCTGAAAGCTGAGCCCCTGCGAAAGCTTTCGTACCTTTTGCATTTCTTGCCAGTTATGGGGTTCCCTGGCTTCAACAATGAGGTTTCGCACGCCCAATTGTTCAATGAAAGCCATCACTTTTTGTTGTGCCCCAGCGCCGATTGAAAGCATCGCAACCACTGCTGCTACGCCGAAGATCATCCCGAGCATGGTCAACAGGGTCCGCAGCTTATGCAGCACCAGGTTCTGAAGGCCCAACCGAAAGTCAGGCAGGAATGGAGACCATCTCCGGCGGTAGAGCAGGTCTGAGTACGAACCAACATTCATTCTATTTTGCTCAGGAGCCCGGGGGCGTCAGGGGACTAGCGTTTCGGGCAGGCTTTTTGGCGTATTCTTCGGGATTCACCAGGGCCACTTCCGTGCCTTCGCTTAAACCGTCAACGACAACCTGACTCTCGCTCCGGTATTTAATCTTTACCTCGCGAGATTCGAAGCGATTGCCACTCTTCACATAAACCAGGGGTTTGCCGTCTTTCTCGAACAGCGCCTGGCGCGGCAAGTGGAGTGCTTCTTTCACCTGGTCTCCAGCAATGATTACCTGAGCGGTAACACCGGGCCGAATTCGCGCGTCGAGCTGACTGAGCTCGAAGGTCACGTCAAATCTTCCCGTCGTATCGACGCTCCACCACTGACGCGACGCCATCCCGGCCACTGTCTTGATTTTTCCGTTGAAGGTTCCTCCCGGCAAGGCATGCACACGCACCTCCACTGGCTGATCCGGACTAAAATTGGCGCGGTCGCTCTCATTCACTTTGGCTTGAATTTCCATGCGATCCATTTCGTCGATCTGGGCAATCTGGCGGCCGGGGCTGACTTGATCGCCTTCGCGAAATTCAGGCAGTGCGAGTCCAAAGGTTGGGCCGCCAAACAAGTCGCTATTTTCCTTCACGGCCACCAGTCCGGAGATGGGGGCGGTCACCCGCATGTTATCGATATTCCGCTGAGCCTGCTGCATCATCAATTGGGCCTTGTTGCGCTTTTCTTGCGCAACCGCCAGCGACGCCTGATCGGAAGAGGCGTGCGATTGGATATCTTGCTCGAGCTGAGCCAGCCTTCGCTTGGCTTCTTCCAAATTGAGCAAATTCTTTTTGGCGTCAATAGCGCTCTCCAGTTCGTTCCGACTCACATCCAATTCAGCTCTGCGAACATCGAACTTTGCCTTCAGCAACGCGACCTGATCTTGCGCTGCCTGAACTGCGGCATCGGCCTTACTCTTGGCAATTTCCTGCTCCGCCTGGAGTAGCTCCGAACGGTTTTGTGCCAGTGTATACTCCTGTTCGCTGGGGTCAAATTCCATCACCACATCACCAGCTTTCACCAGCGTGCCGGTTTTTGCCAACCGCACAATCTGCAGGGTGCCGCCTACCGGAGGGGCCACCAGCGTGGCACTGCGGGCAGCTCGCAGTTCTCCCGTTGTGTAGACTTTCAACTCAACATTTCCTCGCTTCACTCGCGCCGTGGGGATATCCCGTTCAGGCACCTTCATATGTTGGAGCATGGCAGCCACACCTCCTCCCACAGCCAGCAAGACCAGGCCTATGATCAGCGGAATTTTCTGACGACTACTCATTGGAAGTTCACCGCCTTGTTCAAATCAGAACTTGGAATGTCTGACAATGGGAGCATGCCGTCCGGGCTGCGACCAAGACAACCCTGCCGGCTAGCGCCTGCCTCCCCCTTTAATTAAGGGGGACGTGGAGATTGGACATTTGCGGCACCGAAAAACGCGGTTGGCCCTCACCCGTCGCTTCGCGCCACCCTCTCCCACAAGGAGAGGGAGAACAATAAGTGCGGGGTGGCTCAAACGACGTTTCATGCCACGCCGTTTTAATTAAACGGGGAATAAGTTCCCCTTCTCCTACGGCTGTGTCTCGGCTTCCACGGTCGGATCCTTCAGAGCAACCTGCTCGCCAGGGTTCAAACCTTTCGACACCCAGAGCTGGCCACTGCCGCGCTTGGCCACATCAATGCTACGCTCCTTAAATTTCGAGCGCTGACGAACATAGGCCACTGTCCGTCCACCTTTTTGGAAGGATGCCTCAACTGGAATCAGAACTGCCTTGGGCACGCGCTCCACAGCCACGCGGGCAGTAGCACTCATACCTGGACGCATTTTCGGGTCCGTTTCTTCTAGTTGCACCGCCAGATCAAAGTTTTTTGGAGGCGGAAAGGTGGAAAAATCTAATTTGGCCAGCGGGCTGATTTCCGAGACATGACCTAGGAACTCCTTGGCAGGGATGGCATCGACTCTGATCAAGGCACTCTGGCCCGGTTTTATGCGCCCCCGGTCGGTTTCGTCAATGCGCCCGGTGACGCGGACATCAGAGAGGTCAGGCAATTCGACGATGCCTGCACCCGGCCAGGCGCGGTCGCCTTCCTTGAACTCGGGTGGAGCGCTGCTCCAACTGCTGCGAGATCGCAGATTGGGCATGAGAGTCACTAGCCCGTCAAGCGGGGCTTTGAGCGACATGGAGGCCATATGACGCTCGGCTTCACGAACTTCAAACAAGGCTTTTTCCCGCTTTTGCTTTTTACCTTCAATTTCAGCGGCAGTTCCGGCGCGGTCCGATTCCAGCTTGACCTCGTTCTCCTGCAACTTCTTTTCCGCATCCATCAAGATCAACTTGTTTTTTTCACCTTCGATTTTCGAGAGAATTTCTTGCTTGCTAGCCTCCAACTTAGCCCGCTCGACATCGTATCCCCCTTTCGTCACTTGGGTGAGATCCTGTTCTTCCTGCAGCCGACCCTGGGCCCGGGAACGTTCGATTTCGGCTTCTGCCTGTTTCAACTCGGATCGCTTTTGATCTAAGGTGCGTTGAAGGTTAGATATATCGAACTGGACAACCACGTCGCCTTTCTTCACCTGGGTGCCATTCTTGACGAGCTTGACAATCTGAATGTCGCCGGCACCGGACGGCGCTGTAAGCACCATTGACTTGAGCGTTTTCACCTGGCCGCGAACTTCGACATTGTCCACAAACTCCCCCAGCTTCACTTCGGCAGTGCTGATTGTGGGGGCGGCACGTTGGATTCGGACAGTGAGAAAGCCAATGCCCGCGAGGACAACCACAGTCACCCCAACGGCCACCCACCACCGACGCTTCACCAGAGTCCTCATTTTGGGGCTCATAATCTTTTGGGGCTCATAATCTAGGAATCACTTCGACTGGCGATGTGGCGCAATACAATGGCTCCGGCTTCGAGTCCGGATTCGACCACTACGTCACAGTCACTGTGCGACCCGATCTTAACGGGGCGCCTTTCAAAACGGGAGCCGTTTTTCACATTCACATAACATTGATCGTTTTCAGATTTCACCGAATCCCGCGGTAACACCAGGACGTTGGTTTGATGTTCCAGTTCCACGTCCGCTGCAGCCGAAATGTCAGGTATGAGTTTCGGATCCGATCCCTGGATAGAAAAGATAGAGATGAAGGTATGCACTTTTTCGGAGAAATTGCTGGTAATGCCTACCGGGGCCACTTGTTCGAGCCTGCCCGGGAATGCGATGCCTGGGTAGGCATCCAAAAATATCCTGGCCGGTTGCCCTGCTCGAAGATAGGAAAGATCGGCCTGATTGATACGCGCCCGGATTCGCATGCTCGAAGGGTCCACAACCTGCAAAATGGGAGATCCCGGATGAACTTCTTCTCCTTCCAGTACTTCAGCCATCTGCTCCCTGCTGTTATTCCATATGGTACTCAACACGGTGAGCCCATCCTGAGGAGCTCGGATACTCATCTTTTCAGCGTTGCTCTGAGCGTAGAGCATGGCGTCTCGGGCGCGGTCGCGCTGAATTTCCAAAACGCGGAGCTCGGCCTCGGCAGCCACACGCTTGAGGTCAAAGGTTTCTTGCAGTTGTTTCCGACGTGCGATGGCTTCTTCCAAATTAAGCTGATTCTTCTCAGCATTAATCCTCGAGGTCACCTCGTTCTTAAGCATTTCCAGCTTCGCGGTTTCCACGGCATTTTCGGCCTGCTTCAGCTCAGTTTCGTCTTTGGCGCGCGCCGCAGCCTGGTCCGCCCGTTTTTTCTTAATTTGTTCTTCCAGGTCGCGATACTCAGCGTTACGGTCCAAGGAATTCTTGATTTGAGTCTGCCGATCGAACTCCACCAGGAGATCGCCTCGCTTGACCATCACCCCGGAGTGAACCAGCTTGGTAATAACCAGTGCCCCGGTCCCCGGTCCGGTCTGAGTTGGGCCAGCTAGGCGCGGTACTGTCACGGTATAGGCCTGTACCGCTTCCACGATGCCATGAAGGCG
>QHZQ01000682.1:4658-6512 GCA_003224725.1 Acidobacteriota bacterium | reverse complement strand
TTCTTCATCCAAGCAAAGGATTTTGGGGATTTCCGGTGACTGCATCATGATCAGCGCGTCACGCCGATAGATACCCATCTGCTGCTCTGCCCCCGGCGCTCGGCTTCCAGGATTCAATGAGGCCATCGCCAGCCCCGAGCTGCTGCCGGTCATATTCCAGCTTCCAGACGACCGATCGCGTGATCCAGTAATCCAAACCAATGGCATGCTGACGCTCGTGACTACCCGCTTGATCCTGAAAATTGATCCGATAGACCGGCCCTCAGCCAGGTTGACTTTAGCCGAGTCAGCTTGTAACCTGCTTCCGCATACCAGCCGGAGCGGGTGTCTGGGCCGAAGGCCGTTTGGCGGCCGGTATGAACATACTCTCCGCGAAGGTCCAGGGCACCCCTTTTGATAGGCGAAATCGGCTCCATGAGCAGGGAACCCGTGGCGGGCACCTGTGTCCCCACTTACCAGTCCATGTTGAGTAGCCCAATTTCAACCGCCCCAGAAATAAAGGTGAATCGATCGCATCTGGGCCTTTTGGTGTGCTCGCGTTTTACGAGCATAAACTTTCTCTCCCTCTCAATATTAATTACTCCTAGTCGAGGCCGCGTCCAGAAGGGGAAAGATGGTTGTAAACTGTAAAAAACTGCTATTGAACGGACGAGATATCCAGTGGACGGAAATCCTGTGCCCGGAGCCGGTGACTGGAAGAGCTCCATCCTGAGTTTCATCGGAGTCTCAGGGTCGCGGGTGGCAGTGGATCGAAGAATTCCGGACGGATCTTGGCAGCCTCGTTTAAATACCGCAGTGCTACCTCCCATTCGTGCCACTGAAAGGAAACCTTTGCCAGCCCGAAGCGGGCAAGATAGCTCGACGGATCGACAGCCACTTTCTTCTCCAAAAAGTTTGGCTGCTGCGTCCCAGTTTTGGTCTTTTAATTCCAGTTCACCAGGTTTTACGCGTACTTCCGGAAGACCCGGCGCGGCTCCAATAGCACGACGGTACTCCATCCGCGCAGACTGGCGTCAAGTGCACATCTCCGTCACACGGGCGTTACTAGCTGGAAAAACCCACGGAAGTTCAAAGGACAATTCATCATGGAACCGGTATGATCGCCTTTGCTAAAAGCTGAAACGCATCGGCGGGTCTTAAATTGACCTTAGAGACTCTTACTTGTAAGATTCCCTTTCAGGCTGAGCCCCCGTTGAGCATGAAAGATAACCATGTTTTTCACTACCGATGATCGATTACGGTTCAACCGCCAAAAAACGATCCAGATGCGTTCGGACCGATTGCTAGTCTGCCAGTCCATTTTTTTTCTGCTCTCACTTTGTCCTCACCTCAATTTGGCTGCTGTCTCAGATCAAATACGAGCGCAGCAGCATGCCAGTAGGGGCTTTGACCTCGCACAAAAAGGGGATCTGAATGGGGCTGAGAGTGAACTTCGTCAGGCGCTGCAGCTAGCTCCTAATGACCCTCAAATCCTGTCCGGCTTGGGTGGCATCTTGGGGATGCAGCAAAAGCTAAAGGAAGCCGAGGTCTACTTTGAGAAGGCCCTTAAGCTAGATCCCCAGAATTTAATGCTACGCCGCAACCTGGCGGCAAACCAATGGCAACTGGGCCAATTACAGGAGGCTAAAGGGAACCTGGAAGTCATTTTGAAGGCCAAACCGGGAGACGAGCCGACGATTTTGTTGTTGGGCATGGTGATGGAAAACTTGAAAGATTACACCAGGGCGGCCGACCTGCTAGGATCGGTCCCAGCCCTGGTCGAGCAGCGGCCAGAATCGCTCGCCGCCCTAGCTCGTACTTACTATAAAACGGGTCAAAAAGAGAAGGCTCGGGGGACCCTGCGCATTCTACAGG
>QHZQ01000682.1:0-4591 GCA_003224725.1 Acidobacteriota bacterium | reverse complement strand
CTATCCGGATACCTCCAAGCTCGGCTACAATCTTGCCCTGGTCCAATATCGTGCCCACAAGTTTCGTGAGAGTCAGGTAATGCTTCTTGGCTTGATCGGCGAGGGATATGCTAGCAGCGAGATTTACAATCTGCTGGGCTGGTGCTACCAGAAGCAAGACAAACCCAAAGAAGCCGCCCGTGCTCTCGAGCAAGCCATCGATCAGGACCCATCCAAAGAATCGAACTATCTCGATCTGGGTATGATCCTGGCCAGTAACAAGCTTTTTCCTGCCGCGCTGGTTGTGGCTAAGGAAAATGTGGAGAGACATACGAAATCTTACTACGCCCAGGTGATGAAGGGGTTTATCGAACTCAGGATGGAACAGTATACTGATGCCGTGGCCTCCTACCAGCGCGCTACTGAACTCGATCCTGCCAATCCGGAGGCCTGGCGTGGCTTGGCCGTGGCTCAATTCGCCGCCGGCATGACCGGAGAGGCCGTAGCCACATTCGAAAAGGGGTTAAAACAGTTTCCCCAGGACCCACTGCAGTACCAGGAATACGCCATAACGTTATTCAAGCTTGCGGAAACGGGAGACAAGAACGTCGAAGCTCGTGCGGTGGATCTGATGCGTACCGCCATGGCTATGGATGGCTCACTCTCACAACCGCGTTACTACCTGGGAAACCTGGCACTTCAGCGAGGCAAAGCCTCGGAAGCACTCCAATACCTGGAGGCAGCGGCTCGGCTCGACCAGAAAAACAGCAAGATCCATTATGCGCTGTCCCGTGCTTATCGTCGACTGGGCCGGGGTGAAGAGGCGGCCAAGGAACAACGACTTTACCAGGAGTCGAAAGCATCGGAAGAAAAATCCGCTCCCGGCTTTTCGGCGGTTGTCATGGGGAAATGATCCTGTCATTGGGCTAACGAAATGCTGGGATAATAGGGAAGACGAAGTATCACAGTTAACGCTGCTCACAAGTCCAGAGTCAGAGCGGAGTTCAAAATATCTTGAGATCAAGTTCTCGCTGATGTTAGCGAGTGCTGGATAATCGATCTTATTGGAGACTTGCTGCCCCGGCGGGCTTAGGGCTGCTTGCGACCTGGCGATGACCGGCTTGATTCAGACTTGATGTGCTCAAGCTGAGCACAATGAATTTCTCTCGCTCGTAAATCTGCCGAGAATTCCCCGTTCCCTCTTCGACGGCAGCACCCGCCCATGCGAATAGGGACGGCGATCATACGTCACCGCCAGAGCCACTCCTAGAAGGAGACTGACGCTCTTAAAGGAGGAAAAATGAAAAGGTCTCGCATACACAAACAACTCGGCGAGATGTTACTGGGCCTTCTGATCGCTTTGACGATCCCTGCGGCATGTTTGGCACAAGCCACGTTCAAAGCCCAGTTAAGAGGGACGGTTCAGGACGCCTCAAAGGCTGCGGTACCGCGCGCCACTGGGATGATACGGAAAACGAAGTAGCAGGGACGCTATATCTTCAACAACGTGCGGCCAGCCGAGTACACCGTGAAAGTGGAAGCAGCCGGATTCAAGCCGCAGTCGGAGTCCTTAGCCAGTCAGGTCGAGGCCGTCTACAAAGAAATAACTTTAGGCAAACCTCATGGAGAAATTGTGGGAGGGAAATAGGCGCACGAAGTGCATGTCTCTATTGCGTTCCCAACCCGGCTAGCCATGAAAGCAATGGGAAGAGCATGAGGAGACCGAGGAGGTCGTGGTGCGTGAACTACTCAGCGAATTCGACCATTGATTGAATGTTATGGTGCGTTAATTGAATTTATATGCAGGAGATAATGACAAAAGTTAACTGGGCGAGTCGATCAAAAACGCTGACAGTAATTCTGTGCTTCATATTGGCATGCGTGTTGCCGGCTCAACTTGCGCAGCCGGAAGGAGCAGGGCAGCAGAGTGATGAAGTAAAAAACCCGTTGGCGGGTAATCCCGAAGCAATAAAACAGGGAAAAATCTTCTTCAATCGAGACTGTTCGCCTTGCCACGGAATCGAAGCTCGTGGCGGCCGGGGCCCTGATCTTATCTCTGGTCGTTCAACATACGGAGAGGGTGATACCACGCTCTTCAAGATTATTTCTAAGGGCCTACCGGGCACCGAGATGCCTGGGGGAAGTTACAAAGACGATGAAGTTTGGATGATTATCGCCTTTTTGCGTAGCCTTGCAACAATTGAGAATGTAATTTCTCGTGACCAAATTGTGGGTGATCATTATGCCGGTGAAAAACTCTTTGTGGAGATGTGCTCTCAGTGTCATCAGGTTAATCGAAGAGGCGGTCGCCTTGGGCCAGACCTCTCACGCATTGGCGCGGCACGCTCAATCAGTTATCTTGCTGAATCGATCCGGCAGGCCGGAAACGATGTCCCTCGGAAATATCAGACCGTAGTTGCCGTCACAAAGAAGGGCAACCGCTTCGCCGGCGTTCGCCTTAACGAAGATACCTTTTCTTTGCAACTGATGGATCAACAGGAGAATTTTCATTCGTGGTTAAAGAAAGATCTGAAGG
Organism: Acidobacteriota bacterium; assembly: GCA_003224725.1. Classification (GTDB taxonomy): domain Bacteria; phylum Acidobacteriota; class Terriglobia; order Versatilivoradales; family Versatilivoraceae; genus QHZQ01. Next base: position 2,076 of record QHZQ01000682.1, on the reverse strand, counting down.
AGGTAATCTACGAAAAAAGATCTTTGATGCCCGACTACGACGAGCAAATACTCAGCCAAAAAGCGTTACAGGACTTGTTGACTTATCTGGCGAGCCTTCGCGGAAAAAGGCTTTAGATGGAAAACAATAGGAACCGTCATGGATCTATGTCTCTTTCAGCCAAGCAAAAAACAATGAGGCGGAATTTCTCAGTTTCGTGTCTGGCACTGACGATTTTTCTGGGAGACTTCGTCTGGGCTCAGGTCACCTTTGAGCGTTTGCTCAAAGCCAGACAAGAACCCCATAACTGGTTGACCTACTCCGGCGATTACGCTGGATGGCACCACAGTCAACTGAAAGAGATCAATGCGGGCAACGTCGAGCATTTGGCCGTTCAGTGGGTCTACCAGAGCAGCGTGCAAGGCAAATTCGAAGTTTCACCCCTTGTGGTGGATGGGATTATGTACATCTCAGAGATAAATAACCGCGCGGTGGCTTTGGATGCAAGGACTGGACGAGCTCTCTGGAAATACCAGCATGAATTGCCAGAGAAGGTTTTATATTGCTGTGGCCCGGTGAATCGGGGCCTGGCCGCTCTGGGTGACAAGGTGTTTATGGCCACACTCGATGCGCACGTAGTGGCGCTCGATGCCAAGACAGGAAGAGTGATGTGGGATGTTGAGGCCGCGGATTACAGGAAGGGCTACGCCTTCACACTGGCACCCCTGGCGATTAAAGACAGAGTGATCGTGGGTGTGTCGGGTGGCGAGTTTGGCATTCGCGGCTTTATTGATGCCTATGAGGCCGAAACGGGCAAGCGCATCTGGCGTTTTTACACGATCCCTGGTCCTGGTGAGCCAGGCAACGAGACCTGGTCGGGAGATTCCTGGAAGAGAGGCAGTGCCCCTGCGTGGCTGACGGGTGCCTACGATCCTGAACTGAACCTGATTTACTGGGGCATCGGCAATCCTGGGCCAGATATTTACGGCGATGACCGCCTAGGCGATAACCTCTATAGCAATTGTGTGGTGGCGCTGGATGCAGACACGGGTCACCTGAGATGGTATTTCCAATTCACTCCTCACGACGTTCACGACTGGGACGCCACTTTGGTCCCGGTGCTGTTAGACTTATATTTTGGTGGACATCCTCGTAAGCTGCTGGTTCAGGCCAATCGCAATGGGCAGTTCTTGCTAGCGAAACAATTCGGCCACCAGACCTGGGCCCAAGGGATCGGGCCTAATGGACGGCCGGTCGTGTTGCCGGGGAGTGATCCTTCCCCTGAAGGCACTTATGTCTGTCCCAGTATTAATGGAGTAACCAACTGGATGTCTCCTTCCTATAGTCCGCAAACGGGATTCTTCTATGTGGCGGTCCGGGATGAGTGTCAAGTGTATTTCACCACACCCCAGCCCTACGAGGAAGGACGTTTGTTCTGGGGTGGGACGACCAAGAACATACCTGACGAAAAGGACCGAGGGGCATTGCTGGCGCTAGATCCATTGACTGGAGAAATGAAGTGGGAGTTCAAATACTACTCGGCTCCCTGGGCGGGTGTGCTTTCGACTGCCGGGGCGCTGGTCTTTTCGGCTGACATGGAAGGGTACTTGATAGCCTTGGATGCTAAAACAGGAAAAAGTCTCTGGAACTTTCAGACAGGCAATGCGGTTTTTGCCTCGCCCATAACCTATGCGCTAAGTGGCAAGCAGTACGTCGTTATTCCGGCGGGCGCAGCTCTGTTCGCCTTTGCCCTGCTTGATCCGGTTCTGTCTTCTCGAGGCCATCGATGAAGCCGCGCCGAACGTGCTGTCCCGACGGAAGCCGGAGGACCTGACTCGCCTGATGGCCGGCAACCGGGAACCAGCCAACCTGCTGGAGGTCTGGTGAGGCCAGGACGTTTCGCCGCCGATGAAGAAGGATTTCCGGCGGTACCAACAAGGGAGCTCGAAATGAAGCCGATGACGGTCCTTAATATCATACGCAGGCAGGGCGAGGTTGCCAAACGTGCGTGGTGGTGGAGTCAGAACAATGGAATTAAGACAGCACAACCGAGGCCACCGGTGGGAGGCCTTCTCCAAATGGTCTTAACTGTTGTTC
>QHZQ01000100.1:11723-19048 GCA_003224725.1 Acidobacteriota bacterium | reverse complement strand
GACTGGATGCATGACTCTAATGTGTGCGACACCCCCCTTCCTCAGACCATAGGCAATCTGCATCATGCACCCCGGGTTTCCGGTAGCTAGAATCTCGGCATCCGAATTCTTAATGTCTTCTACCTTCCTGTCCAGAATACGCATGGAAAGATCATATTGAGTAATGTTATAGATTCCGGCGCTGCCGCAGCACTGATCTGGGTGTTCCAGCTCAACCAATTGCAATCCTGGAATATTGTTCAACAAGGTTCGCGGAGGCTGGCCAATCTTCTGGGCATGGAGGAGATGACAAGGATCATCGTAAGCCACACGACCCCTCAATTCTCCTGGTTTTGCCATCTGTGGCAGACTGCTTAAGAATTCAGAAATATCTTTGATCTTATGACTGAAACTCTGGGCTCTCTCGCGAAATTCATGATCCGCCGCGAGGAGCAAGCCATATTCTTTTAATTTGGCTCCACAACCGGCAGCGTTGGTAATAACGGCATCGACCTCCGCCGCCTCAAAAGCCAGAATATTTTTCCTGGCCATTTCCCGTGCGGTATCCAGGATGCCTGCATGACAATGAAGAGCCGCGCAGCAACCTTGAGCAGCCGGCACGACCACTTCACAACCATTGCGCTGCAAAATACGAATGGTCGCCTGGTTGATGCCACCAAAGATTTCGTTCATCACGCAACCCGTGAGCAAACCGACCCGGTATTGCCTTTTCTCCAAGGCGGGGAATACCGATCCCAACTCAACATGGTCTTTCTTTTTCCGAATATCTGGCAAAAGTTCTTCCAACTCGGCTAGGTGCCCGGGGAAAAGTCTGAGCAGACCTGTGAGTCGCACCAATTTTTGCAAGCCGGTAGCTTGATAAAGCCGCAACAGATTGAAATGGAGCCGCAATAAACGATGCGAAGGGAAAACCTTCTTGAAAGTGAAGTGGCGAAAGGTCTCAGCCAGGTAGGACCGTTGAACGTTATGCTCGATGACTTCACGAGCCTTTTCCACGAGTTCCCCATAAGGAACGCCCGAAGGGCAAGCCGACTCGCAAGCTCGACAATCGAGACAGGCGGAAATGTGTTGGACAAAGCTTTCAGAAAATGGCATGACCCCGCGTTCGTAGGCTCGCATTAAATAAATTCGACCACGTGGAGAATCTGCCTCCTTTCCCAACTCTATATAAGTTGGACAAGCCTGCAGGCAAAGCCCGCAATGAATGCACTCTGGGGTCAATTCAGCCCGATGTAAAACAGTTGAGCTGGTCCCCTTGTCCCTCGGAACCATTTCGGGTGCCCGCAATTCGCGCCTCCTCGATTAGACTACAAATCTGCCGGGATTCAATCTCCCCTGAGGATCGTATTCGTTCTTTATTCGCTGCATTAGACTTTTATCTTTAGAGTGGTAGCCCCAAACATCGATTGCTTCTTTCAATGCCAAGGGGAGTGACTCAACGATAACGCTACCGCGGGAGGACCTCAAATGAGAACGTAACTCCTGAATGCAAGTCACCATCCTTTGCTCTTGTACGGGAGAAGTGGCGAAATGGAAAAAAGCTCTGATGACCCCACTGCCTGCATGGGATTTTACGAATACCTGGCCTTCCATCTTCTCTTTGAATGATTCCAAACGCTGCGTCAGTTCCACCAATTGATTGGACTTCCCATTGATCTTGAGCTTTATGACCGAACCTTGAAAGCCATTGAGATAGGGCCGATCTTCCCTTAACACTTCCCAGAGAAGATTTTGTTCTACGATGTCTCCCAGGATGATGCCTTTGGCACATAGGGGTCCCCAGAGTTTCTCTAACTGTTCCACTTGCCACTTTACTGCAGTTTCCACTTCTCCGAAACGCACAACCAAAGAATAACCTTCTTTGCTGTCGGTCAGAGAAATCGATTGGTTGAGAACAGCCAGTGCTGCAGGATTCAAGAGTTCCACCGCCAATGGAGTCAGAGGGGAACTGAAAAGCTTGTCCAGAGCCAGGCCAACTTCAGACAGACCTTTCAGTACAACCAGAACGGTTTTTTCGCACGGGGGAAGCGGCTTCAGTTTGAAATAGAAGTCGGTAAGAATCCCCAGAGTTCCGAAGGAGCCGACATAGAGCTTGCACATGTCATAGCCAGTGACATTCTTCACGACCCGCGCTCCAAATTTGGTTCTAGTGCCGTCGGGCTGAACGACGCTGATTCCGAGTAGAAAATCCCGCATGGTTCCATGGGCAAAACGCCAAGGCCCGCTGGCATTGCTGGCCACAATTCCGCCCAAAGTGCTCTCGTTATAATAGGGGGGATCAATGGGAAGAAAGAGATTATCCGGAGCCAGTGTTCTCTGTAAATCCACCAGCCTGCAGCCACTCTCTACCTTGACCACTAGATCCTCGGGTTGATATTCCGGTACTCGATTGAAGTTTGCAAGCGAAAGGGCCACGTCAAATCGACGCAACGAATTCCCCATACCTTGTTTGGTGCCGGCACCAAACGGAACGATTCCCCAGTTTTGGGACCCGGCCAGCCTCAGAAGATCTCCAATCTCTTCCCCAGATTTAGGTTCAACGGCAACCTGGGGCTGGAGCCCATCCACGGTGAACCGCGATGTCTCGGAGGACGGCAGTAGGCCTGGGATTTCAGAAGTCGGCGATTTCACTTCAGAGCTTCCAATGTTTCTCAGAACCTCACGATTTCCTGGTAGGCTTTGTATTTTTGGTCTGACGATTCCAAAAGGTTCTTAGGCAATTCGCGACAGCCGCGGCGAATGGGAAAAATCTTGCTAGGGTTGGCCAGATTTTCCGGATTGAAAACTCGCTTTAACTGCTGCATGGCATGCAAGTCTGCTTCACTAAAAATGAGCGACATGAATTCCTGCTTTTCCAGTCCAATGCCATGCTCACCACTCAAAGCCCCTCCCACCTCCACACAACGCTGTAAAATTTCTCCAGCCAGCGCGAGTACATTCTCTTTCGCACCCGGTTGATTGATGTCATACAAAATGATTGGATGAAGATTTCCATCGCCCGCGTGAAAAACGTTCGCCATTCGTAATCCATGTTTTCGACCCAGATCATCGATCTCTTGTAAAATTTGGGGCAGCTTGCTCCGCGGAATCACGCCATCCATGGTGTAATAATTAGCGCTGATGCGTCCATAAGCTCCGAAGGCATTTTTTCTTGCCGCCCAAAGTTTCTTTCGCTCAGTTTCGTTCTGAGCCACGCGAATTTCGCGGGCATTATTAGCTTTGATGACCTCCAGAATCCTTTCCATCTGCTGCTGTATGCCGGCTTCCAGGCCATCGATCTCAATGAGCAGCACGGCTTCCGCATCCTTGGGGATCCCGGTGGCATAGACACTGGCCTCGATGGCTTGAATGGTATTGCGGTCAATCATCTCCAGAGCCGCTGGAACAACGCCGCGAGCGATGATTCCAGAAACCGTTTTCGTTGCATCCACTACGGAATCGTAGACCGCCAGCATAGTCTTTACGGCTGGCGGGCTGTAGAGCAAGCGCACTGTTATTTGGGTAACAATTCCAAACGTTCCCTCAGAACCTACAAATGAGCCGACCAGGTCATATCCCACTGCGTCCCCGGCTGCGGTTCCCAGCTCATATACTTCACCATCCGGCAAAACAACTTCTAATGCCGTCACATGATTGGTTGTCACCCCGTACTTAAGAGTATGGGGCCCTCCAGCATTCTCGGCAACATTACCGCCAATCGTCGATACCATCTGGCTGGAAGGATCCGGGGCATAATAAAGGTTTTTCTTCTTGGCTGCCTGCGTCACGTGCAGATTCACTACCCCGGGTTGGACCACAGCCAGGCGATTTTCATAGTCGATGCTGAGGATCCGATTCATCCGCGAAAATTCCAGAACGATTCCGCCTTCGACCGGAATCGCCCCTCCGCTTAAGCTAGTCCCCGCGCCCCGGGGAAGAAAGGGAATCTTGTATTGCCAGGCGAGTTTGACAATCTTCACCACCTCTTCTGTGGAAGTTGGAAACACCACAAAATCCGGCAGTCTGGGGTGCAGCGTCAACCCGTCACATTCGTAAACAATCAGCTCCTCGGGGGTATGTAGCACCCATTCCTTGCCTAAAATTGAGACGAGGTGGCGATAAACTTCATCTCTATCTTTGGGAAAACCGCGTTCAGCCGCCGGAGCGTTATTCATAGGCGCATTATAACTCAGCCCATCCCTCTAGGGCATAGAATATCTGGAGTTTGAGATAAATCCCCTGCTCGCAAAAATTCCGTATGCGGCGTGTTCGTTACGCAGGAAGAGCCCTGCCAGTTCCTAAACAGATATCGTGGTTCAGAAGCTCGCCCCGCTGGAAGCCTACCCCTATGAGTTGGTGGTCCTGTCGGGGACAGGCGAGCCAATCTCCAGGAGTCTCCAAGTGTTGGATTCTTTCCGGGGTGATTCAAAAGACTTCATATTAAATGCATTTTCACTTGATGCTCTGACCGGCGACATCGGGACCGTAGTTGGGTTCTAAGACATTATTTCACGGTTGCCTTTATTTCTTCCTTCGACCGAACGGTTGTGGGTGTAAAGGTCAATTCTCCAGGGCCTGAGTCATAGCCCACCCTGATAATTTGACCGTCGCGGACCTCGCCCCGGAGGATGCGTCGTCCCAGCGGAGTCTCGATTTCCTTTTGAATGGCTCGCTTCAACGGGCGGGCGCCGTAGGTTGGGTCATAGCCGGCTCGAACCAAGTGCAGACGCGCCGCCTCGGTCAGTTCAATCTGAATGTGACGCTCGGCCAGACGCTTGCGTAAATGTTCGAGCTGAATCTCGACAATTTGTTTCAAGTGCTCCTCAGAGAGAGCATGAAAGACGATGATCTCATCGACTCGGTTCAGGAACTCAGGCCGGAAATGGCGTCGCATTTCGTCGAGAACGGCTTGCTTCATCTGCTCATAATTGTCTCCTTCGAAAGCGCCTCGGTATTCCAGGATCCGGTGGCTGCCAACGTTGGAGGTCATGATAACGATAGTGTTCTTGAAGTCGACCGTGCGACCCTGGCCGTCGGTGAGCCGCCCGTCATCCAGGATCTGTAGCATCGTATTAAATACGTCATGATGGGCTTTTTCAATCTCATCAAAGAGAATGACTGAATAGGGACGCCTTCGTGCCGCTTCGGTCAACTGCCCGCCCTCCTCGTACCCCACGTATCCCGGGGGAGCCCCAATGAGCCGGGCCACGGTGTGCTTTTCCTGATACTCCGACATATCGATGCGGATCATGGCTCGTTCGTCATCGAACAGGAATTGGGCCAGGGCACGGGCCAACTCGGTCTTGCCCACGCCAGTGGGTCCCAGGAAGATAAAACTACCAATAGGACGATTGGGGTCTTTCAGGCCTGAGCGAGCACGAACCACGGCTTCGGCCACTGCAGTCACAGCTTCTTCCTGGCCGACGACCCGTTTGTGCAGCTCGTCTTCCAAGTGCAGCAGTTTCTGCACCTCGCCCTCGAGCAACTTAGAGACGGGGACCCCGGTCCAACGGCTGACGACTTCAGCAACATCTTCCTCGTCCACCTCCTCTTTGATCAAGCGGTCTGGCCCCTGCTTCTTGACAAGTTGGGCTTCCTGAGATTGGAGCTGCCGCTCCAACTCGGCAAGTCGGCCATATTTCAATTCCGCAGCCCTGTTCAGATCGTATTGCCGCTCGGCTTGCTCGATCTCAATCTTGGTTCGCTCAATCTGTTCCCGGAGCAACCGTAATTGCTGAACGCTGTCCTTTTCAGCTTGCCACTGGGCTTTCAGAGCATCCGCTTCGTTTTTTAAATCCGCCAACTCTTTTTCCAGTTTGGCCAGTCGCTCTTGGGAAGCAGCATCCTTCTCCTTTTTTAATGCTTCCCGTTCTATCTCAAGCTGCATGACGCGGCGCAAAATTTCATCCAGCTCAACGGGCATGGAGTCGATTTCCGTACGCAGCCGGGCGGCGGCTTCATCGACCAGATCGATAGCCTTGTCCGGCAAAAAACGATCCGAGATGTAACGATTGGAAAGGACGGCGGCGCCCACCAAGGCGGAGTCCTTGATCCGCACACCGTGATGAACCTCGTAACGCTCCTTCAATCCACGCAAAATTGAAATGGTATCCTCGACCGAGGGTTGGTCGACCAGGATCGGCTGGAAGCGACGTTCCAGTGCGGCATCCTTTTCCACATGTTTGCGGTACTCATCCAGCGTCGTCGCTCCAATGCAGTGGAGTTCTCCACGGGCCAGCATGGGCTTCAAGAGGTTCCCTGCGTCCATTGCCCCTTCGACCTTGCCTGCCCCAACAACCGTATGTAGCTCGTCGATAAACAGGATGATGTCTCCTTCTGAGGTTTGCACCTCTTTGAGCACCGCTTTCAATCGTTCTTCAAATTCCCCGCGGTACTTAGCGCCGGCAATCAAGGCCCCCATGTCCAGCGCCACCACGCGCCTATTTTTCAGACCTTCGGGCACATCCCCCCGTACGATACGTTGCGCCAGTCCCTCGACGATGGCGGTCTTACCAACACCGGGTTCTCCGATGAGCACGGGATTGTTCTTGGTCCGACGAGAGAGCACTTGGATCACTCGACGAATTTCGTCGTCGCGACCAATGACCGGGTCGAGCTTGCCCTGGGCAGCCAACTTCGTTAGATCTCGACCGTAACGCTCCAAGGCCTCATAGGTTACTTCGGGGTTTTGGGACGTAACCCGCTGGTTGCCTCGGACCTCTTGCAGGGCTTCGAGAAGACGTTCCCGGGTGATTCCAAACTCCTTAAGGATGCGGCCGGCCACACCTCCGGCTTCGGTCATAGCCAGCAGCAAATGTTCGACCGAAACAAACTCGTCTTTGAACTTCTTGGCTTCGTCTTCAGCTCGTACCAGTAATTGATTCAGGCGGCCGGTAATATAAATCTGTCCAGGCTCGCCGGAGGAGCCGGACACCCTGGGGAGCCGGGACACTTCCTGTTCGACTTGCTCTCTGAGCCCATCTGTGTTGATGCCGGCTTTGTTCAGGATGGAAACGGCCAGTCCGCGTTCCTGTTCGAGCAGAGCTGCGAGCAGGTGTTCTACATCCAACTGCTGGTGACTATAGCGAATCGCTTTGCTTTGAGCTGCGCCGAATGCCTCCTGAGCCTTTTCGGTGAGACGATTAATATCCATTTCAACTCTCCTGAAAATCTCCCCTATCAATATCAAGGGGGCAAGCACCGCTGTTTAGGTGCTCGGGGGTGTCTTTGTTGGGAAGCGCTGTGCAGTTGGGAAGCGCCGTGCAGTCCAAGAGAGGGACATCTCCCTGCAGACCCTTCGAAGGGGCAATAATTTTAATCCTTTTTTGGTGCCGCCCGACCGCATA
>QHZQ01000100.1:0-11713 GCA_003224725.1 Acidobacteriota bacterium | reverse complement strand
GCCAAGCCCATCCACTCGCCAGTGGAGAACGCCCACCGCCAATATTTACTTTCTGCTTCGCCCTGTCCCGAGAGCGTCTGTCCTTTTGTGGCAGAACGCGCTCTAGAGCCCATTATGCTACAGTAGAAGCCTGCTCGTCGATGGTTTGCTCCGCATGAATACGCTTTGTTTAAAGTCAAATATCTACGGCCAAGCACTTGGCCGCAGTCTTCACCCGTCATGCCGCCTTGATTGGGATCTTTTTCCTCTCCTTTTGAGCTTCGACCGTCTTTGGCAGGGTCACGGTCAATACTCCTTTTCTAAAGAAGGCCTCGACCTTCTCGAGATCAACCCCTTCAGGAATAGTCCGCCTAAACATGCCGTAAGATCGCTCCATGCGGTAGTAGTCTTTTCTCTTGTCCTCCTTTTTCTCCCCTTTGAGGGTCAATACACTGTTGGCCAGCGATATATCCAAATTTTTCTCGTCCATTCCGGGAAGTTCAGCCGTTACCTGAAATTCTTTGTCGCTTTCACTTATATCAACACGAGGAGTAAAACTGCGCATTCGGGCTTCCAAATGAACTTAGACTGAAACCCTCAAAAAAGTTGTCAAAAACCCGATTTACCGTCCGCTGCAAAGAATAAACGGGATGATCCTCCTCACGTCTAATAGGGATATTTTTTCTTCCCCAATTCCATGGCACCAAGGACTTAATATTCATGACGCTTCCTCCCTTAACTTTTTCTCTCGTACTCCAGGAAGTTCCTCCTTGAGACAATTGTCCTTGCTTTCTTATAAAAACTCACCCTTGAGAAGTCAAATTCCCAAATCTAAATATCTCGCCTGTGGAGTTGACAAGTACTTCCGGCGGCTCTTGACAAAAAAAGATCAGGATATTATTTAATTTCTATAGAGAGACCCGGCTATGCTTGGCGCTAAAAGCGGATTCGTTTCTTTGAGGCGACCACCACTGGCTGGAGGTGATTGACTTGACCGCTAACATCGGCGCCATTGACAGCAAATTCCGGTTTATCATTCTGGCAGCTAAACGAGCTCGCCAGCTTCAATCAGGTGCTAAGCCCTTGATTGCCTCCCAGTCCAAGAGACCTACCCAAGTTGCTCAAGAAGAGGTGGCTGCGGGACTTGTAAAATATGAGATTTCGGCGGATCCTGAGAGGCGAGAAAAGCAAAGCTCGAAAGCAACCAAGTCGAAAGGGGCTACAAAGAAGATAGCCTCACAAGCTAAATCAGAGGCTAACTGGAATTTCCTAAGAGTGCCTTCAGTAAGCGCCTCCAGGACTCGGCAAAGAGGGATTTGATAAGGACGTCTAACGCGACCAGCATCAGCCCATAATAAAGAAAGCGTCGCATCAAGACTCGGTCTATTGGATAGTGGAGCAGCCTGTAATAAAAGTGGTGAGCACAAGCAATGGCTAGCATAATGTAGCCTAACACACGCAGGATGGCATAGGGTGGCCAGCCGACCAAAAGCAAGGGCCACTTGGTTGATGCGGAGAGGATCAGGCAGCCGACGTAATAGGACATATAATTTAGAAGCGCGGCTCCAAGAACCAGGGCCAGAAATCCTCCGCTGACCAGGGCGGTCACAAACAAGATTCCTAATTGAATCAGGTGTTGGGGCAGAAACAGCCGATAATCGCCCTCTGGTCCTACACCGGTTTCAACCCACCTGAACATTTCTGTTTTGTATTTGGTTGCCAGCAAATATTCCCGCCTGGCTAGCTCGGAAAATCTCAGAGTTAACCCGATAGAAGAAAGCGTCATGCACAAAGACCAAAAAACCATGAGCTTGAAATTCTGCTTGGGCCGATTGGATTGGATGTAGTGCAGGAATAAGGGGAAAATTAAGGCTGCCTGGCTTAGGGGCACCAGCAAGGGATGTAAAGTCATGCCTGCGAACTGACTGATGACGGCAGCCAGAAATGCATAAAAATAAGCAGTACGACCTTCGAACAAGACAAGCTTAGGATCCCTTGCACTTTTGATGTTCGTCATTTTGAGACTCTCCTAAAAATCCCTCCTATCAAGGGGGCGTAGGGGGGCCTTCGGGTTTCCAGAGCCACATTCACCACAGCACATCCCCTGCACCCCTTTAGAATTTAGAAGGGGGAATAATTTTCATTTCTTGGTGGCGCCGCCGCAGGCAGCATGAACGGCTCCTCTGAATCCTTCTTGGGAGGGGCAGGAGAAATTAAGAATGTGGGAGGCGCGCTCCGCGCGGCGACCAGAGCGGGTTCAACAGGAAACAGGGACTGTGAAGCACCCACCTTTTGATCGCCGCTCGGCCCACCTCCCACACTGCACCTTTGTTCTCATTCCTCTCTTAACTTGACAGCTACGCTCTGAACTTCTCCGCGCAAGGGAACTCAATTTTCATCGGTCGTGGCGATCCGCAGGATCATGACAGACTCCTTCAACTTGAACGACGCTTGAACCAGTGGGTTTATATCGCAAAAGAACGGGCAACATTCAATTTGCTTTCTGTCATCGAGTTAGCTAAAAATAGCCCAGTTTCCTGAAGGTTATGACGCGAGAAAACCTGGAGCAGCAATTAGGAAAAATAAAGAACGATTTCCTGGCCCACCTCAAAAGCCGGGCAACTGTGAATGCCATCACACGTCTGATGGATCGGGTCATCGACTCAGCCTATACCAAAGCCCGCCGAGCGGTGCCAGTCAACGGCAACGAAATCGCGATATTGGCCACCGGTGGGTTCGCACGCCGTGAACTTCACCCTCATTCCGATATTGATATCATTATTCTCTTTGAAAAGCCTCTCGGAGCCAGAGATGAAGAGTTCCTGAAGCGCTTCCTCCATCCACTGTGGGATCTGGGACTCAGCTTGGGACACCATGTACTCCAGCTCAAAGATTATGACTTCGACCCACGGAACTTAGAGTTGGCCACCGCTCTGCTGGATCTCCGCCTTCTTGCCGGTAACTCCCGCATCTTCTCACAGTTCAAAAGAAAAGAATTGCAACGTTTTTTGGCAAAACACCGAAAGGAATTTCTCAAAGTCCTCCTGGCAGCTCAGGATGAAAGACACAAGCGATTTAATGAGACCATCTACCAGCTTNNNCTCAGAGACTTTCACGTAGCTCGCTGGATCGGCCATATCCTTTATGGAATTGAATCTAATCCAGAGTTCATCCGGCAGAATCTGCTCGGCAGGGGAGAGTTGCGCCGAATCCAGCAAGCTCTGCAATTCCTGCTTTCGCTGCGGACCTATCTGCATATTGCCTCGGGACGCAACAAGAACACCTTGTCCCACGAGTTCCAGGAGGAAATTTCTCGAAGCCTTGGCTATCGTGGTAAAAGGGAAGGCGAAAATGTGGAAGCCCTCATGAAAGACTATTTCTTGCGAGCCAAGGTGATCCGTGGTTTTTGCGAGTCCATGATCCGTCGGGCCTTTCCGCCGGCCCGTAAAATCAGCCGGTCTTTCAAGTCGACCGTATGGAGCACCACCGTGGTGAGGCATGGGGCTCTCGATTTTACTGAAGAGTCGGTCCTGCGTGAAAATCCTGCGAACATGCTCAAACTGTTTTATCGGTCCGTCAAATATCAGATCCCCATCAGTGAAAATGCGTTGGACAGCGTGAAAAAACACCTGGGCCTGATCGACGAAGAAGCGCGTTCTTCGGCTGAGATTCGTGATCTTTTCTTAAAGCTTCTGCGTCAGCAGAAAGGGATTTACCAAGCACTGTTTTTGATGCACGAAATCGGACTGCTCGGCCGGATTTTTCCTGAGTTTGATCGGATTCGTTGCCATGTCATTCAGGATTTCTTCCATAAATATACCGTGGACGAGCATTCGCTGCTGACGATCAAGAACCTGGAGGACCTGTATCACGCCAGCAAGCCCGGCGAACGCCGATTCGGAGAAATCCTCAAGGGACTCGCGCGCCCGGAACTGTTGATGTTTTCTCTGCTTTTTCACGATGTTGGGAAAGCCGAATCTGGAAACCACTGTCAGAAAAGCCTGCTGGCCGTCAACCGCATTGCGCGACGAATGGGTCTGTCAGAAGAGGATTCGGATAAGGTTCGATTCCTTATCAACAGCCACCTCGAAATGTCAAATGCTTTCCAGAGGCGTGATATTACCGATGAAGCCGTGGTAAAGCGTTTTGCGGAATTCATCGGCACCCAGGAAAACTTGAGGATGCTCTGTCTTGTCACCTATGCTGACATCAAAGCTGTCAGTCCCGACGCACTCACTCCTTGGAAGGAAGATCTACTCTGGCAGTTATACGTGGAAGCCGAGGCTCAGCTCACGCGGGCGTTTGCTGACGATCGCTGGCAAACCCAGATGGACGAAGGTCTGGTGGAGGAAGTTTCCCAGTATGTGATGGATGAATCCGGGCGCAGCCAGCTGCGGCAGTTTCTGGATGGGTTCCCTCGACGCTACCTTAAATTTACACCCAAACAGAAAATTGCCGAACATTACAAACTAGCAGACAAATTGCGCTCACCCGAAGACCTGATCCTCAGACTGAATCGCCGCAAGTCCACTTATGAATTGAGTATCATGGCTTTCGACAGGCCCTTTCTTTTTGCCAAGCTCACCGGAGTGCTTTCCTATTTTGGCATGAACATCGTTCGTGGCCAGGCATTCGCCAACCATCAGGGAATTGTTCTGGATGTCATCGAGTTTGAAGATCGTTTGCAGACCTTTAAACTAAACAAAAGTGAGATTGAGCATTTTCGTGAAACTTTGCAAAAAGTCTTGCAGGGGCGGGAAAGCCTAACGGGGTTGCTCAAAAAACGAGAAAGTAGTATTCTCTACCAACCCAAGAGCAGAGGTTCCGTCGCAACGTTCATTTCTTTCGACGATCATTCCTCGGAAAAATACTCCATTATGGAGATTGTTACGCAGGACCGGTTTGGATTGCTTTACACCATTTCCAAAACCATCTCTCAAAATGGCTGTAATATCGATGTAGCGTTGATTTCTACTGAAGGACACAAGGCGATTGATGTTTTCTACTTGACTCAGGAAGGGAAGAAACTATCGTTGGAAACCGAGCAGAACCTGACGGCGTCCATGAAGGAGGGTTTGGACCGCGCTGCTGCGTGAGCTTAGAGTAAGGGTGCACAGGTCTTCGGCCTGTTTTCACTCTGTCCCAAGACGAACTGGCATAACCATAGATTCCATAAACTCGACGAAAAGGGGAACTTCATGAAATTGCTGAAATGTATTATTCGACCCAACAAATTGGAAGAGGTGCGCGAAGCGCTGGCGAAGCTGAATGTTTCTGGTATGACAGTGTCTGAAGTCCGAGGACACGGGCGGCAAAAAGGCCACAAGGCCATTTATCGCGGACGAGAATACAGCGTCACTCTCCTGCCCAAAATGATGATCGAGATGGTCTTGCCGGATGATCTAGTTGATGAGGTCTTAAAAGTTGTCGTCGAGACCGCCAGAACAGGCGAGATCGGCGACGGTCGAATTTTTGTGCTTCCGGTCGAGCAAGGATACAACATTCGCACCGGGGAAAGAGATGTGATCTGAATTCGAGGCTCAGGCAAAGCAGGCGGCTCTCCCTCGTGCCTGAAAATTCTTGGCAGCGAACATGCTGGCCACTGTCTCCTTTTCTCCCTTTTTTGAACCAGGGGAGCCTGTCGTTCCCCATCCCGTTTTTCAATACTGCCAGTCCGGCAAATTTCCAGCCTAAGTGAGATCCATGATAATCCTCGGCATTATCTTATTTTTGACCACACTGCACACCGGCTGCGCCAGCTCATGGCCATCGGAGTCACGGAAATCCTGCCACGTCATTGTAATTTCAGTGGACGGTATGATGCCACGCTATTACCTGGAGGCAAGGAACAATGGGATAAGAATCCCAGCGATCAAAAGCCTCATGGAAAGAGGATGCTTTGCGGACGCAGTGGAGGGGGTGTGTCCAACGGTCACCTATCCCTCTCACACGACCATGGTAACAGGGGTCCGACCGAGGCGTCACGGGATTGTCTCCAACAACGTTTTTGATCCATATAACAAGACTTACAACGCATGGTACTGGTATGCCGAAGATATCAAAGTTAAGACTCTCTGGGCTGCCGCTCGCGAGAAGCAATTGGTCACTGGCAATAGCTATTGGCCAGTGACCGTCGGCGCAGAGATTGATTATAATTTTCCCGAATTCTGGAGGGCCAAGGTAGAAGACGACATCAAGCTGCTTCGTGCCATATCAACACGAGGCTTGGTTCAGTCTGTGGAAGACGTCTACGGAAAATTTGAGCCAGCCGCCCCTACAGACGAGAACAAAACCCAAGTGGCAAGATTTCTCATAGAAAGATACCGACCTCACTTGCTCTTGGTGCACTTGACCAATCTGGATCACGTTGAACATGTTACCGGACCTTTCAGTCCGGACTCCTTCCGCGCCCTGGAAGAAATAGATACCCTCATCGACAAAATCATTTTGTCGACCAAAACGGTTGGAATTTATGATCAGACCACCTTCTTTGTCGTCTCGGACCACGGTTTTGCCAGGACCGAACGGCAAGTCCGGCCTGGAATTCTAATGAAGAATGCCGGCCTGATTGAAACCGATTCCAAAGGAAAAGTAACCGACTGGAAAGCTTCCTTTATGGTAGCCGGTGG
The DNA here is from genome assembly GCA_003224725.1 of Acidobacteriota bacterium. Classification (GTDB taxonomy): domain Bacteria; phylum Acidobacteriota; class Terriglobia; order Versatilivoradales; family Versatilivoraceae; genus QHZQ01. The sequence goes on along the minus strand of QHZQ01000100.1, from coordinate 5,105 downwards.
AATTTTCATGATTCGCCTTAAAACCCCGGATGATGGGCAAACTCGAGCCCAAGTTCAAAGGCTATTTGAAAAAATGCCTGGGCAACCCGGAAGTGGTATTGGGAGCGTCTTTCAACAAAAGCAAATTTTGGATTTAGGCGCAGATCCAGAAGCTGTTTGCTTGCTGGAAGCTGCCCCCGACTTTTCCTTTGGCAATGCTTTGGAGGGTGAATATCTCGTCAAAAGTCCCAGCCTGGGTACTCATGGTTATTTGCCAAGCAGGTCGGATCAGAAGGCTTCCTTTATTGCTGCAGGACAATTTATAAGAAAAGGGGTGAATCTCAAAGAGATTAAGATGGTGGATATTGCTCCCACAATTGCGCAAATCCTTAAGCTTGATTTGCCGGATTCAGAAGGCAAAGTCTTAACTGAAATTCTTGTCCATTAATAGTTAAACTGGAACCGAATGTCGCCGAGTTTATGTGCAGGAGGGGGGCGGCACAACCAGCCTCAGCTTTCAGCGCCACCTGACAATATCGTTGCCGGGAATAGCGATGTCTCCCAGCGCCCACCCGTCGAAATGCTTGCGGGTCGCAGACGAAAATTTGTGGAACTGGCAGAATCTAATTGCTATACTTTGAACATTCGCTGGGATGTGAGCATGGAATTGGGCCTTAGGGAATAACCTCCTGGCAGTAAGTCTCGGGGGCTACTAATGGAGGAGCATTATTGTTGAGTGAATATTCAAATTCAACTTAGCTATAGGAGGATTTATGGTTTGTAACTTGCGGAAGTTCGCAACCTTCTTCATGTTGCTCGGTTTTGGAACCATGCCCATTCAGAAATTAGTGGCTGAAGATCACCTCGTTAAAACGGCGGACCTTCATCGGGCCATTGTGACTGCTGCAGAAGCGAGGCAAGACAACCAGGCAAAAGTGCAGAGATTTTTTTCCACAGAACCTGCCAAGAAAGCTCTGAGAAACGCTAAGGTTGATCTGGTTCAAATCGAAAAGGCAATTCCTCATTTAAGTGACCAAGAATTAGCTCGGCTGGCAAATCAAACCGAAAAGATTCAGAAGGATTTTGCAGCCGGTGCCCTTACGAACGAGCAAATCACTTACATCATCATCGCCCTGGCAACCGCCGTCATTATATTAGTACTCGTTGTCGCGTGATAAAAATCTACTTCAAGCGCCGGGCAGACCCACCTGGAATAAATTGAAAGACCCTGACAGGCCCTGCATCTCTGTGCTTTCGGAAAATTATTAGTCCCCTCCCCTGGAGGGGTGTAGGCGACGGTGTAGGGGGTGGGTTGTCCCGAACTTGGGAGCGAGGGTGAACAAAAAGAGGCTTATTCCAATCTCTATTCAAATTTTTAGCTTACTGCTAACTACGGCCTTTAATCAGTTGGCCCAAAGCGGGATCTGGCTGGACGTCCCTTTTGTGAAGCAGGAGAAGAACCTCTGTGGTGTTGCTTGCGTGTTGATGGTGATGCAATACTGGTCAGGAGCCTCCGGCGGAGCCCGCCTCCCGGAAAACTCACGTATGGCTGAGAGTGGCAAGCCGCTCTATTCCAAAGCGGCCGGAGGAGTCTTCGGGAGAGACATGGAGCGGTACTTCAAGGAGCAGGGTTTTCAAGCTTTTGTTTTTAAAGGAGACTGGGCAGACTTGGAACACCATCTCTCGATGGGACGGCCGCTTATTGCCTGTCTGGAAGCAGGCAGAAAAGGCACACCTTTCCACTATGTTGTGGTGGCCGGTTTGGACCCGCAGAACGGTTTTGTCTTGCTTAACGATCCCGCGCAGCGAAAGCTCCTCAAGATGAGCCGGTCCAGTTTTGAAAGGGCTTGGGGACAGACCACCCATTGGACCCTTCTGGCAGTCCCTCAATCCTCGACTATCCATGCTTTAGAATAATCAGATGTCAGGTGATTGGTCTCGATCACTGGCACTAGTCTTCCTTTTTCATTTCCCCACCTGGGCGAGTCAGCTTCCCGCTCAAACACCACCCCCTGCAACTAGTGAAATCCTTGCTACTATCAAAAACCTTTATCAAGGCGAGCAGTGGGAAGCTGTTTTGAAACTGGTACCGCCTTCACCGGATCAGATCCCGGAGCTGGACTATTACCGAGGGATGGCCTTGGCTCGATTACAGCGATGGCAAGAAGCCAGAGAGGCTTTTGAGTCCGGAGAGAAAAAGTCGCCCACGGATAAAAGATTTCCGCTTGAACTGGCCGGGATTTCTTTTCAGACAAAAAGTTTTTCACAGGCGAAAGCTCACCTCGCCAGAGCCTTGAAACTGGACGGACAAGATTCTTATGCTTACGAATTCCTGGCTTCCCTCTACTTCCTGGAGGGAAATCTCGAAGCGGCTATTAAATATTGGAATCGAATCGGAAAGCCAAAGATCCAGGAAATCAAGATGAGGCCCCAACCTCGTCTTAGAGCGGAGCTACTGGATCGCGCGTTTGCCTTGGCTCCAGCCAGCCTCCTGAAGTTGGAAGATCTCCGCGCCACTCAGACCAACCTTGATCTTTTCGGGATCTATCCTCGTTACCGATTCGAACTTTCACCCAGGCAAGACCAAAAGTTTGACCTGATGTTTTATCCAGTCGAAAAAAACGGCTGGGGCAACAGCAAGCTCGAGGGAGTTTTTTCTGTTCTCAAGGGAGTGCCCTATCAAACGGTCTATTGGGATTTCTTCAATTTGAGACAGTCCGCGTTGAACTTCGAGTCTCTCTTGCGTTGGGACGCACAAAAGCGGCGGGCCTTCTCCTCGCTTTCAGGAGCGTGGCGCCGGAATCCCAAGTGGCAATACCGGCTCCATTTTGATGCAAGAAAGGAAAACTGGGATCTCTCCCGGACTTATTGGGGGGCGATTAGGCCAGAGGGTGACTTAAGGATACAGGAACAGAGCGCAGGCGCAGAAATCCTCGCCAACCTGAATCCACGGTGGAGGTGGAAGAGCGGCTTTGAATGGACTCACCGCCAGTTTCGAAACGTCAGCTTGGGTATTACAGAGAAAGACCAGCTCTTCCCCCGGGGGTCGTCGCTGAAATATAAAACAGGCTTTGATATCAAACTGGTTGAAATACCCGAGCGCCGATTTACCGCCCAGTCGTTTGCCACCTGGGAGTTGGGTCGAATGTTCCGTGCTCCTTATTCTACCTTCACCAAGGTTCGCGGTGGAGTTCTGACCCGCTGGCTGCCGCAGTCCCAAGGAGATGACTACGCCGTAACGACCCAATTTCGCTGCGGCGCAAGCCATGGGCCACTGCCCTTCGATGAGTTCTTTATATTAGGCCTCGAACGCGACAACGATCTCTGGATGCGGGGACACATCGGCACTCACAATGGAAAAAAAGGCGCCGGATTTCTAGGCCGCGATTACATTCTTTTTAATGGGGAACTGGACAAGATAGTCTATCAGCACGCTTTCTTTAATATTAGATTGGGGCCTTTCTTGGATTCAGGGAGAATATTCGATGAAGCCAGGCGGTTTGGTTGCAGGGAGTGGCTCTGGGATGTCGGAGCCCAGGTCAAAGTCCGCGTCCTTGGTGGGGCCACTTTCATTTTCTCTTACGGAAAGGATCTTCGGTCGGGCGGCAACGCGTTTTACACGACGATTTCTAGTGTTGTGTCCCTGAAATAGGTTTTCCATCAGGCCACGTCGCCCACCCCCGATCCCTTCTGCCCGGTGGGAAGAGGGGAGAGTAGAAATTGTTTGTGTTCACTCCCTCACCCCCATCGGGGGAGAGGGTCCTATGAAAGGAGATGTCAAGAAAAAAATTCACCCTTGAACCCTTGACCTGTGCCCCTCATTTTTTCTTAGCAGCCAGCCCCGTTACCATGCACCTCAAACCTCGCACCTAGCACCTACAACGGATGGCGCTTTCGGTGAAAGAGGATGAAACTGCGGATCCAGTGAATGTAAGCATCTGTAAATAAATAAAGGTATCAACTTTGGAGGCATTGCATTATGCTTGGAAAGCATGAAGAGCTTGTCGGAATTGAAACGGAAGTTTCGTTCTGCATGGCCTCATTTGGACGAACGCACGCGCCGTATCATGGCAGGCGCTGAAGCGGTGAGTTTGGGTTATGGAGGAGTGTCTCTGGTGCGGCGCGCGTGTGGTTTGTCGCGCAAGGCGATCGCCCAAGGTATTCGGGAGATCCAGAGCGGAGGCCGGCGGTTGGTGGGTCGCATCCGTCGGCCGGGAGCGGGACGCAAGTCCATCACGCAGTCCGATCCGCGTCTGGTGCAGACGCTGGAAGCCTTGATTGAGGATCAAACGCGCGGGGACCCGGAATCGGCGCTGCGCTGGATCTGCCAAAGCACGCGGGCGATTGCCAGGGAACTTGGCAAGCAGAAACATCCGGTCAGTCATATGAAGGTCGCGCAGATTCTTCACGACCTGGACTATAGCTTGCAGAGCAATCGCAAGACCGAGGAAGGGGCTGATCACCCCGATCGCGATGCCCAGTTTCGGCATATCAACGCCAGGGTGAAACAATGCCTGCGGCAAGGCATCCCGGTGATTTCGGTCGACACCAAAAAGAAAGAACTCGTGGGGAACTACGAAAACCACGGTCGGCAATGGCTTCGGGCCAAGCAACCCCTCAAGGTTCAAGGTCACGACTTCTCCAGTCTCGAAGTTCCCCGCGCCTATCCCTATGGGATTTACGACATCGGACGGAATGCCGGTTTTGTCAATGTGGGAACCGACCACGACACCGGGGCCTTTGCCGTGGCCTCTATTCGGGGTTGGTGGCGCTTTGAGGGCAGACGTATTTATCCGGAGGCGAAGACGATTCTGATCACGGCCGACGGGGGCGGCAGCAACGGGTGGCGGTTGTGGTTGTGGAAACTGGAACTGCAGAACTTTGCCGATCAGACCGGATTGTGCGTTTCGGTGTGTCATTTTCCTCCCGGCACCAGCAAATGGAACAAGATCGAGCACCGGTTGTTTTCTTTCATCTCGTCGAATTGGCGCGGGCAGCCGTTGCGGGACTACGAAACGGTCGTCCAGCTCATCGCCCGGACCACCACGGCCAAGGGATTGAAAGTCACCTGCAGACTGGACCGCCGCAGATACCCAACGGGACGCGAAGTGAGCAAGGCAGAGATG
>QHZQ01000099.1:11044-12883 GCA_003224725.1 Acidobacteriota bacterium | reverse complement strand
CAGTAGACCTGGCAGGCTCTCGAAGACCACTTTCTCGATCACGTAGCGAGGCCGCTCGATGCGACCCGTGACGCGGGCATTGAGTGAACCGTCGTAGTCAGGGAGCCCGCCGATCAACTGGAGAATCTTGGCCCGGACCCTGGCCTTGTGACGTTCAGCCTCCTCCACGCTGCGCACGCCATCGATGTGCTTGGCGCGGGCATCGAGTTGTTCCTGGGCGATACGGTCCATCCAGCGGAGAAGACGTGTTTCGGCGTCGGTTTCCTGGGCAAACAGGCAAGAGGAGAGAAACAGAAGAGCCCCCAATAGGGCGAGCAGCGTATGAATCACAGTAGCTCAACAGAAGCACGATACGAAGGAGGCCAGCTCTAGAGTCTGAACGCCTAACGGTTGGCAGAGGCTCTTTCCTTCAACCACAAGAACCAGCACCTTAACCACAAAGAACACAAAGAGCGCAAAGGATGAGCTACCTTTGAGTATTATGCGTTCCTTGCAGTGGTTTTCACCTCAGTCCAAACAAACTTGCGGATTTCAAACTTGTGAGAGCCAAAGTTGATTAGCAGCCCATGCTCGAGACGTGTCGCCTTCAAATAGCCGAGAATCTGCGCCGCCGTGAACATTATCTTTCATGGTGTCTTCTCTTTGTGCTTTCTGCGTTCTTTGCGGTCAAATCGACTCTCACCCTGCGCGTAGGGCTGCTTTCCAATTCCGCCTGGCTTAGAAGAGGATCTTGACGGCGAGCTGAGCGATGCGCGGAGACCCCGCGGAAAAAATGCGCCCGAACGCGCTAGCCGTACTGGCTGAATAGCGTCCGTTCGGAGCGTTGAATTGTGCGTGGTTGAAGGCGTTGAAGAGCTCGGCCCGAAACTGGACGCGCACGCCCTCCCGAATCTGGGTGTCTTTGTGCAACCCAAGATTCCAATTGTTAAATCCCGGCCCGTGGAAAAAACGCTGGTTGGCGTTGCCAAACTGCCCCTGGGGTGAGGTAATGGTGAAAGCGTCGTTGTTAAACCAGCGATGGTCGCCCTGCCTGGGGTCATCATAGATCTGAAGGCCCCCGACATAGTCGGGCCTATCGAGACCGGAGGTGCCTCTCAAGGACCGATCATTCGAAGCAAAGATACCGACAGGGAATCCCGTCGCGAATCGTGTGATGCCAGCGATGCTCCACCCTTGGACCAGAGGCTTGGGAGCCCGGGCGAAAGTCCTGTCGAAGGGGATTGTGTACGTGTAGCTCGCAACGAAATTGTGGGTGCTGTCAAAGTTCGAAAGCGACTTGCTGAGGGCGTGATTCTCGTAATTCATGCGGTTATTGAAAAATGAGGCGTTATCCATCGCCTTGGAAGAGGTGTACCCAAGCAGGAAAGACAGATCACCGGCGCGTTTTTCCAAACTTGCCTGAAGCGAGTTGTAGGATGAATTGGCCCAGTTGGCCTCGTAATAGCCAAACCCAAAGGCCTTGCCAAAAGGACCGCGGGTCCCATAAACCGATGTGCCGTCCGGCCGTGTAAAGGTGGCATCTTCCAGAAAGGGACCGCACTGCAAGGTTCCCGGCATTACTCCATCGCCGCGCAGGCTCAGACAGAGGTTGGGGTCCCCCGGATTGTTTTCAACAATTGAGATCAATTTGCGCGCCGCGGTCCCCACGTATCCGACACTCAACACCATCGAGCTGCTGAGCTGGCGCTGGATCGAGAAGTTGTAATGTATCCCATACGGAAGGGCATTGTCCGTCATGTACCCGAGCGTGCTGACCAGAGGCAAATAAGGAGTGAAGTCGAAGTTTTTGGCCGCCGCACTTCCGGGCGCCGGAATCACGAACGGGAATTTCTGCCCCTG
>QHZQ01000099.1:1592-11023 GCA_003224725.1 Acidobacteriota bacterium | reverse complement strand
GGGGGGCAGAGGACCCCCAGTATTCACCGAAAGGCGCTGTCCCGAGGATCCAATACAGCGTCTGGTCTTGAATCGCGGTATAGAACATGCCCGAACCCAGTCGAATACTGGTTTTGCCAGGTCCGCCGACGATCTTACCCAGAAGTCCTTCAGACATGTTGGGTGACCAAGCAATCCCCAGGCGGGGGGCAAAGTTGTTGTATCGGGTCGGCGCCAAGGTTCTCGGGATTCCTGCGTCGCCAGGGTATAGCAGGCCTTTCGGGGCTGTCGGGTATTGGGTGGACTGCTGGCCAGGAACCATAGCAACAATCTTGTCCTGGGTGTCATACCACGGTTGACTGAACTCCCACCGCAACCCCAGATTCAAGGTGAAGTTGGACCTGACCCGGATCGAATCCTGCGCATAGGCCGCGCCGTACTTGCTCCGGGAATCAAGAAGCTGCAGGCTGTTCTGCGCGTAGTTTACCGGCGCTCCCAGCAGATAGTCAGCCACATCGTAGCCGGTTTCCGCCCCATTAAAAGCGAACCCTCCGACGGCGCCGCCAGAATTGCGCTGGTTCATCTGGTAATAGCGGAATTCTCCGCCGAGTTTAATGGAGTGGCGGCCATGGACCTTAGAAAAGCTGTCTCCCACCTGGTAGGTATTCTGAGCCTGTATGCTGGGGGACCCGCTGCCAAAACCAAAGTTGTTTAATCCGATGGAAGGAACCCCTGTATAACCCGCCGGTCCCGAGTTGTTGATGCCCAGCGTACCCTCGCCGGTCACAAAGCCCATGCTTTCCAGACTCGGGGCCCCGCTCTCCGGAGCAGATATGGAGGGTATCCGCGTGAAATTCCAACGAAACTCGTTGACTGCCGTAGGGCCGAGAATGCGAGTATTACTGATAGTCGCCTGCTGGCGCATGCCTGTGCTTGTGGTTGCGAAACCTGGGAAGCTGCCGCCTCCCTTAGGGTCCAGGTAGGTCGAGTTGTCAAAGTAATAGTACACTGACCAATTTCCTGTTTTCTTGTTCAGAAAATCCACGCGCTGCCCTGCCATGTCGTCTGTGGTTCTTGTCGACTCAGCAGCGGAGGCATAAATGTTCTCTCCTTTGTTTGGGGTCGGGATAAACTGCAGGGTCGCTTGCGCCGCAGGGGAGAAGGCCCCCTGTGGAATGATTCCGTTAGAGAAGACGGCGGCGTAGGGCTCGCCGTCGTGGACTGCATACCCGAGTCGTTGCGATAGTACATTCGCCCAGTAGGGGCCGCTTACCGTTCCGGTCAAGTTTGCAACGCCAACATTCCCCTGGCGTTCCGCCAGTGAAAGCACTTGTATGTCGCTGGCCGATGCCCCGTCCACCCGCCTGGTACCCTGGTAATCCGTGAACCAGAACAACTTGTCCTTGATGGCCGGCCCGCCAACCGCAAACCCGAACTGGTTCTTCTTAAGGGCTCCCTTGCCAGTGTCGAAGAACCCCCGGGCATCCAGTGCGTCATTGCGAAGGAATTCGAAAACGGTCCCATGGATGGAGTTCGAACCGCTCTTGGTAATGGTGTTCATGAGCCCACCGCTGAATCGTCCGTATTCGGCGTCAAAGTTGTTGGTGATTAAACGGAACTCCTGCACGGCATCCAGATTAGGTTGAATCTGTGCCTCGAAATTTCCGACGCCGGACACATCGCCTCCATTCACCAGGAAGCCGTTGCTGTTTTCCCGCTGGCCGTTTACCGAGACGGTTCCGGGGCCTTCCCCACGCGTACCGCCGGGCGCCACACCGGGTTGCAGGCCGAGCAGGTCCAGGTAGCCCCGGCCGTTGAGCGGCAACTCCACAATTTTCTTTTGTTCGATGACTTCACCCAGTTGGGTGTTGGTGGATTCGACCTGGAGCGCCTCTGCGTTCACGCTCACTTCCTGCTGGGCCTCGCCGACCTGCAACACCACGTCAACGCGGCGCTGATCGTTAACAGAGAGAACGATCCCGGTCTGGACAAAGGTCCGGAAGCCGGCAAATGCCGCCTCTATTTTGTATCGCCCGACCGGAAGCGCCAGGATGCGGTATTGCCCAGATGCGTCTGTTGTCGTTTCCTTGGCCAGATTCAGGTCCACGTTCGTCGCTGTCACTCGAACGCCCTGAATGATGGCTGAGGACGTGTCGGTCACCGTGCCCAGGATGGACCCGGTGACGTCGGCGTTCAACCTAAACGGTGACGCCAGCCCCAAACAGACGATTAGCAACCAAAGCCAGGATCTGTGCTTTTTCACGATTTGAATTTCTCCCTTACTTAATTTTAGATTTAGATAACGGATGATTCGCCGACCTTAGAGTAAGCTCGTTAGCTTTGTCAAGTGAAATTTCTTCAGGAAAGTTATTGGGGCGTCTATCGAAGCCTACTAACCATTGTCGCTACCCACGGCGGGTGAAGAGCTTCCTGAGTAATGGGTTGGCTTCGTGGGGTGGCCTCGCATTGGTAGCATTGGTAGCCACGATAAATGTGTTTTTTCATTTATCGTGGGTCTTGAGGCAAACCATTAGAGGCGCAGCGTTTGGGAACTTATGGGGTGACCCCTCAATTGGAGTTCCTGGCGACTCGAATGAAAGTTGAGCCTTTCGGCTGAAGCTCTGTCGGGCTTTGCCCCATCCTGGCAGGCATCGGCCGACCCGCTGTCAAGGCCATCTCAGTGATCGCCTTCAGCACGACATTCTGCACCTGGGGCGGAAACAGGCCAATTTCCACATACAATCCCCGGGTTTCATAGCCGCCTTCGGCCAATACCCGTTCGGAAGGCAAGTATCCGTAAACGTCATTGCAGTAACCGGCCACCCAGAGGTTCAGAGGCCCCAGCGACTTCTCTGTCAGGGCCACGTAATCCACCACGGGCTCCCCGCTGTAGCCGACCAGTGTCAGATCCTTGCCGAATTGCCAAAGCGCAAACGGGGCCGTGTAATGCTCGGGCAGCGTCTTGCCTCTGTTTAACACCTTGAGGGCATTCTTGGCGAAGAAGTCCTGGTCCTTGGAGGTCTGCAGCTCTTCGATCTCTTGGCGCCCCAACTTCTGGAGGGGGAGAGCCAGGAGCTTAAGCTCTGTCTGGATAGGACCGCGGACCGGTTTGAGCTTCTCTCCTAACACCCTTTCTACTTCTGCGCCAAGATTTCTGCCGTGTTGCTGCGCCAGTGCCACAGTACCGCGAGGATAAGGGTTGGCGTCACCTGCGAGGCCCGTGATAAACATGGCTTGGATCTCCGGGAACTTGTGTTCGAGATAGGATTGCGCATAACCTGCGTATTCGCCATCAATGCTCACGTAGTCACCATTGAGTGTAGTACAGTGGCAGGCAGCTCCGAACAGCACAGCCAGCAACTGGCCACCCGGGTCTTCCACTCGCATCACGGGCACCGTCCGGTCCACCGGGCCCCGAGGGTTCACCCCCAGTATGATTCCATGTTCGGTAAACTCACGCCGGTTCATGACAAACTGGGCGACACCAGCCCCCCAGCTCAGCCGGGCCGGCTTCAAGTTCCTCAACGACTCCTCGCCGATGCGGACAAGGTCATCCTCCAGTTTCCGGTTGTAGTCAAACACTCGTTTGCGCTGGACCTCTCCGAACGGATGCTCGAGGTCTTCTTCCACCAGCGAAGGATCCGCCAGGATCACCGGGCCACAGTGATTATGGGCGGCGTTGAGCAGAATCGACTTGCGTTCCAGACCGGTTGATGTCTGGAGACGTTTACAGATGGGTCCTGAGAGCCGCTCGGTGAAACCGATGATGTCTGCTGTAATTAAGAGCGCCCGGTGGCCGTTCCGGTCTTCGAGCGCCATCGCTTTGGCATAAAGATCGCTACTGACGGACTGCGAAGGCTGGGTCCGGTCAGAATAGCCAGCCATGCGAATCGGTTGGTCTGGTGTAATTCGTGCCCTCGCCAGGCCAATCCGCCAGCCGGATTCCGTCTCCTGGGCTTCAACTTGGCCGGCCAGGGCCGCCATTACGATTACGAAGAGGAAGGAGATCAGCCGTCTGTTCGCCATGTCGTTTTACCCTCCAAAATGCGACGTCACACACAGTCCTTTTTTTACATTTTCCAAGAAATGTCAAGAAGATTTGATTTTCTCTCCAGGGTCGCACCAGAGCCAGGATCTTTCCCCATGACCGAAAAACAGGCCGAGAAAACCTTAAGACCCTTCTTAAGTTATGCGAATTTCATCTGCCAATGCCTTAGGTACTGGTGGCCGTTGAGGGCGGGCGGTCCTTGGTAGCCACGGCGAGCGCCTTTCTGCGCGACCGCCGTCGCTCGCCGTGGGCTTTTCCCCGGAGCTGGACAAACCCACGACGAATTAGAAACAAATTCGTCGTGGCTACCAAAGCTGTTTCCTCGCCCCCAATTACTAGGTGTGAAAAAATTGAGCGAGCACCTGGAGCATGTCCCCCCTCGAACGAGGGGGACTTTGTCCCCCCTTGGAAAAGGGGGGACGATCTGAGACCAACGAACTTTTGCAAGGACTCCCGAATTTTCTCACACCTTCTAACGTATTACTTCATCTGCGAATTTTGTCTTGACAAGCCATAGGAACATTTTGTACTGTTTCGTGCATTCTGGATTATCGAATAAAATTTCAAAACGCTAAAAAGCGGTTAACCTTTCACCCGGTAGCCGGGACTGGTTTTGCGGGGTCGATCTTGATCAGGCCACCCCGATAAGGAGAACAAAATGCCAAAGATCCACATCCATGTATTTCACCCCTTTGTCTGGTCAATCACCACAGTTTTGCTCTTACTCGGCATTAGCCTGCTGCCGCGCAACGTTCTCAGTCAGGAGCCCTATGGCACGATTCTGGGCACGGTCACTGACTCGAGTGGAGCGGTGATCCCGGACGCGCAGGTTCAAATTACCAACACGGCAACGAATGTGTCCACCCAGGTGGTCACGAACCCGGCTGGCAACTACCGAGTGCCCTACCTAACTCCGGGACATTATGCCGTGACGGTAGAACGCGCGGGGTTCAAGAAATACGTTCGCTCGGGTCTCGAGCTGCGCGTGGCTGCGACGCTAGAGGTTAACCCCTCCCTTGAGCTGGGCGAAGCGACGCAACAAATCGAGGTTACCGAGGAGACACCGCTGCTGTCAGTTGCGGATGGGAGTAGAGGCGCAGTGATCGACCGAGCTCAGCTCCAAGAACTTCCTATTAGGGACGGCTCGGCAGCAGAGCTGATCGTGCTCACGCCGGGTATATCTAACACCACTGATCTGCGCCCGCGAAAGGCGGCCTTCTCTCAAGGAATCTCACTTGTCAGTACAAACGGGGCGGGGGAGGCAAGAAACGATTTCACCGTGGATGGCATTCCGAACGTTGTCGCGGGGGGGCCAGGGGGCGGGGCTGAGGACGCCAGCTCCTTCACAAAGGTGGGAGTTGCGTTCCCAAGCGAGGCAATCCAAGAACTGGTTGTGCAGACAAATGTTTATAGCGCCACCCAGGGGCACACCCCCGGCGGGGTTTTTAACATGGTTACCCGCGCTGGTACCAATGAGTTCCACGGCGAGGCGCACGAATTCCTTAAAAACAGAGCGCTCAATTCGAATGACTTTTACAGTCGAATGAGTGACCTTCCAAAGTCTAACATCAAGGACAACCGGTACGGGTTCTCGATCGGCGGACCAGTGGCAATCCCAAAGTTTTATGATGGGCACAATAAGACTTTCTTCTTCTTTTCTTTCGAGAACAACCCGTTTGCCTCGCCGTTCACCAGTCTCAACACCATACCGACGCCAGAGCAGCTTCGTGGCGATTTCTCTGCCTTACTGGCGTTGGGCCCCGAGTACCAGATTTACGACCCGAAGTCGATTACATTTGATGGGGAACACTACAAACGCACGCCTTTTCCGAATAACATCATTCCGGTCGACAGATTCGACCCAGTAGCTAAAAGGCTCCTCACGTTCTGGCCGGCTCCAAACGTCCCGGCAGCTACGCCCGACGGTCGGCTCAACTACTTCTTTAATAATCCCGACACCGGCGACTGGTACCGCACTTACACGACCCGGGTCGATCACGCCTTCTCGGGGAAACATCGGATTTTCGGGCGCCTGACTCTGGACAAGTGGCGAAGTGTAAAAGATAACTTCTACCAAAACGACTCAACCGGCCTCGAAACGAATCGGGTGAGCCGGCTAGTTGGGGTTGACGATGTCTATATGTTCTCCTCCAATGTTGTCCTGAACGTCAGAGGGGGGTTCCTGCGCCAGCCGTCCACCAGAGGGCCCCGGGTCACGGGCATTGATTACGGCACGCTGGATTTTTCCTCTGACCTGCCGAATTTGATCCCGGAGCAGCCTCTCGCTTTCCCAGTTATCAGTCTAGGCAGGTACCAGGGCTTTGGCACCACTGCCTATTTCGTCAATAATAACTCAAGCGAATCAGTGACGGGCATGTTGTCCTGGCAGAAGGGCCAGCACAATTTGCGGTTCGGGGCCGAGTTCCGGTCGGTACGCCAGTTCGTCAGGAATGAAGCTGGCGCCCACGCCCCCGGCATAAGTTTCAGCCAACAGTTCACCAAGGGTCCAGACGAGCTTGGTGCCGGCCAGCCCATTGGTGGAGAACTCGCCGCTTTCCTTTTGGGAGTGCCTAGTGGCGGCTCCATGACCATCCCCGTGGGCTTTAACATTCGCAGCAACTGGTACGGGTTTTTCTTGCACGACGATTGGAAGGTAACCCCCCGTCTGACGTTGAACCTCGGGCTGCGCTATGAGTTGGAACTCCCGATGACCGAGCGCGACAACAGAGTGGTGATTGGCTTCGACCGAACCACGCCACTCGATATCGATGCGGCTGCGCGGGCCGCTTACGCGCAAAATCCGATACCCGAGCTCCCCGTCAATCAGTTCGCAGTTCGCGGCGGCTACCAATACGCAACTGCAAGCAACCGTGGCGCTTGGAAGCGCGACCCGCACAACATCATGCCGCGTTTCGGCCTGGCCTATCGGCTCGGTGACAAAACAGTGGTGCGTGGTGGCTTTGGCCTCTACTTCGACCAGCTCGGGGTAGGCCGCAACAACTACCTGAGCCAGCCGGGTTTCAGACGGACCACTCCGGTGATTCCCACCAACGATTTTGGTCAGAATTACATAGCCTCGCTGTCCAACCCATTTCCAGACGGCCGCTTATTGCAGCCGGTAGGAAGCTCTCTAGGTGTCAATCTGGATGCGGGCAATTCCCTCAGCTATGTGGGCTACGAAAACGCCCGTAATCCGTACACCATGCAATGGTCCTTTGGGTTCCAGCGCGAGTTGCCCGGTGGGTTTGTCCTGGATACCTCCTACGTCGGAAGCAAAAGCGTGGGATTACCCGTGGACATCACAACGCTGGGGACCGACATCAACACCATACCCCGGCAATATCTATCGACTCTGCCCACCCGTGATCAAGCCAATCTGGACTTCCTTCTCCAGCCGGTGGCCAACCCGTTCACTGGCCTCTTGCCTGGAACGGACCTGGATGGCGCGGAAATCCCGCGCATGTCTCTCCTGGTACCCTATCCGCAGTTTCAAAGCATTCCTGCAATAAAATCGGGGGGAATGTCCTGGTACCATTCCTGGCAGACACGTGTTGAGCGGCGCATGCGGGGTGGTTTTACATTATTGGGCAATTATACATGGTCCAAGAATATGAAGGCCAACAGTTACCTGAACCCCACCGATACAAGGCCGGAACACGTCATCGAATACACTGACCCTGGCCAGGTATTTTCGATGAGCGGTGTCTACGAGCTTCCATTTGGACGGGGTCGGCACTGGGGCAGCTCTTGGCATGGCGTCGTCAATCACATCTTCGGCGGTTGGCAAATGAGCTCGGTTTTCAAAGCCCAGCGCGGAATGCCTGCCTGGCTTGGAGACGGAGTCTTGCTCCCCGGCAAGACGATGTACGACGCGATCTTGCCTAAGAGCCAGCGAACTTGGGACGGGGGCTGGTTCAGCCTCGCGCCTTTCGACACCAACTTTGATATCCAGCCGGATTTTAACCATATTCGCACGCTCTCCTCCAGGTTCAACTACCTGCGAGGTCCGGGCTACTGGACGCTGGACGGAGGCTTGACCAAGAAGTTTGCGATTAGCGAGCGGGTTCAATTACAGTTTCGGAGTGAATTTTACAACCTGACGAATAATGTGAACCAGGGACAATGGGTTAGCCTCGTGCCGGGCGATAACTGGCCCGGCTATGTTGAAGGTTACTTAAACGGGACTGCCAGGGTGATCCAACTGGGGCTCCGGCTGAGTTTTTGACCAAGTGCGTATAGAGTGATTGTTCCGGAGGACGAGCCCCAGCCGGAGATTTACCGGTTCAAGCGGGCGGCATTGGAGCAAGTGGAGGTTCCTCCAACGTTGAACGCCCACTGGCGATAGCATGCCGGGCGGCCCACATTGACTCTATCGAACCGAACAACAACAGAGGGCTTGAGGCCCAACCGTCTCCCGATCTCAAATCTGGTGAGGCGGCGCTTCAATTTGCTTCCCGCGGATCCTCCCAAGCAAGCCTGACAGCCCCGCCCGAAACCAATGCTGGATGAATGATTCATAACCAAATGGATGGTCATCTATCCTCCTTCTTTTTTCCCAATAGGAACTAGAATCAAAACACTCAATTTTGAAGTTGAACTGCTAGGGCAGACAAATCCAACGGAGTTAGGAAATGCCCGTTGAACTAAGCCAGGAACAAGCGACCGTTTACATTGACGGTGAGTATCTGCCTTTCAAAGAGGCAAAGGTTTCAGTATTCGATCATGGCTTGCTTTACGGTGATGCCGTGTATGATACCTGTTTCGCCTGGGCAGGCGCTATCTTTAAGCTTCCAGGATGGCGCTTTTCATTTATTCCTCTCACTAAGGAACAAATGAAAAGCGCCATCCTGGATACCTTTGCCAAGAACAGACTCGAATCGGCCTACATTAAGATCCTGGTCACACGGGGGCTTGGCAAGCGACCGCTGCTGCCCCCCATAGACTGTACTCCGAGTATCATTGTGTTCGCTGTTCCCTATACAGGGGCTGTGTACTCCGGTGAGGTCGGAATAAAGGCGACCGTCGTGAGTCGCCGTCACATTCCCTCAGTTTGTTTAGACTCCCAGGTCAAAAGTTGTAATTACTCAAACTTCGTCCTGAGTCAGCGTGAGGCCATGGCTGCAGGCACCGATGTTGCGATCCAACTGGACATGGCGGGGCACGTGTGCGAGGCTCCTGGGTATAACATCTTCGCGGTTAAGGCCGGAAACCTTCTCACGCCGGGAGGAGAGATCCTGAGGGGCATCACGCGCCAGACAGTTATCGAGTTGGCCGGGGAGGCTCAAATCCCATGTCGCGAGGCTGAGTTGGCCACTTTTGATTTGTATAATGCCGACGAGCTCTTCCTAACATCCACGGCCGGAGGAATCGTCCCGATCAGAGAAGTCGACGGGATCATGGTGAG
>QHZQ01000099.1:0-1516 GCA_003224725.1 Acidobacteriota bacterium | reverse complement strand
GTGGGTTTCAGAGAATAATAACAATATGAAGTCAAGCGGACTACTCCGGGGAATGAGTTCTAAGATTACCAAACACTCCCAATGTTTTTTGCCTCCATGCGTCAGTAGACTTTCGAAGACTCGTCAGAGACCACAAAGTTACGATGCGTACGATTTCTGCTGAAAGATATGACTCCAATGAGGAAAGGAGATCGAATATGAGAATACCTTTTGCCATAGTGCTGCTATTGTTGCCGGCGGGCCTATTTGCTCAGGCCAGTTTCCAGTCTCAAATTCGCGGCACTGTCTGGGACTCAAGCGGGGCTGTTATTCCGAATGCGAAGGTTACCATCACGGACGTGGCCACGAACCTCGCGAAGGAGACCAAAACCGACGAGAAAGGCGACTACACGTTCAATGGGCTGCGTCCCGCGAGCTACAACATGACGGTGGAAGCCCCAGGCTTTAAAGCCAGGGAACAGAAAAACGTCGTGCTCGGAGTAAGCCAGCAAACCTCGCTCGACTTTACTTTGGGGCCGGCCGAACTGGCTCTTTCGGTGGATGTATCCACGGCCGCTCCGTTGCTAGACACGGGCAATTCCGCACTGGGCACTAATGTGGCTGGCGACTATACACGCGATATTCCGCTCTACGGACGGAGCTACTTTGGCTTAGTGTTCCTGTCGGGTGGAGTGACCGAAACCAGCGGCTCCGGCATTGCCGACAACTATCCTTCCGGCACTAACTTCGTCTCCAACGGCCAGCGGAACGCCACGGCTGAAGTGCGGCTCGATGGTGCTCCGATTAGCGCACCCGAGCAAGGCGAAGGCGACACTTCCAACGTCTACTACCAGCCTTCGGTCGAGACAATCCAGGAGTTCAAGGTCGAGAACAACAGCTTTTCGGCGGAATTTGGCAACAACGGCGGCACAGTAATCAATTCTGTCATGAAATCGGGCGGCAACCGGTTCCACGGCAGCGGCTGGTGGTTTGGCCAGCGCTCGGCTCTGGACGCCAACGATTTCTTCAGCAACGCCAGTGGCATTCCCGTTCCCGAACACTCTCATAACCAGTATGGCGGACTCTTGAGCGGTCCGATTAAGAAGGACAAGTTGTTCTTCCTGGTGGACTTCGAACGTGCCACCGACACTACGCCGAGACAAATCGTCGCCACCGTGCCTACCGATCTACAGCGCATGGGTGACTTCTCGCAAACCTACACCTACGATCTGAATGGGAACCCGGTTCTGCAGCAAATCTTCAATCCGTTCTCCATCACCAACGGGATCCGCATGCCGTTTAAGGGGAACATCATTCCGCCCGAGATGCTCGACCCCATTGCGTTAAACGTCATGAAGCTTTACCCGGAGCCTAACGTTCCCGGTGATCCGGTAAGCGGGACGAACAATTTCCGGACCAACGTGCCGAGCACCTCCGAGGGGTATCAATATGACATTAAGGTCGACTTTATGGCGAACGTGAAGCATCACATTTCGGGCCGCTACAGCATGAGCCATAACGTTCGTCAGACGCCGTT
>QHZQ01000098.1:12346-21260 GCA_003224725.1 Acidobacteriota bacterium | reverse complement strand
GGGTACCTGATACCAACGGGATGAAAAGCGAAGTCATTTTCCAGAAGACCCACCGGTTCGGTTA
The DNA here is from genome assembly GCA_003224725.1 of Acidobacteriota bacterium. Lineage (GTDB taxonomy): Bacteria > Acidobacteriota > Terriglobia > Versatilivoradales > Versatilivoraceae > QHZQ01. The sequence goes on along the minus strand of QHZQ01000098.1, from coordinate 21,196 downwards.
TGATCATGCGATACGCAACGTGGGAGTCAAAATTGTAGAAGTCGAAACGCGCCAGGAATTAGAGTCGGCAATCAGCGATAAAACGGCCCTGCTTTTCTTTCTCAATTTGGCGGACCCGCAGGGCAAAATCAAGCGGCAGGAGTTCGCAGAAATTGCCAAGAAAGCTGGTATCCCCTCTTTGATCGATGCGGCGGCAGATGTGCCACCGGCGGAAAATCTTAGCGCCTATATCAAAATGGGTTATGACCTGGTTGCTTTCAGCGGCGGTAAGGGGATCAAAGGGCCTCAGTGCTCAGGATTATTGCTGGGCAAAAAGGAGCTGATCCACGCCGCTTTTCTCAATGGTTCGCCTAATGCGGATTCTGCAGGCCGCATCGGTAAGGTGGGGAAAGAGGAAATTGTTGGACTGATGACGGCCGTAGAGCTTTATGTAAAGAAAGATCATCAGGCAGAATGGAAAGATTGGGAACGGCAGGTCAGTCTGATTGGGAACGCCGTGGCCGGTATTAGAAGCGTTCAAACCGAAAGGTTTGTTCCTGAAATTGCCAACCAGGTGCCTCACCTGGCCATCAAATGGGATCCCACGGCTCTTCGCTTAACGAAAGAAGACTTTGTTAAGGCATTACGAGAAGGGGAGCCTCGAATCGAAGTCCGCCCTAGTTCTCCTTCAGAGCCTCGATTGGAGGTCGCCGTCTGGATGCTTCAGCCGGGCGAGGACCGTATTGTAGCGCGCCGCTGTGCTGAAATTTTGAAGAAGTCCGCTGCTGCCGCTTAAAACTGCGTGCGTCCGAAATCTGAAAACGAGCATGACGTCAAACGCATCCGGCGAAGGGGGACTCAGGGAAGTACGTCAGCCTAATCGCGAAATGCAGCACTTAGGTCCCAGGAGAATTCCCCCAATTCGTCGTGACTGCCGTTTGCGCTCTAAAACTTACCTTTCTGATTCTCTATATACGGGCAGGAGCGCCTGGTTTTGAAAACTTCACAGGAGCCATCCATGCTACTGGAGCTGGCGCCACAGACCATGAGAATCCCCTCCGGTGGAGGGGTGTAGGGGTGGGTTGTTACGGACGGGAAGGACCCACCCCGGAAGGCTGACACCTTCTGCCCCTCCTAGGAGGGGATTTTCGGGAGAGTTTAGGTGATGACCTGTCGTTGTACTCCCCTGCTCTCAGTAGGACTACTGATAGTGGGTATCTCAAGTCTTGCGCTTTCAGGCAGCTCTGAAAGAAAAGTGATCAATCCGCAAAACTTCAAGCCACATAACCGGCCCTATAGTTCCGCTATCCTCGTGCGGGACACCTTGTATGTTTCAGGTCAAGGAAGCCGGGATGCTGAGGGGAATCAACCTGAGGAATTTGAAGCTCAGGTGAAGCAGTGCCTACAAAATGTCCGAGATATCCTGCAGGGCGGAGGCATGGACTTTGAGAATACGGTTTGGATGAATGTCTATCTGACCGATTGGAACAACTACGCTACCATGAATAAAGTGTACTGGAAGACGATCGGCAAGAATCCGCCGGCACGGACTGTCTTGGGGATAGCCGACTTGCCTGCTGAAAACAAGATCGAGATCAATTGCATCGCTGTGGCTAAGAATAAAAAGGTAATCTGGCCAGCCGAATGGGCCAAGCGTCCCAACCTGGACCCTCCAGCGATCTTAACCGACGACCTATTATATCTCTCGGGTCAGGGAAGCCAGGATGGCGCAACTGGCAGGCATCCAGAGAATTTTCGCGACCAGGTAAAGCAAGCATTGGCCAAGGTCGGTTTGATTCTTCAAGCAGCCAAGATGAGCCACACAAATTTGGTCTGGGTAAATCCTTATGTGGATAACTTCAAGCAGTACGAGGAACTGAACCAGGTCTACGCCAGTTATTTCGAATTCGGAAATACACCAGGACGGGGAACGATTGAAGTGGTGCATCTGCCCGAGCAGGGTCACATCGTCTTTAGTGGCATTGCAGGTCGAGATCCCTCTAAACGAAAGGCTGTGAAGCCCCGCAATATGCTGCCTAGCCCGACAGCCAGCCCGGGAATTCTTTATGGCGATACTTTATATCTCTCGGCCAAGTCCGGCTTCATTCCCGGTCAAGGCATTGTGACTCCAGATTTTGAATTACAGCTCAGACAGACGATGCGCAATCTCCTGGACGGTTTGGAGGAAGCTGAAATGGACTTTTCTGATGTCGTCTGGTCCACTGTCTATTTGAAAGAGATGAAAGATTATGACAAGATGAATAACCTCTATCGAACTTTCTTTAAGGATAGTTTTCCGGCGCGAACCACACTGCGGCAGAGCTTTGACAAAGAAACCAAAACCGAAGAGCAGGTCTCCTTTATCGCCGTCAAATCAGCCAAACGATAGGGGATTAAGAAGCAGGCCAGGGAGGGGATATGAACATTCTAAAAATGGCACAAAGCTGGGGTGAAGGGATACGCCAACACGATTTGCGTTTCTCTAAGTGGACTCGCCGAGACCTTTTCAAGAGGTGTGGGCTGCTGGCTTTTGCAGGTCTGGGTATCAACGGGAAGAAGCCGGAAAAAATGGCAAAAGCTTCTGCCACCTCGACCGCCAAGTCAATAGCCGCTTCCTCGCGACCCAATATCTATGAAGAGATCGGCGTTAAGCCGATCATCAACTGCCAGGGAACATTTACCATTCTGAGTGGATCTCTATCTCTGCCCGAGGTTAAGAAGGCCATGGATGAAGCCTCACGTCATTACGTCCACTTGGATGAGCTGATGGAAAAAGTGGGTCTGCGCCTGGCTGAGCTTACGGGGGCTGAATTCGGAATTGTCACGGCTGGGTGTGCGGCGGCCCTGACTCACATAACCGCCGCCTGTGTCGCGGGCGCTGACCCGGAGAAAATGCAGCGGCTTCCCGATCTTACTGGCCTCAAGAACGAGGTGATCATGCCCAGAGCCAGTCGTAATGTCTATGACCACGCCATTCGCATGGTGGGCGTGAACATCATCGAAGTGGAAAATTCCCGGGAGTTCCGGGCTGCGGTCAACAAACAAACGGCCATGATCACCATCTTGGGGGATGCCGAAGATCACAACGGAGTTAGCCTGGAAGAACTCGTCGATGTCGGTAAGCAGCAGGGGATTCCGGTCCTGGTGGATGCGGCAGCGGAAAGGCCCGACGTTCCCAACTATTACCTGAAGAAGGGAGTGGATGCAGTGGCTTACAGCGGGGGCAAGTGCTTGCGCGGACCCCAGTGTTCGGGGCTGGCCCTCGGCCGCAGAGATCTTTTATGGGCGGCCTGGCTGAACAGCGCTCCTCATCACGCTTTCGGCAGATCGATGAAAGTGGGCAAGGAAGAAATCATGGGGCTGCTGGCGGCCGTGGAGATGTGGGTGAAACATCGCGATCACCAGGCGGAGTGGAGACAGTGGGAATCCTGGCTGCAAACGATCACCACTGCAGCTACGAAAATCCCTGGAGTCCAAACCCAGGTGGTACGGCCGGGCCGCTCGAATGTCGCGCCTACGCTTGCCATCACCTGGGATGCCACCAAAGTAAAAATGACCGCGGATGAACTCAAGAAAGCTCTGAATCAAGGGTCCCCACGCATTTGGGTGCCCCTGGGCCATCGCGGAGGCGTCACCATCATGCCTTACATGATGGAGCCCGGCGAGGATAAAATCGTGGCCCAACGCATGCTGGAAGCCTTATCCGTTGCCGCCAGGGCTTAGTCCGCCATTTCAGAAACGCGGCAACACCCTTCATTCCCACTCGTGCCCGATCATGTTTTCGCAAACAATCGGTCTGGAAACGGAAGCCGTTCGTCAGCGTATTTATGAAATCCTGTACTGAGTCCTCGAAGGGAAGGGTCCTTTTGCACCGATCTTCAAAAAAAATCAAATTGACTTACCTATTGTTTCTGGCCCTTTCCAAATTTGCCTGGGCTCAGGAACCGGTGAAGGTTGCAGGACGCTGGGACATTACGATTCAATTTGTCCGCTGCACCGGCAACTACACTGCCTTTCTTGAACAAGCTGGAGAAAAACTTAGTGGCACTTATCGGGGCCGGTTCATCGAAGGCGAACTCGAAGGAACGATTCAAGGGAACCAGATTCGGTTTCGCGGAGATCTGAAGATCGAAGGAACCCGGCTTTTTTACTCGTATACCGGAACAGTCGAGGATGACAGGATGGAGGGCACGGTCGATATGGACGAATATGGGGAAGCCCATTGGACGGCTAAGAAGCATTGATGTCATATCATATTTCATCAGGCCCACTCCCTGATCGTCTTGTTCGGAGGACCACCGCCCGCTGCCCTATCAGTACCGGCGGCTCCAAGGCGGCAATTTCCCACCACTCACTATCACCTTTAACCCTAAAACCGGCAGTTCAAACAACCGCGGAGACGCGGAGACGCAGAGAGAAACAGGGATAAACCGTAACGGCGTCCCATTTTTTCTCTCACCAAAACGGTGAAAGAAGTATGGCTACACTGGGCTCAAAAGCCGAAAACCAACCGCCCGGCAATCCCGACTGTTGGCTGTGTTAACAAGAAGCTCTCCGCGCCTCTGCGTCTCCGCGGTGGCTTTTACTGCTGTTTCTAGGTTAATGGGGCACGGACTTGCCGAGGCGATGGCTCGCCCAGGAGGCTCGCCCTTCCAATTTTTTTCACAGCTTCCCTCCAGCGGAGGGGAATCCCATTTTCATGCTCTGTGGCTCTGGCCTCGTCGGCATGGACGATTCCCTCTCTTAGGATATAGGGTGCCAATGCCGGCAAAGCTTTGCAGTGCTGCAGCTTGATGCCGTTGCCATATCGTAACTTCCTGCCTGGCGGCTTGACACAGAAGCGGAGGCAGCAAGGGGTTCGGTGAGGAAATTGGGCGGCCTCTGGTCGTATCTTCAGGAAAAAGCGAGTCACGGTATTGTAATTTCCCGCCCTCAATAACTGAGCAATACTCTAAAAATAAGGTAAAAATAAGAAAAAATATGATTTTTGATTGACCTCTTACAAAAAGGTTTGTTACAATCTATTTTGGTTCTCCCAATTAGCCTTTCAGCTTCAGCAGTTTCCGATAAGAAACCTTGGATTTTTTGATTTTTCTAAATTTGGCAAAGGATTTGCTGCTTATCACTAGCTGCGATGTCTAAGACTCAAACTTAGGAGCAACCCATGGCAAAGAAATTCTATACTTTCATTGTGGCTCAACCCGACCATTGTAAGATCCGTAAGATTTCCGTACCGCATTCAGTCTTATACTCTCTGGCTTTTGCCACTTTCGTCGGGGTCATAACGCTTGTGATTTTTCTGCTCAATTTTACTCGGATGGCTATTAAGGTGACTGAATTTAATCGAGTTCGGGCAGAACTGCAGAATTTGAAAGTCGAAAATCAAAATTATCAGCTTTCGACCGCGCAACTCGTGGAGAAAATCTCCATTCTAGAAGTGCTGACCCAGAAGCTAAGCGACACGGCCGAGTTGGTTAAGAGTCCTGGCAAGAATATTCTGTCAGAGTTGGGGAGGGCGGCTTACACCATGATCGATTTAGAAAAGGCGCCCGATGATCCCAGTTTTTCAACCAACGAATCTCTGCAACTGCTGAGTGACAATATCAACCAGCTTGAAGTCCGGGTTCGACGATTGGAAACCTATTTTAATCACAAGTATTTCAGGCTGACCTACACCCCGAGCGTTTGGCCAGTTGTTGGCTTGGTTTCTGACAGGTTTGGGCAAAGGGAAAGTTTTTCTGAAGCGGGAGAAGCAGCCTTCCACCGCGGGCTGGACATTTCGGCCTCTTATGGCAATCCCGTCTGGGCTTCAGCCGACGGAACGGTTGTCTCGGCTGAACGATTTTCCAATTATGGAAATATCGTGGTGATTGATCATGGCTTTGGCATTTCCACACGTTACGCCCATCTCTCTGCCTTTAATGTGAGGTTTGGCCAGCACCTTAAACGCGGACAGGTTATTGGTTACGTTGGGACAACGGGAAGGGCGACCGGACCTCATCTTCACTATGAAGTGCGTGTGCATGGGACCCCCGTGAATCCGCTGCGTTATATTCCCAAACCGAATGTTCCCAAACCGTCTTGAGAGTCCGAACCTGATGTAGGGCTGTGTCAAACACTCCAGAGGCTATTTCATGAATCTTTCCTTCGATTTGACTGACAGATCCGTCAAAGGTTTCATCGGCCGACTGGCAAAGGGACTTGGGGGAAGGTCTTGAGTTTATTCGTGGGCTTTGATAGATTTATGGAGGATGTTGAGTAGGGATCTAGTTCTGAGGAGGGTGGTCGCGGATGCCGATTTACGAATACCGTTGCGAAAAATGCGGCAACCAATTTGAAGTGATCCAGAAGATTTCTGACAGTCCATTGAAGACTTGTCCAACCTGTAAGGGACGGCTCACAAAATTAATCTCACAGACTGCATTCCAGCTAAAAGGGTCAGGATGGTACCTGACAGATTATGCTCGCAAATCTGAGTCGAAATCTGAAACCAAATCTGAGACTAAGTCTGAATCGAAGAACGGCGATAAGGGAACAAAAACGACTGAAGCTGCTTCCAAAAGCGAACCCTCCAAGCCACCCAAAAAATAGAATCTCTTACCATATTATTACTTAGATAATTCCTCGGCAACCTTCGTGAAAGGAACTATAGGAAACCCGGAGGGACGAAGAACTGCCTCCCCGGCTCGCGTTAGAACTGGCGCAACTCGACTCAGAACCAGTCGTCGATCCTAAAACCGGCAGTTCAAAACCGCGGAGACGCGGAGACGCAAACAGAAACAGGGATAAAACGTAATGGTATCCCATTTTTTCTCTCACCAAAACGGTGAAAGAAGTATGGCTCCACTGGGTTCAAAAGCCGAAAACCAACCGCCCGGCAATCCCGACTGTTAACTGTTTTAACAAGAAGCTCTCCGCGCCTCTGCGGTGGGCTTTTACTGCTGTTTCTAGGTTGATTGCCCCAAAGGAGCGCAAGCCATGACCGGTAAACCCAAGACCATCGACGAGTACCTCGCAGCCTTGAGCGATGACAAGCGCGCCCCGCTTGAGAATCTTCGAAAGACCATCAGGGCTGCTGCGTCAACGGCTGCGGAGTGCATCAGCTACGGGCTCCCCGCTTTCCGTCAAAACAGAATGCTTGTGGCCTTCGGTGCGACCGCGAAGCACTGCGCCTTCTACCTCATGAGTTCTTCCACGGTGGAACATCACAAGGACGAGCTTAAGGACTATGACATCAGCAAGGGTACCATCCGCTTTCAAGCGGACAAACCCCTACCGACTGCCCTTGTGCGGAAGCTGGTAAAGGCTCGGATTGCGGAGAATGAGACAATGGACAAGAACGTCGGTGGTTGATCCTAAAAACGGCAGTTAGCCACAGAGGCACCGAGACCACAGAGGCAGCAGATAACGAGCGACATCTTCAACAGGTCTTGAAAAACGGTTGCCCTCGGGGTAAGGATAAAATATCTGAGAGCCGCCCTCTTTTCCACTGGCTCTGTGCTCTCCGTGACTCCGTGGCAATTCCAACTGCCGATTTGGGTTGATGCACAGAATGAAAAATGCCTGCCTCCTTGGCAATCTTCAGTATTCGTCGTTGTAAATCCTATGGAATTCCATTCGTTGTAGGCGGGGCGCTGCGAAGCCGCAGCCGACCTCCAAGGGCCATACCCCTCTCCAACTCCCATTCTGAATTTTCCAATCCCTATGCCGTGGAACCAAAGTTTCTTAAAGCCTGATGATTTTGGGGCTCTTGATACCCTTTGTGGCATTGCGGGTATCAAGGACTACCTTGGAAGCATCAACCACTTTCTGGTAATCGAGACTGCTGTGGTTGGTCACGATGACAGCGCAATCGGCATCGTGCAAGCCCTGATCCAGGTTGATTGAAATCAAAGTCGTGCTATCGAGCCTGATTTTCGGAACGTGAGGATCGTGATACATCACTTTAGCACCGCGATTTTGCAGCAACTGGATCACGTCCAATGCCGGTGATTCTCTGAGATCATCAATGTCTTTCTTGTAGCTCACCCCAATAATTAAGATTCTGGAGTTCTTCACGGATTTGCTGAAGTCGTTGAGGGCGTCGTTGATCTTGTTGACCACGTGATGAGGCATATCGGCATTGATTTCGCTGGCCAGCTCAATGAAGCGGGCCCGATAATTCAAGGTCTTCAATTTCCAGGAAAGATAAAGCGGATCGATGGGAATACAATGCCCTCCCAGTCCTGGCCCCGGTTGAAATGGCATAAATCCAAAAGGCTTGGAAGCCGCGGCATCAATCACCTCCCACACATCGACACCCAGCCGATCGCACATCAACGCCACTTCGTTCACCAAACCAATGTTGACGCTTCTGAAGGTGTTTTCCAGCAGCTTGACCATCTCTGCACTGCGCGATGAAGAAACCGGAACGATGTTATCGATAAAGTGCTGATAAAGCTTGGAGGCCACTTCCAGACAATTGGAGGTGACTCCGCCAATTACCTTTGGGGTATTGCGAGTGTTATATACAGAATTCCCTGGATCAACACGTTCCGGAGAGAAGGCCAGAAAGAAATCTTTCCCCACTTTGAGCCCGGATTCTTCAAATTTGGGCAACATCAATTCTTCGGTGGTACCAGGGTAGGTTGTGCTTTCCAGCACGATTAATTGATTGCGCCTCAGGTGCTCCGCAATGCGCTCTACTGCGGCTACAACCATAGAAAGATCGGGGTCTTTGGTTTTGCCGAGCGGTGTTGGGACACAGATAATAATAGCGTCAAGTGAGCTCAGGACCTTGAAGTCATTGACTGCCCTGAAACGGCCGGACTGAACCTGTCTGGAAACTGCAGAGGGAGACACATCCGGAATATAGGAGCTGCCCTCGTTTAT
>QHZQ01000098.1:0-12324 GCA_003224725.1 Acidobacteriota bacterium | reverse complement strand
GAGCACTTTAATCCCTGAACTCGCGATTTCAACGGCTAATGGGAGTCCAACGTACCCCATCCCAATGACTCCAACCTGGACGGTTTTGTCCTCAATTTTCTGTAGCAGTTCCCTCATAGTTTCTAACTGATCCCCTTTCTCAAAAAGAAAAATCCAGGAATGAAATGTCCCTCTTTGCGCAGATGAAACTTCCTCCGCCCGACCCTTTTCAGACCAGCGGAATTCTCCATTCCGTCCAAATCTAATCGGCAAAGCGGCCGAGATTATAACTCCAAAAAGGCTCAGATCAAATCTTAAAGGGACATGGTGCGGGAATTGTGCATGCCGCTTGCAGGGCCACGACGCATGAAAAGGCAGTGGATTCCCCCTTAATAAAGGGTGCTGGGTTGCAATCCCCGGAGGTGTTTACCCATAGGGTGCCCCCCAACGCCTACCTACCCGAATTATGCATCGAACAGCATCGACGCTGAAGACCCTCGCTCCGTCGGTTGCAACCCCACTCGCCTGGCCTACGGCCAGCCTCTCCCCCATGGGAGAGGGACTGGAGTTTGGACATTTTTGGTAGCCACGATTAAACGCGTAGGTTGCGTTTAATCGTGGGCAGTTCGGGGATCTCCCGCACAAACCCACGATTGCCGCGAAATACGCGGCAATCGTGGCTACCAGTCGAAGGCTCTCATTTCCTGCTTGTAATGCAACAGACGCTTCGTTGACATTTCCATCCTTTGTGGAACGAAACGTTTGTTTCGATGGGCAAGGCCCGTTGATTCGTTTGAATTCGCGTGAAAAACGTCCAAACTCCAGAAATAAATTACAGTTTACTCTCCCCTCGCCCCCATCGGGGGAAGAGGATGAAGGCTTGATAAGCCTTCATGGGTGAGGGGGATCGCCTCAGTGGTGCATAATTTGGGTACTTAAGCCCCGCCGCTCTCCCGGTGGGGGTGAAGAAATTCATGAGTCCTTGCAGAAACTCGTTGGTTTTCAGATCGTCCCCCTTTTCCGAGGCGGGACTTGAGGGGGTTACCACTGTTGAATCAAGACTTGGTGCGGATTCCCAGCGACCCCCCTGAAGTCCACCTCGTTCGAGGAGGGACATGTTCCAGGCGCGTGCTCAATTTCTTCACACCTTTTCCTTGCTAAGGGGGAATTTTCACGCGCGAAGCCTTTCCCTGACAAGCCCATTCATCGTTTACCCATCATGGCTCCGATGCTTCACCGCCCAGTAATTGGGGTCGCACAGAGATGGCCCTGTACTCTTTGAGCCGAACCAGGCCTGGCTTGGAGCCCTTAGGTTTTGAAACAAACTTTTTTTGAGTCCAATGCACTTCTACCTTGGGTGCATTGCGGGCCTGGCTGAAATAAGCGGCCAGTTGCGCGGCCTCTAGCAGAGACTGGCTTGGAGGCATGGCCAATTTTCCCGGATTCTTCAAAACCACGTGAGACCCCCCGTAGCCTGCCACATGAAACCAGAAGTCTTCACTCTTGGCGATTCTTAAAGTTAGAATATCATTGTCTTTGCTACTTTTGCCTACCAGGATCGATAACCCTTCTGAAGAAATAAAGGACTTGACTGCTTTGCGCAACAGGTTTTGAGGATGAGCTGCAGTATCCCTGGTGGTATCGCACCCTTCGATTGCGTGCCCATCCTGCCCAACCCTGGTCTGCCCACTCATCTTTCTCGGCGGCTCCAGAGCTCTTTCCAGATCGTCCATCGTTTCAGCGTTCGCTAGCGTCTTTTGCTGAAAATCTAAAAGCTTAATCTCAGCCTCCACCTTTTGAATTCTCGCTTTTATTGAAGGAATGGAGCGATTGGCCTTTTGATAGAGTTTGCTGTAACGGTTGGCATTCTGAATGACCGAGAAGCGAGGGTCAAGAGGCACTTCTATTTCTGCTTGATTTGGATCAAAGAGATCTACGACTCGCAGCATCGACTTTCCCGGAGCGGATTTTTCCTGTTGGGCGTACAACAAGCTGGCATACTTCTTGAGGATTTCAAAACTCTCATTTTTTCTTAAATCGGCTTGCAGGCTTTCCAGCAAACGGGCCCTCTTTTTTAAGTGAGCTGTCACGTTGGACGTCAGGGACTGTTGACGTTTGAGAAAATGACTTCTGGCCCGGAAAATCTGGTAGGCTTCAATGCAGGCCGCATTCAGAGACAGAAATTCCTGGTGCTGAATTCCGTTGAGGGAATCAAAGGGAAAGGGCACCACCAGAATTTTTTCCGCCATTCCAGTGGCTTTCGAAGAGGGCATGACTTTTGCCGGCAAAGAAGGAGCCACGGAAGGTTTCAAGAAATAAATCTGCGGTGAATGCGGTCCAAGGCGAACTCGTTTCAGGATCATTTGAAAACGTTCCCAAAGAACTTCGGGATCATGGGTTGCCCCATGTGCCATTTCCCGAACGAAGAAAGGGCTAATTCCCGAAAGCTTCGACCCGAGGGGTGGCTCTTTGCGAGCTTCGAATCCCGCAAGCGGGTCGCGGCGGCGAAGGATTTTCACAGATTCTAAGTCTGTTGAAAAGCTGCCGCGTCCCGCCAATAGCTGAAATTCCTCCTTGGTGATCTGGTCGACAGAGAAGGCGGACTTTGTCTCAGGTGGTTTGTAAAAGGCTGGCTCTACTCCGGAAGGTGCCTTTTGAGCCAGGAAGGATGCAAGAATCTCTTGACTCTCATGGAGCAAAAGAGCGTTGGGTTTGAGCGGAATTAATTCTAAAACCAGGGTTAGCTTCTCCAGGCTCGACGAGACCCGGTTGTTTTCAAAATCAAAGAATAGAATGCGGTCCGCCAGCTTCTTGCTAAGGTTGACGATTCTTCCGCCAATTAAATACTTTCGCAGGGACACGAGCCAGTCTGTGCTGACAGCTTCGGCAAATTTATTTTCTTTCTCGGTTAAGAAAAGTGATGGGTGAGATGGGTTGAGACAGACGGTCAAAAACTCAGTCTTCCTGGAGCGCAGAGCGAACATTAGCGTCCTGTCAGCGGTCTGTTTAATTTTTTGGATGGTTTTGTGTAATAGAGCGGGCGTGAGTTCGTGCACTAATACTTCCAGGGTGAGGTTATCCATTAAAGGGAAATCCCATCTTTTTTAGCATTTGGTAAAGAAGCGACAGGGGCAGGCCGACGACATTAAAGTAGCATCCATCAACCCTTTCAATGAATCGAGATCCAAATCCCTGGATAGCATAGGCTCCCGCTTTGTCAAAAGGTTCGGCTGTGTTAAGGTAAGCCTTTATTTCCCGGCTGGACAAGGGACTGAATTGAACCACCGTTCGAGAAACGTCCACTTCGCAGTGTTGTTCGTAGAGGGTGCAAACTCCGGTTAACACCTCGTGGTTCCGTCCACTCAGCATGTTTAACATTCGGCGGGCAGCGAGTGCCGAATGAGGTTTCCCAAGGATTTGATCATCGCAGACAACCACGGTATCTGCCCCTACAATGATGGATTTGGGCCTCATTCTTTGTGCCCACAGCGCCTTGGCTTGAGCCAGACGCTGGACCAGCTCTGGCGGAGTTTCGTTTTTCTTTGTGGTTTCGCGAATCTGGCTGGGTAAGACCTCAAACTCGACTTGCAACAGTCTTAAGAGTTCCTGGCGTCTGGGAGATGCCGAGGCCAGGACCAAATTCGGTTTTGGAGGCATTTCTGTTGGCACAACTAGCGACCGTCACGTAATGCGTTAACGCATCACACCGTGGCTCTTTCCGTGTTTACAAACTTCAGAACGGTATGATAAAACAAAACCGAAGTGTCGAGCTAGCAAACTGAGGTGCAACAAGGAGTTTCATGAACAGTGGAGTGAAGGGCTTTAGAATCACCGGTCTTTTAATCGCCTTGATACTGGCCGTGCTTCCTTATTCTCCCTCAGGAAAAGGAGCGAGGGAGGCGTCTTGGCTTTATGCTCAGGCGCAAAATGCAGACCCAAATAATCCCAATTTCGACTTTAGTGTTTACTTTACGGGGAATGTTCGAGGCAATCTCGAACCTTGTGGCTGACCACGCAACCCGTCGGGCGGTCTGGCCCGTCGCGCCCATGTGATTAGCGAGAACCACCAGAAGTTTCCACAGAAGCCTCTGCTACAAGTCGAGATCGGCAACTACATGCAGGCCACCGGTCCTGACCGTACGGTCAAGAATAAGTGGTTGTGGCAGGGAATGAACCAGTTGGGAATTCAAGTCATCAATGTGGCCGAGGATGACATCGGTGAGTTAATCAGCCAAGGGATTGACTATAAGAATTCGGACCGATTTATCTCTGCAAACCTCCTTTCCAAAGAGACTGGGATGCCTCTCTTGAAGCCTTACGCTATCAAGAGTATTTCTCTGCCGGGAAACCCGAAGAAATTCCGGCTGGGCTTTATCGGCCTTTCCTCCCGGAACAGTTATATTCCGACCGACGAGGCGGGTTACATCTGGGGAGACCCTCTGGTTAGCGCCAAGAAGTGGCTTCCTGAACTCCGGCAGCAATGCGATTTTGTGGTTGCTTTGGCCTGTATGCCTGCCAAAGATGCTGTGCAGTTGGCAGTCGATACGAATAATATTGACATAATTCTTACCGGGTTCAAACACCAGGGGAGCGGGCTGCCCGCCACAATTAAGAAATCATCTATGATTTACGCTGAAGACGAAGGCAGAATCCTGGGTGAATTAAGATTCATGGTGGGAAAAGGTGAAGGCGACGTCAAGCCCTTGAATCACATATTGACACGCAACGTGCCAGATGACCCGGAACTGGCTGCCTTTATCGCCCGGGCGAAAGTGGAGATTTCTGCCGTGCAGAATGAGATTGCCAAAGGCAACGGAATCGGATCCGCCAGAGCGGAGACCGTTAGGGTCTCGAATTATATTGGCTCTCAAAATTGTGCCGAATGTCATCAGGCCGAATTCGACGCCTGGGCGAAATCCAAACATGCTCACGCTATTGATATTCTCAAAAAAGAGAAGAAAGAATTCGATACTGTCTGTGTCGTCTGCCATGTCACCGGTTCAGGTCAAGCTGGAGGATTCGCTGATCTTTACAAGACCCCTCAAATGGCCAATGTTCAGTGCGAGGCCTGCCATGGTCCCGGCAGGGAACATAGTTTGAAGCCGCTGGCCGTCAGGACGTCAAAGACCGGGCCGCAACATTGCGTGGGGTGCCATACCAAAGGCAATAGTCCGGAATTTGACTTCGCCTCTTATTGGGAAAAAATCAAACACTAACGATGCATAAATTCTCAGAATTACTCCCCAGAGCCTTCAGGCAGTTGCCGGACAATGATGAGCTCAAGGAAAACTTAGTGCTCTCCTTGTGGAAACAGGCTGTGGGAGAGCCTCTGGCGCAGAGGACGAAACCTTTTCGATTATTTAAATCCACATTGATTGTTTCCGTACCGTCGCTCATGTGGAAACGAGAGTTACATCATTTGCAGGCAGAGATTCTCAAAAGCCTGCATCAGGCCATGGGGCAGAGGATAGTGTTTGCTTTGGAATTTAGAGTGGATCCTCAATTCGATTTGGCAACAACTCCAGCTCAGCCCCAAAGAGTTTCCGCACTTAAAGAATCCGTCGCGCTCCCCCTGGAGTCCATCCAGGATACAGAATTGCGCCAGAGCTTTGCTGCAGCCGCTTCAAGTTATTTTAATCGCCCTAAATAGGACTTTTATGAAAATCGGCCACGCCGAAGTCGAGTACGTCGCCAAGTTAGCCAATCTGGCTATTACTGAAGAAGAAAAAAAAATGTTCATCGGGCAGCTCAACTCTATTTTGGAATATGTGGAACAGCTCAATTCCCTGAACACGGAGAACGTCGAGCCCACCACCCAGGTGGTTTATACCAGGGAGCAGAACTTCAGCATGCGGCCGGATGAGCCAAGGGTCGCGTTTTCACAAGAAGAGTCTTTGAGCAATGGCCCGGCCACGGGAGCAGGCTACTTCAAGGTGCCGAAAGTTATTGGGGAGAGATAGGGAAGAGGGAAACAAAGCCTTGAAGCGGTGGCCAACCAGGAGTCTCCTCCCCACATTGGCACCTCGAGGCACTGAATGGGCGATGATCCGAAGGACCGGGTGAGGGCCTGGTTTCAATTTGGTACACGAGGTAGCATTTCGTGGAATTGAAAAACCTGACTATAGAAAGAATCAAATCTCTGATCGAACGGGGAGAGGCTTCGGCGGTGGAGATTTGCCAAGCTTATCTCCAAAATATCGAGCGGCTCAATCCTAGAATCAGTGCCTATCTACACACAAACCCCGAGAGAGCTCTGCAACTGGCTGCTCAGGTTGACTACTTGAAGCGTGAAGGCAAACCTCTTCCTCCCCTCGCGGCAGTGCCCATGGCAATCAAAGATAACATTTTGATTAAAGGGCAGAGAAGTACTTGCGGATCCAAAATCCTGGAAAACTTCGTGGCCCTTTATAACGCCACGGTGATCGAGAAGAAGCAGCAGGCGCGGTCTTCCTGGGAAAGGCCAACCTGGACGAGTTTGCCATGGGTTCCTCAACGGAAAACTCGGCTTTCTTTCCCACCAGGAATCCACACGCGCTGGATCACGTACCGGGAGGTTCCAGTGGCGGTTCGGCCGCTGCTGTGGCCAGCCAAATGGCGCTGGCTGCCCTGGGATCTGACACCGGCGGCTCCATTCGACAACCGGCGTCTTTCTGCGGGGTCGTCGGGCTGAAGCCAACCTACAGCCGCGTCTCCAGGTATGGCCTGGTGGCTTTTGGCTCCTCCCTGGATCAGATCGGACCGATTGCGGCCACCGTGAAAGACGTCGGAAAAATCTTGGGAGTCATTGCCGGGAAAGATCCTCATGATTCGACCTCTTTGGCCGTCGAGGTTCCTGATTATCTTGACGGCATCGAGAAGCCTGTCAAGGACCTGAAAATTGGTTTGCCCAGAGAATATTTCAGGGCTGGAATTTCCGACGTTGTAAAAAACAAGATTCAAACCGGGCTCAAACTCCTTGAAGCTCTGGGCTGCCAAATGGTTGAGATCGAGCTTCCTCACACAGACTATGCCATTGCCACTTATTACGTCATCGCCATGGCCGAAGCCAGCTCCAATTTAGCTCGATTTGACGGAGTCCGTTATGGGTTGCGAGTTCGCGGCGATGGCAACCTGTCCGGCATGTATCGTGAAACCCGCGATGCCGGATTTGGCGCCGAGGTCAAGCGGCGCATCGTGTTGGGAACCTTCGTCCTGAGTTCCGGGTATTATGACGCCTACTACCTCAAAGCTCAAAAAGTGAGGACCCTGATTAAACAGGATTTCGAGAATGCGTTTGAAAAGGTTGACGTCATCATCTCTCCGACTTCCCCGACACCTCCATTCCGTATCGGGGAAAAGAGCAACGATCCCCTGGCGATGTATCTGTCCGACATTTTCACGATTACCGCTAATTTGGTGGGGGTTCCGGGCATTTCGATTCCCTGCGGCAAGACTCCGGAGGGATTGCCCGTTGGGATGCAAATCCTGGGCAAGCATTTTGCTGAACCGCGCCTTTTGCATCTCGCCCATGTTTTCGAGCAAGCCGGCGGCTTCAGTCTCTAAAGAGCATTCAGCTATCAGCCATCAGCGGAAATGAGGGGGCTTCTTCCATTCTGCAATTTCCACAAGTGACGACTCCCCTGAAAATTCCCTCTCGGGAGAGGAAAGAAGGCTTCAGCCTTCAGGGGTGGGTCTTTGCCGCCTGTAACAACCCACCCCTACACTCCTCCAGTGGAGGGGAATCATTTTCGTGCTCTGTGACGCCGGCCACGCCGGCATGGATGACTCCTCTGAAATTCCCTCCTCGAGTAGGAAGGAGTTAGGGGGATGGGTGTCAAAGTGAGAATGTGGGAGGCGCGCTCCGCGCGGCGACCAGGGCGGGTTTACAGGAACAGGCGGCATGGGCAACTCCTATGAAACTGCTTCTGGCATTCAGGCTGTTCGGATTTGTTATTGGTGTTGCCTTACAGCTTTCCCTGTTTATTCTCATTAAGCGTTATCGCAGGATCGAAAAACTTGAGGTCCTCTTTCTTAGTCTGATCACCTGCCTTTTCTTTTGGAATCTTGCCAACTTTCTTTACCACTTATTCGAAATCACCCAGGTCCGCCATTTTTTAGTGCTGTTAAGTGCGGAGTCTCTGGCCTTTTGCGTGCTGGCGTTTCTCCCCTCCTTGTTGCTCCATACCCATCTTTTATTTCAGCAAAAGTATCTGGTGAAACCCCTATTCCGTCTGAACCGGATGGTGGAGTCAGCGATTTATGCTCCGTTGCTACTCTTGCCCTGGGCCGTGGCAGACTTTCTGAAATCCTATGATCCTGTCAGGTCGATTTTGACGGCTACCGTATTTGCACGCCCCTTTGCCGCCTGGTTCGGTTTCTCATTGTTGGCATCGGTCTTTATTGAGTGGAGGTTGTTACAACAAAGCCAGAAGGCCCAGGAGCGAAATCTTTATCGAGTTCTGATCAGTATTTTTCTGACCGTGGCCGGGCTGATTTTCTATGCTTATTTTCTTTCCGATTTTCAGGTTCGCGTGGAAGCAGGCGGCTATTTTGAAGCTTGGCTCATGCTTTGGTCCATCATTCCCAGTGCCCTGCTGGGTTATTACATTTTTCGTTACAATTTCCTGGAGATCGCTATCCAGCGCAGCTTTGGCTACTCTTTTGCTGGAATCCTGCTGCTGCTGGTTTATCTGCTAAGCGTCCAGTGGCTGAGAGAATTTGTGGAAACGGCCTATAGTTTCCCCGGCCTGGTAGTTGAAGCAGGACTGGTCCTGGCATTGCTTGCCTTTTCCCAGCCCCTGAAACGGTGGATCGACTCGTCCGTGAATACTCTCTTCGCCCTTGAGATCTCCAAATTCCAGCAGATGGCAGCGCGTCTGGATGAGGTCTCTCGTTCAACAGTGGAGATGGACCGCCTCTTGCGATTCGTTGAAGAATTGCTGTCAAAAGAACTGGATTTGAAGAAAGTCGAGGTTGTTCTTTATCCCGGGCCCGGTCGAGCCGGGCAACTCGAGCCGGCCGATCTCCCGTCCGGGGAAAAAGGTGAGATGATTCTCTTATCCAAAGGCGATCAAACTCTCGGTGAGATTCGAGTCCAAGGGCAGGCCGACAAGCTTTCCACCGAACAGCAAGCAGGCTTACGATTTCTGGTCACCCAGATTGTCGCAGCTATCGAGAATTGCAAGCTAGCTGAAGGAAAAATCCTTTTGGAACGGGAACTGGCTGAGCGCGACAAGATGGCAACTCTAGGACACATGGCAGCGACCGTGGCCCATAACATCAAAAATCCTCTCAGCTCCATTAAAACCATAGTCCAATTAATGCAGGAGGATGGCGAGGTTCAGAACAAATATGCTCGGGACCTCTCCTTGATTAAGAGCGAAATCGACCGTTTATCGCATAGCGTGTCGCAGCTTCTCAGTTTTTCGAAACCCACTGTGTTGGCTACAGCCAGTGTTGATCTGAACCAGGTGTTGGAAAAGACCCTCCAGATTTTTAAGCCTGAAGCTGAACGGAGGAGACTTCGACTCGAGATGCGATCGGCCTGCCGGCCGCTGATAGTGTGCGGTAGCGAGGAAGTTCTTTATGAGATATTTCAAAACCTTATTGTCAATGCCATCGAGGTAGCGCCCGAACAATCCCAGATCACCATAAGGACCCACATTTTGGACCATGAGCCAGGCAACAAAGCGGTCGTGTGTGTCGAGGACGAGGGGCCAGGGATTGTCCCCGAGATCAGGCAACAGATTTTCAAGCCCTTTTTTACAACTAAACAGAAAGGGACCGGTCTCGGACTGGCTGTGGTACACCGGCGCCTGTTGGATCTGGGGGGAGAGATTGACTGTACCAGCCCGCTCTCGCAGAATGGGGGAACTCGTTTCGAGTTGAGTTTTCCGTTAATCGTTGAGTAAAGCGTATATTTGAACAGGGCTAAGGCAGTAGATTTATCCACGCCGCCTCGGCGGTGCCAATGACTATGAAAATGATCGTACGCGTCCTCGTTCTCGTGGTCGTCCTCGGTCTTTGAAGAGCCGATTACGAGGGACACGAGAATTTCGGGATTTGCAGAGGACATCATGCACAAAATATTAATCGTCGATTATGAAGAAGCGGCTCGATATGGCATTCGTCGGGCGCTGGAAACCAGGGAGACGCAGATTCTCGAAGCCGCCAGCGCAGAGGCTGCTCGAGCCGCTATTCAAATGCACCAGCCGCACCTCATGCTCACCGATATCAATATGCCCGGCGAAGACGGAGTCACCCTGCTGAAAAGCCTGGCGGACAATCCCCACAAACCTTTGGTTATTATGATCACCGCCTACGGAACCGCCAAAGTGGCCGTGGAAGCGATGAAAGCCGGCGCTTATGATTACGTCACCAAGCCTTTTGAAATCGAGGAACTGAGGCTTGTGGTAAAGCGTGCCTTCGAGAAAGTCGGCTTGGAACAAGAAAACCGCGAGCTAAGAAAACAGATTCTGGTGGACGGGCAATTTGGGCGCATGATCGGAAAGAGTTGGGAGATGCAGCGCCTTTTCCAAATTGCGGACCAGGTGGCCGGGACCGATGTGACCGTCCTCATCCAGGGAGACAGCGGCACGGGTAAAGAACTGTTGGCCCGCGAAATTCATGATCGCAGTCCCAGGAAAAAAGGAACTTTCGTTGCCGTCAACTGCGCGGCTCTGCCCGATACCCTGATTGAGAGTGAGCTTTTTGGGCATGAAAAAGGAGCCTTTACTGGCGCCACCGAGCAGCGCAAAGGAAAGTTCGAACAGGCGCATGGAGGGACAATCTTCTTGGATGAAATTGGCGATATGAACGCCCTGACTCAAGCCAAGGTGGTGCGGGTTTTGGAAGAAAGAAAAATCGAACGCTTGGGCGGAAACACCACGATTCCCGTGGACGTTCGTATTCTCAGCGCCACTCACAGGAACCTTGCTTCCGAAGTGGAGAGTGGCCGGTTTCGGCAAGATCTGCTCTATCGACTCAAGGTGGTAACTTTAGAGATCCCTCCCTTGCGAAATCGGAAGGAAGACCTGCCGTTATTGATTCAATCTTTTTTAAGAATGTTTGCAGCTCGCCACCGGAAAGAAGGTCTGTTCTTCACTGCTGAGGCAGTGAAGTGCCTGACCCATTACCCATGGCCCGGCAACATCCGTGAATTGAGGAATATCATTGAGGGATGTGTGGTGTTAAATCGCTCAGGCACGATTGATGTTTCAGATTTGCCTCCAGAGGTCCGTGTTCTGAGGGACCCTCTTGTGCCCGATGTTGAGAGAAAGACAGAGTCGTCTGGGCTGTTGCAGATGCCCTACAAAGAGGCTAAAAGACAATTCGAAATCGATTACATCACCAGCCGGCTCAAGGAGAACAGCGGCAATATCAGCCGTACGGCAGCCCAGATTGGCCTGCACCGCCAGAGTCTGCAGCAAAAGCTGCATGAGCTGGGGATTGAGCGTTAGCTGGATTCAAGCAGAGGAGCGGCGGCGCCCGCCCCAAGGCAGTCTTGGAAACAGCTACGAGCGCCTCGCCAGTTCGGGAAAGCCCAGCGATAGGAACTGGACTAACGATGGGCATTCCGGCCGGCACCGCCAAGGACAAAGCTGGCGCGCATGGAAGCGATAAGAACTGGCCTTTGACCCAGCGCGTCTATGAGCGCATTCTTAAGCGCTATCTGGAGGCGAACGATTACCGCGCCCAGTCCGTCCCATCCCTTCATTTTCATAGACAGCTACTTAATGGTCTACAAACTGTTTCCACTTGGTAGCGACCAAGTTCACAAATCGGTCAGTTTCGGTTCTCCCTCGCCCCGTAACGGGGAGAGGGAGTCAGAGGGTGAGGGGCCTGGATAGAAACCATTTCCGCCTCTCGGCGGTCTGAGGTCGCTCGCTATCAGTAGCATTCTTTGCGTACTGGTTTCCCGGTCGCAGGACGATACATTCTCCGTATGGAGATGCCGCGAAAATCGTATTATCATGCGCCACCTGGGGCCTGCCTTTTTAGTGTTGAAGATTTTACCCCCATATTCGGCACCGAAAATGGTGCGCCAGTTCTAGAGTGAATTTGCTCTGGCACATAGATTAGGAGGAGTTTCTTATGATCCCTCTCAGTTTCTTGTTTACAAGTCAAGTGTTATGGATGCTTGGTCTGATCCTGCTTGCTGTTTTGATCATTCCTTCATTTCGGGTGATCGGCCCAACAGAAGTTGGGCTTCTCACGAAGAGGTTTTCTGGGAAGAAACTTTCTGAAAATAACCCCATTGCGTTCAATGATGAAGCAGGTTATCAGGCTGATCTGCTCATGCCGGGCTTGCGCTGGAAATCTTGGATTCTGTATCGAGTTGATAAATTCCCATGGGTTCAGGTGCCA
>QHZQ01000684.1 GCA_003224725.1 Acidobacteriota bacterium | reverse complement strand
AACGCTTGCCTGAATCTCGTGCAATAAGCTCATTCAATGACACTCACACGGAGACGCCCAACATGAAGTAGACCGGATAAGAGCCGCATAGATTTACGGCTTTTATCAGGTATATTCTCAAAAATGATCGATTACACCGCATAATCCCAGCAAAATTTTGCGGCCTTTATCCCGTGTATCCCGGTTGACATCTGGTTATTGGTTAGTGATATCTTAAAGATACGTTTTTGACCGCTTTATTATGCGGGATGGAAGGTTGCAACCCATGCCCAAGTTACTGGAACAAGTGCGCGAGCGCATTCGCCTCAAGCACTACAGCATCCGCACTGAACAAGCTTATCTCCATTGGGTAAGAGATTATATCCTTTTCCACAAAAAACGGCACCCTAAAGAAATGGGGAAGAGCGAGGTCACTGCGTTTCTCACCCATCTGGCGGTAAAGCGCAAAGTGGCCGCTTCGACCCAGAATCAGGCCCTCAGCGCCCTGTTGTTCCTTTACAGTGAAGTCCTCCAGCAGCCGTTCGATTGGTTGGAAGACAAATTGCCGGTAGTTTTTACCCAAGACGAAGCGCGAGCGGTGCTGCGCCAGATGGAGGGGGCGAAATGGCTAATGGCCAGCCTGCTGTACGGTTCAGGCCTTCGGCTCATGGAGTGTCTGCGGCTGCGGGTGAAGGATATCGACTTTGGTTACGGTCAAATTGTGGTGCGCGATGGAAAAGGGCAGAAGGACCGGGTGACTGTTTTGCCGCAAGCTCTCAAGGAGCCCTTGCAGAGGCATCTGGTCCGCGTCAAGGCGCTCCATGAAAGAGACCTGCAGGAGGGATTTGGTGAAGTCTATTTACCCACGGCTCTGGAGAGAAAATATCCCAAGGCCAGCAAGGAGTGGGGTTGGCAATATTTGTTTCCCGCGGCCAAGCGATCCCAAGATCCCCGTTCCGACGCCATCCGACGCCACCATGTGGATGAAACGGTCTTGCAAAGTGCTGTCCGAGATGCCATTCGCGCGGCTGGGATCACCAAGCTGGGAAGCCCCCATAGTTTTCGCCACTCCTTCGCAACCCACCTGCTCGAAGCGGGTTATGACATTCGTACAGTCCAGGAGTTGCTCGGACACAAGGATGTGAGCACGACTATGATTTACACGCATGTCATGAACAAAGGCGGCAAAGGAGTGCGCAGCCCGATAGATTTGCTTTGAGACTACGGTGAGAGCCCTCGGTCATGAGCGTGCTTTGTATGATTGGCAGTCAGTTTAGGTCATGGCCAACCGAGTTTTCGAAGTGATGTTGTGAGAAGCTGTCTATCTGCAGGGAGAGCATGTCTTTCTCATCCGCGGGTCATCCACCATCTGGTGCTACAAAATGAACGCCCGGTATCAGGTGGACATGCCGAGACTGGACAGTGATGTAGAGCACCTTATAGGTGTTCCGTTTCAGAAATACGCTCGCGTATTGGTCGCCCTGTGGTGGTGGAACAGGGACTCTCGAGCGCGTTGGCGGGAGCACCGGCTTCACCTCGGGATCATCCCAGGAGAGATAGTTATTTTCTGAAATCGAGCACTCAGTCAGCGCGAAATACTGCATTTGCAGTATTGAATTTCTAAAGTCACCCGCCTATATTGAGAGCTCAAAGGCTGCCAGTTCGCAGCAGGATTTGGAAACAAATGGGAAACGAAACGCCACGATAAGCCGGTGGTTGGGGATTTGCTAGAGTCACGAATTGGCGGCCCAACGGGATGCCAGTCTTGGGACCTTAACTCCGCTGTCCGTTGGTCTGTGGATGGAATTCGCGGCAAGTCGGGTTCCCGCGTCATGTACATTGCAATCCGGGTGTTCTTCTGAGTTCGACCGAACTCCCCGGAGCTGCTATAATATTTAAGGATAATCCACCGAAAGATGTTCAGGTCTGAGTATCTGACAGTGAAGGCAAACATGAGAACGGGCGCGCTTGCGTCACAGCCGTGCGTAAGGAGACTCTTTAGACTCTGTTTGACAGTGGGTCTGATTTTTATTTCGCCCAGATTCAGTGTGGCTCAATCTGCGGACTCATTGGAATTCTTCGAAGCCCGCATCCGACCCGTGTTGACCAACAATTGTTATGCCTGTCACACGAACTCGCAGCTGGGTGGTTTGCGGGTAGACTCTCTGAAGAGCTTGTTGACCGGTGGGAAGTCGGGTCCGGCCATTGTGCCTGGGAAACCCGAAGAGAGCCTCTTAGTCCGCGCCGTCAGGCATGACAATCCCAATCTCAAGATGCCGCTGGGCTCCAAGTTGAAAGAGCAGGAAATTACCGACCTGTTCAACTGGGTGAAAATGGGAGCGCCATGGCCGGAGAGCGAGACGCCGCGGCAATCTACGAATCGCGAGTATGTCCCAACTCCCGAACAGAGGTCCTTTTGGTCGTTTCAGCCGATTCACAAACAGGCTCTTCCCAAAGTGAAAGACGAAAGCTGGGTTAAGAGTCCGATAGATCGATTTATTCTGGGCAACTTAGAAGCGCGCGGACTGAGCCCAGTCAAAAGAGCTGACAGGCGGACCCTGATTCGAAGGGCCAGTTTTGACTTGGTTGGCCTTCCCCCAATGCCCGAAGAGGTGGAGGCTTTCCTGAAAGACGCCTCACCCAATGCTTTTGCCAAGGTAGTCGAT
>QHZQ01000097.1 GCA_003224725.1 Acidobacteriota bacterium | reverse complement strand
CCGGGGAATAGCTTTCTACCTCAGGGCCCAGGTGGTTGAATTCATTGGCGCCGCCGAAATAAAGTTTTGTCCCTTTCTTGCCCACGTAATTGGCATCGATCAGGACTCCACCTGCCAACTCCCGCTGGATCCCGAAACTCCAGCTCTGTTCGTAAGGCGTGGGGTGAATCGAGGGTATGGGGCCGTTGACAGCGTCGCCGATAAAGGAGAGGAGTCCCTGGGAACTCCCAATGGGTAAATTCGGACCGCCGTTGGGCCAGGGGTCACTCAGAGATGCCCACGGTGTGGCGCCATCATTTTGGAAGGTGGTGAACCAGGGGGTGTGCTGAGCGAACCCTTGGAACCCTCCCCCCACATTCCCGATGGCAGCGTTCCGTGGAGGTGTATAAAAAACTCCATAGCCACCGCGGAGAATGGTCCTCTCGGTCAACCGATAGGCAAAACCAAAGCGGGGGCCGAAATCATTGTAATCGGTGCCAGTCACCGTTCGGTTTTCAGGACTGGCAAACACCATGCCTCCCCGCAGGTTCGGAAGGCCTGGAACTTGCAAAGGTGAAGCAACATTGGGGTCAATATATTGCATGCGATTATGACGCTCCGTCCTTGACAGGCTCAAATCGTATCGCAAACCCAGGTTCAGGGTGAGCTTGTCAGTGACTCGCCAGTTGTCCTGGATGAATCCGCCATATTGGAAACTCTGGGTGGCCGGCCTGAGAGGTACTTCATATTCTGAGCCCCATCCCGTCGGCACCGATACACCGGTCAGGAAACCTGCCATTTGGTCCCCACCTCCGGACCACGGCTGTTGCGACGTGCTGTTGAAGTCGAAGCCGAATACTCCCGCCGGCGCGACAGGCTGTGAAAAGCTGATCCGATGCAAGCGCCCTTCCCAGCCGACCTTCATGTCATGACGGCCCTGAACCCGGCTGAGACTGACCAGCAGGTGATAAGTCTCGGGTGTCTGTTTGTACTGCCCCCAGGGCATATTGCCGAGGTTCGTTCCGCCTCCTGAGGCGCGGTAGTTAGGAAGTACAATGGCCGGTGTGTCCAAGGCGCCGGATCTTTTCAGATATTCCGGTACTCCCAGTTCTTTAGAGATGTCATAGTCGGGATAAAATTCTGGAAGGACTCCATTGCCGCCAAAAACAGGATTAGTAATGTACCCCAAAGAAACATTGAGCAGGGTTTTGGGACTAAAGCTATGAGTATGGTTTAACGCGAATGAGTACGCGTCGTATTTGTTATGCCCCTGACTATAAGGATCCATAGGGCTATCGAAGGAATTTACTTTGTTATAGTACGTCCACCTGGGAGCGAATCTTATGCTCAGCCTGTCTTTCTCGCTGAAGATATGATCAATCTTGAAATCCATCTGGTTTCTGCCGCCTGCGTCGGAGACAGAGCGGATCCAGTTGTTGTAGCGGCTGTAATTGGGGCTACCCACGTTCAGATTGGGCATCGGAAACTCCTGCATCATCCTCGACGCCACCGGGTTGATGAGGTTCCCGGGCGTGGCGGGGAGCTGGAAAGGGGTCCCATTCAATTTGGGATTGCCTGGGCTTTGGTAAGTTGCCAGGTTGTTGAAGGGGATGAACCGGGAACGCACCGGTCCGCCCTGGCCGGGGTCGTAAACTCCAGAATAGGGGTCCCACAATTGTCCTCCAGGGTCATTACATTGACCGGCGGAATCGAATCCCGCCCCGCAGATTTCGGAAAAGTTGCCACTGCGCATGGCGGCGGTCGGAACGCCGGCCTGCAGCGTATTGGGCTTTCTGTTGCGGAACCCTTCCCAATTAGCAAAGAAAAACGTCTTGTCCTTTCTGATGGGTCCGCCGACATTGGCGCCAAACTCGTTAAAACGGCGAGCAGGCAGCTTGACCCCGGCTCTATTGTTGAACCAGTCATTGGCAGTGAACACATTGTTGCGCAAGAATTCAAAGGCAACTCCATGGAACGAGTTGGTCCCGGAGCGGATGACCATATTGACCGCTGTGGCGCCGCTAAACCCGGTGGCATCTGCGCTGAAGTTGGACTGAATCTTGAACTCCTGCACGGCCTCTAATGAGGGAATGTCTATCTGTGAAGTAATGCCACCGTGTTGTCCGAAGAGGTTAACAGTCACACCATCGATGAGAACATCCACGCTCGAGGGGCGGCCTCCATTGGCAATGAAGTTGTTTCCTTCCCCGTCCGCTTCGGAGCCGACTCCCCTACCTGGTGGCCGTGTGATCCCGGGAGTAAGATAGACGAGGTCCATAATGTAACGACCTATCAAGGGTAGATCGTTCGCAAAGGTTCGGTTGATTGTCTGTCCTGTGACCGCGTCCTCAGTCTGCAGCAGTGGAGCCTCCCCAACCACTTCTACTGTATTGCTTTGTTCACCCAGCTGCAGAGCCACGTCGATGCTCGCATTTTGACCCACGTCCAGTACAATCCCCTGCTGAAGGTAGGCCCTAAAACCCGAAGCTACGATCGAAAGACGGTAGGTGCCTGGAGCGATCGATCGCAACAGGTATCTTCCCGATTCATCGCTCTTCACATCCAGCGAATAACCCTTATTGACATCTGTCAATTTGACCTCGGCCCCCGGCACAACCGCTCCTGAAGGGTCCTTGATCACACCCGTCAAAGAACCACTATAGACCTGCGCCCAGACACTGGCAGGAATCAGCATGATCAATAAGAGGAAAGAGAGTGGACATGTTTGGATAGGATTCGTTCGCATTTTGGTTCTCCTTTGACGTCCTTCGAGATGTCGGAAGGTTCTGTTGCAACGTTGCCCCTGGTGCTTGGTTTAAATAAGAAAAAATATCACATATGATTTCAGAATGGAAATCATTCTAAGGCAAGAAAAAGGGATTAATTCTTTGGGGTGAGGAATTGAGTGTCCCATCGGAGCAACATCAATTCGGATGGGCCGGGGGCTGCGAGGACCCCATTACCGCCACAAACAGGATTCGTAATATATCCCAAAGAAACATTGAGCAGAGTTTTGGGATTGAAGGTATGGATATGGTTTAACGCGAATGAATAAGCGTCATACTTTTGATGCCCCAGACTATAGGGATCGAGAGGGCTATCGAAGGCGTTTACATTGTTATGGTACTGCCAGACCACCCAGGATAATCATCGCATGAACTCGGCGATGTAAGCGTTGTCCTGTTCATCGCTGAGATCCGTAGTGTCGCCTAGAATGTAGCGGTACTGAAAGGGGGGGCTAAGAGGAACAGTCCGTTTCGTCCAGTTCGTTGGGTCGGTCCACAAAACCGGCCGGGTTCCCATGGCCTCAGTCAGATCCCGGAGGTCCCAATGAAGTGCAAAGCCGGGGATGACCGCATCGAATAAGTCGGTGTTCATCGACCTTTCCAGAGCAGACCTCAAACTGTAGGGCGTTCGATCCAGCCAGACCTTGCTGATTCGGGTGTCAGTCGCAGCCGCCAGTAAAAGCCAGATTCCCTTCACACCCCGGGCGGCAGCGCGAATAGAGGTGGGATCGACATCACTGTGAGCGGCGAGGACATCTACGCTACGTAAAATGTCATGGGCCCGCATCGCCGGCAAATTGCGCCCGATCTGGTTGGCCCGTGCATTGGTTATCCAATTTCCGAGGAATGGCAGGTGAGCCACTGGTCGAGCACCTGAGGCAAGGCGAGCGACACCCACTCGCCAGTGATCGTACTCTACGGGGGAGTCACGGGGTTCCACTTCGAGGACAACCCGTCCTGGCCTAGCGATTCTTTCCGCCAGCGAAGCCGTCGATTCATCCGCCACCAGTAGGATCGCCGGTTTTCGCCCTGGGGAAGGCGAGATATGCAGCTTCCCCTGAATCTCGATCCCTGGCTCACTCTCAAAACTAATATGCTGACGCCGACCCTCTGGACCGCTCGACTCCTCGAAAATCTTTACTGCCGGGGAGGAGCCTTCTGAGGGAATTTGCAGCCTGCGCAGTTCGGCCTGAAGTTCAGGTATGGTTCCCTGCCTTTTCCTGGCGTGAAAATCGTCCAGGATCAACTGATAGAGCTTTCGGCTCCCCGGCTCATCCTGGACCTGGCCGCTTCGTGTTACCCATAGTTCGTGGCTGGGATAGAGTTTCACTGGCAGTTCATGAGAATCCCCGTGACCATCTTTGAGCCACCGGATCATCCACTCATAGATGGCTTCTCGACTTTCGAGGGGCATGCCGTGAGGACCCGATCCGACAGAGAAGCGCACGTTGTCTTCAGCGCCGTAAAGCGCGTACCAGCGCCGAGCTTCCTCATAGACCAGCCTCGCGCCTTCAGGCGTAAAATAGTCATGCTCGGTCGCCTGAATGAGCCAGGGCGTTGGGGCGGACAATTCCAGAAAGTCTGCCACATCGAGTCCCCGGGAAAGATTGAGGAAGCTCATTTCGGAATCCGGGTTAGGGCCCGCAAATAACAGTCGATAGGAGTTCGGAAAACAGGCGGGGACGACCGCTTTAAGCCTCGGGTCCAGAGCCGCAATGAACATAGTCAGTGCGCCTCCGCCCGAGCAACCCACGGCTCCAACGCGTGTCGCGTCCACTTCAGGCCGGCTGAGCAGGTAGTCCAGGGCCCGTTTGGCATCCCAAACAAAATAGCGGGCCACACTCTCGCCAACCAAAATACTTTGGGCTCCCGCCTGGATATGCTCGGCGACCGCCTCGCCCGCCAAGGGTCCGCCGACTTGCCGGTCATAGGTCTGTTCTCTTTCGCCTTGTCCTACAGGATCGAAAGCGAGACCCACGAAGCCCTTCAGCGCGAGATTGGCGGCGAGTCTCTGCGGCTCCGGCTTCCCCTCCTGGGTATGACCGGACTGCAGAAGGACAGCAGGGTAACGACCGGCCTGGTTGGGCCGGTAAAGATTGGCGGTGACAAAGAAGCCCGGCAGGCTCTCAAAAATCACTTTCTCAATGGTGTAGGACTCCGCCTCGATACGGCCAGTAATTTTGGGATTCAGCGGCCCGTGGTAATCGGGCAGACCACCCAAAATCTCGAGGAGTGTTTCGCGAACCCATTTTTTCCGGCGCTCCGCGTCGGCAACTGTCCGGATTTCAACAATGGTGCTCTCCCGCCGCTGCAGTTGCTGCTGTGCAATTTGGTTCATCCATCGGAGAAGCGGCTCTTGGATGGGGGCTTGAGCAGCAAGAGATGAGGGATTGAGAAAAGTAATACCCAGTAGCACTATGGTCGTCAGTCTCATAGGGATCAGATAGGGACAGCGTTCGCAGGTGTGCTGCAGGATGGTTTGATATTCAAGAATAGCTTCGTCGCGGGCCGGCGCTCGCCACCGGGAAGCCGCGTAAGCTTCGCAGCTCCTACCAGTAGAGCTTCAACCCAATCTGGAATTCGCGAGGGGAAGTAGCCAGGTAGAAAATTTGGCCGAAGCTGCCACCGTTCACCGTGGTGTCCGGCGCGCCGAAATGGGGGTGGTTAAAGGCATTGAACGCCTCCAGCCGATATTCCAATCTCATCCCTTCGCGGAACTTGCTCATCGAAAATCCCTTGAAGACGGAGAGACTGGCGATATTGACTCCGGGAGCTCTCAGGTTGGGCAACGTCCTCGGAGCTGTTCCTAGAGCATAAGGAGCCGGCTTAACCGCGACTTCGGGATTGGCGAAATAGTTGGTGACAAAGTCTGGACCCGTGTTTCTTTCCAGGGTATCAGTCAAACTGGGTCGCTGTCCCCCATAGGTAGGAAGGCTTTGTCCGCCGCTCAGTCGTAAGCCAAGAGGATTACCACTCGAGAATTGCCAGATGCCGTTGGTCTTCCAACCTCCGATGACCGCGTCCAGCCAGGGATTCCAGTTACTTCCGATGGCCTTGCCCCGGCCTATCGGGAGTTCATAAGCGTAGTTGATCCCCAGCACGTGCGTAGAGTCAAACTGGGAAAGGGAGCGTTCCAATCTGCGATTGTTGGGGTTCTGCAGACTGGAGTATCCACCCCCGGTCAATCCCTGGACTGAGGAGTTATCGATGGACTTGGCAAGCGTGTAGGTCAATAGGAACTGAAGTCCTCTGGAAAAACGTTTCTCAGCCTTCAACTGAAACGAATGATAGATAGAGTTGGCCACAGGCAATTCATCGATATTAAAACTTTTGAACTGCGGATAAGGTAATGCGAGCCGGTAGGCCTGAATCTCCGGGCCAGAAAGGCTTCCTGATGTGATGATCCCATTGAAGGGATTTGGAACAAACGTATTGAGAGCTGCGATTTGATCCAGAGAATAGCTCTCTACCTCAGGTCCCAAGTGGTTAAATCCGTCAGCGCCGCCGTAGTAGAGTTTTGTCCCTTTCTTGCCTACGTAATTGGCATCGATCAGGACCCCACCCGCCAGCTCCCGCTGGATGCCGAAACTCCAGCTCTGTTCGTAAGGCGTGGGATGGACATCGCGGAACGGGCCTTTAACGTCATCGCCAATAAAGGATAGCAATCCCTGGGAACTTCCGATGGGAAGGTTCGGACCCGTGACGGGCCAGGGATCGCTCAGGCGTCCCCAGGGCGTGGCGCCATCATTCTGGTAACTGGTGAACCAATTGGTCACCTGGGCAAACCCCTGAAAACCTCCACCCGAAGCTCCAAGGGCAGCATTTCGTGGAGGTGTATAATATACTCCAAAGCCGCCGCGGAGGACGGTCTTCTCTGTAAACCGATAGGCAAAACCAAACCGGGGACCGAAGTCGTTGTAGTCTGCGCCGGTCACGTTTCGGGCTTCAGGACTGGCAAACCGCATGCCCCCACGCAAGTTCGGAAGACCTGGAACTTGCAGCGGTGAAGCAACATTGGGATCGAGATAGCTCATGCGGTTATAACGCTCGGTGCGATTCAGGCTCAAATCGTAGCGCAGACCCAGGTTCAGTGTGAGCTTGTCCGTCACACGCCAGTTGTCCTGAATGAATCCGCCGTATTGGAAACTCTGTGTGGCCGGCCTGACGGGGACCTCGTATTGCCCCCATCCTCCGCCCACACCCGTCAGAAAACTGGCCATGGCGTCCCCACCGCCGGACGATGGCAGTTGGGACGTGCTGTTGAACTCGTAGTCAAATACTCCCGCTGGTGCGGCAGGCGCTGAAAAGCTGATCCTATGCAAGCGCCCTTCCCAACCGACCTTCAAGTCGTGCCGGCCCTGCATCCTACTGAGACTGGTGAGCAGGTGATAGGTTTCCGGTGTCTGTTTGAACTGCCCCCAGAACAAACTGCCGAGATTCTGTCCAGTGGGGCCAGAACGGTAGTTACCTAGCATGATGGCCGGTGCGGCAAGAGCGCCCGATCGTTTCAGGTACTCGGGTACCCCTAGCTCTTTAGAGATGTCGTAATCGGGATATTCTGCTGCGAGGACCCCATTGCCGCCATAAACAGGATTGGTAATATATCCCAAAGAAATATTGAGCAGGGTTTTGGCATTGAAGCTGTGGGTGTGATTTAGCGCGAAT
The DNA here is from genome assembly GCA_003224725.1 of Acidobacteriota bacterium. Taxonomy (GTDB): domain Bacteria; phylum Acidobacteriota; class Terriglobia; order Versatilivoradales; family Versatilivoraceae; genus QHZQ01. Next base: position 1,222 of record QHZQ01000097.1, on the reverse strand, counting down.
GAATAAGCGTCATACTTTTGATGCCCCAGACTATAGGGATCGAGCGGACTATCGAAGCCATTTACGTTGTCCGTATGTTGCCACCTGGGAGCGAACCTTACACTTAACCTGTCTTTCTCACTGAAGATGTGATCGATCTTAAAATCCATCTGGTTTTTGCCGGCGGGGTTGGAGACGGAACGGATCCAGTTGTTGAAGCGGTTGTAATTAGGGCTGCCCACATTCAGATTAGGCAACGGAAATTGCTGCATCATTTTGAACGCCGCTGGGTCGACGAGGTTTCCCGGCGTGGCAGGAAGCTGATAACCGGTGCCATCCAATTTGGGATTGCACGGGCTTTGATAGGTTGCCAGGTTGTTGAAGGGGATGAAGCGAGAACGCACTGGACCCCCAACACTGGGATCGTAAACCCCGGAGTAGGGGTCCCACAATTGCCCTTCAGGGTCATTACACCGGCCGGCGCTGTCGAATCCCTCCCCACAGATTTCACGAAAGTCGCCACTGCGCATGGCGGCGCTGGGGACGCCCGCTTGTATGGTGTCGGTGAACCTCTGCCGCGTCCCTTCGTAATTCACAAAGAAAAACGTCTTGTCCTTTCTGATGGGTCCGCCGACGTTGGCGCCAAACTGGTTATAGCGGCGAGCTGCCAGCTTGCCGCCGCTAGCGTTGTTGAACCAGTCATTGGCCGTCAATATATTGTTACGCACGAACTCCCAGGCGCTTCCATGGAGGAAGTTGGTCCCGGAGCGGATGACCATGTTGATTGCTGTGCCTCCACTAAACCCGGTGGTGTCTGCGCTGAAGTTGGACTGAACCTTGAACTCCTGCACGGCATCGACTGAGGGAATGTCTATCGTGTATTGAGCGCCGCCGCTTTGGCCGAAGAGATTAACCGTCACACCATCGATCAGAACATCATTACTGGCGCTGCGTCCACCGTTGGCAACGAAGTCGTTTCCCTGCTCTGTGACTCCGTAACCTGTACCTGCAGGTCGTGTGATTCCCGGGGTCAGGTAGGCCAAGTCGAGAACGTAGCGGCCAATCATTGGCAGATCGTTCACGAAGGTGCGGTTCAGCGTCTGCCCTGTGACCGCGTCCTCGGTCTGCAGCAGTGTGGACTCCGAAGTGACTTCCACCGTATTGCTCTGCTCTCCTAGCTGCAGGGCGATATCGATACTCGCATTTTGACCCACGTCTAATACAATCCCTTGCTGAAGGTAGG
>QHZQ01000683.1:3234-4238 GCA_003224725.1 Acidobacteriota bacterium | reverse complement strand
ATCCATGCCGGCTCTAAGGTTGGCTCTTTCGAGACAGGGTCTAACTTTACTTTGAAGGCCATGATGCACCCGTGAGGTGTAGGGCCATTCGTCCGAGGAAATTTCGGTGCATTCTTAGAGATAGACCCCCAGATCGGGACGTAGAGCCAGGTCTGACCGTCCCCGTCACTCCAAACCGAAGGTGCGCCCCAGATGCCTTCTTGCTCTAAAGCTTTCTGATCGTTGGCGAGCAGTGGCGTTGTGAACAGTGGAGTATGATGATCCTTTCCTCCCTTCTTTCCCACCACCCGCAAGGAGGTTGTAATTTCTGTAGGCGAACCAAACCTGACCGGCCGAGGATATGTCCAGATCGTACTTTGTAATCTCTCTCCAATTGGTCGGGGTGTAATAATCAAGGAGTTTCAAATCGGACAGCGAGGCAGCAACAAAGCTGCTTCCAAAATCTCCGACAGACGGATCAAACGGCCCATCCCCGGTGGCACAATAGATGGCCCTGTTCTTGCCGACGACGGGTCCGCCACGGCCCCAGACTCCCGCTCCATAACGCTTCCGAAGAAATAAAACCCGAGTTACAGGGTGCGTTGGATCGGTGATTTCCATGGAATAGACTCCCGACAACGCACCACCACAGCCCTGAGAAATTGAAGTGTAGATGGTCCCGTCAACCAGGTTCAGGCTCCAGTTCTTGGAGAAAGCCGGAACAAATTGAACCGGTCCAAATTTGACTTTTCCGGTCCCTAAGTCCAACCCGTATAGCATCCCATCCGCCGCTATGCTATAGACAATGTTTCGGGTCCTGTCGATGGTGGGTGTTGCGTTGATGGCATTGGGGCAGAGGTAGAAGCCTTCGTCTTTGGCGAGGACATGCGTCTCAAAGGCCATACTCCACACCAGCTCACCATCCTTCGAGTCCAGTGCATAGAATGGGTTTAAACTGCCTGCCAGATAGACCAGCGTTTTGATGCCTTGTGGAGTGGTTACGTCGGTAGCAACAATGGGCGTTG
>QHZQ01000683.1:2357-3219 GCA_003224725.1 Acidobacteriota bacterium | reverse complement strand
AGCTCTAGACCGTTGACGTTCTGGGGTGTGAGCGTCACTTCATTAACTGCCCATCCCGTGCGCTGCGGGTCGTGTCCAAAAGTGAGCCAGTCAGCCGCAAAGAGCTGAGCGGTTAGAAGGAACCACGCGAAAAGTGCTCTAGACAGAACAGAGAATGCTTTAAGACCATCCAACAATAATCCCCTTGCAGCGGAAGATCGAGTCAGTGTCATTCGGATTATTAAGGCAGAGAGCAAATTTAGAAAAAAGCTTTCATCTCGGGCCCGCCGACGAGAATGGACGTGTGGGAGGACGACTTCGTGAGACCATCTCAATCTGGGACGGCACCACGATGGCGGAAAATGATTCCTATCCCACGGAGGGTCCGCTGGGGATCGTGCCTGAACGTACGCCAATCCCCTGCGCTCGTGACCCCAGACCGACACGCCGCTCGTCCTAAGCTAAGGATGAGACGGATCCCCTTGTCCCGGCCAACTATCTAGAACAAGAATTGCAGGCCGAACTGGATGCTCCTCGGAAAGCTGACGCTTCCAGTCCACTGTCCGAAGCTTGGGCTTGCAACATCAGCGTCGAACGCCTGGTCACCAAACCAATAGCCAGTTTGATTGAACATGTGCCAGTTAAATATGTTGAAAAAGTCAGCACGGAACTGTAGTCCTGTCTTCTCTGTGATTCTTGTTTTCTTGACCAGGCTGAAATCCTCGTTGTGGAAGCCGGGGCCTCTCAGATTCGAAATGCGAGGGCCCTGGCCAAAATAGAAGTTAAAGCTATTGGGATCCTCGAATGCCGCTGCATTGAAAAGCGGGCCCTTGTCTGGATTGTAGTTTCCAGGGTCTTGCAGGAATGGATTGGCTCCAGGAAG
>QHZQ01000683.1:0-2339 GCA_003224725.1 Acidobacteriota bacterium | reverse complement strand
GGGAACATTGCAAAAGCTGGAGCGGAAATAGAACGGTGAACCTGAAGTGGCTCTGAAGATACTGACCGCTTGCCATCCCCCGAGGAGTTTGTCCACCACGCCTCCTCTGTTCAGGAACCGCTTTCCCTGACCAACGGGAAGCTCGTAAGTGAACGAGACAGCCAGGTTGTGGAGCGTGTCCATGGCCGACAGCGCCTTGTTCCGTTGCCTTTGGAAGGGTGAAATCACTCCCTGCAACGTCCCATGGAACATGACTGATTGGGTGGTATCCGCGTCAGTGATTAGCTTAGATAGCGTATAAGAGGTCAAGAACCAAAGCCCTCGTGAAGAACGGCGTTCTGCCTTAACCTGGAGAGAGTGATATGTTGAATTGCCGGCATTCTCATTTACGCCCAGGATTCCACCACAGTATTGCGGGTACGGCAGCAGGGCTTGGGCTACCGAAGGCGCACAAGACTGCATTTGCTCCACCCAGCCATTATAGGGAATTGAAACACCGTTCAACATCGTTTGGCCAGGCTCAAATTCGTCATAGAGCGCCGACCCCATCGAGAGGTACTTCGGATCCAGAGCATTGAGTGGAACCGTATTCGAAGGCAGGCGTGTTCCCTTATTCCCGACATACCCCAGGCTGAGGGAGAAGTTATCGGTGAACTGGCGTTCGACAGTCAAGTTCCACGCTTGGGCATAAGCACGGCGATTGGCGTCAAAGGGTCGATAAAGCGGGGCCTCCTGACCATTACGAAAGGTGCTCTCGATGAAAGGGGGAGGCTGAAAGTCCTGCGGAAGCCCTTCTTGGAGCAGGAAGGCGGGCGTCAGTCCCCCATTTGTGCTGCCAAATGAAGGGGAAGCATTGAACCCATCCAAGGAAATTCCACTGTCCCAGCCCGGGTAGAACGCCTGGTTCAGGAAGATACCGTATCCGGCACGCACAACGGTCTTGGGATCCCAGGCATAGGCGATGCCCAGTCGCGGAGCGTAGCCACGGTACCAGGTGTACTCGGGGTGTGCCCGTGAGAAACCAGCAGCTCTGTAGTCCACCCCCTGACCTCCCGAACCTGCAAAGGCCATCCGTCCAGGCCGTCCGCCCGCACCGGGGTTTGCCCCAAGCGGGTCGAAGAAAGAGGAATGGTTAAACTTCTCGGTGGCAGGCGTGCCGAGGTCCCAGCGGAGACCGTAATCAATACTGAGTTTGCTTGTCGCCTTCCAGGTGTCTCCAGCGAAGAGCGCCCAGTAAGAGCCGCGCGCATACTGCGAGGTTTGGGTAAAGAACGTTGCGTAGGCGTTGTCCACCGCACCGAGCAAGAAACTGGCAATAGGGTTGCCACTGTTGACATCGAGCACGCCGGTTTCAGTCTCAGCGAAGCTGAATACTCCCGACGAGTCATAGGTACTGGTAAAATTGTTCTGCAGCTTCCGGATCTCCCCTCCAAACTTGAACGAGTGGCGACCGTGGACCCAGGTCATCAGGTCGTTGAACACGCTCGTTGGGCGAGATTCGTGGTGCTGTAAATATAATCCCATGGATTCGAAGCCGGCAGAGAGCAGAATTGCCGGAGGTTGTGCGTGCGAGGCAACGCCCGCAATCTGTGGCAACTGGCCAGCGAACTCCGCATCCACGGCAATCTCACTGCCCCGCATGTTCATGTAACCGTATGTCAGGCTGTTTAACAGGTTCGGCGAAAAGGTGTGATCCCAACTAATGCGGTCGTTCCAGGGACCAATTTCACCGCCATCCGGAAGAAGGTGACCTTCGCTACTGATAATGCTCGGCAAGTTCGACACATTCGCGAAAACCGCATTGTGGTTATGCAGCGTTAGGGTAAAGTGATCTTTGCTTCCCAGGTAGTCATCGAATCGAAAATCGAAATTCTGGATGTGGTCCGTGCCTGCGCCGGCGATCTCGGGAATGGGAACCGGTGAAACATAGTTATTTAAAGGCCCGGAGAAAGTGGGGGTGGGCAGATGTTGGAGCCATTGTTGGGCCAAGGAGTTTTGCATGCGGGGGTCTGAGGGGCAAATCACGTTGGGGGTGTTGCCGTCGCAGCCCATGAACTGTTCGCGCGTGGCGGGGTCGTAGACCGGAATCAGATTCCCGTCGCCATCGCGCCAGTCGCTGAAGTCACCCTGACGTTCCTGCATCGAGGGAATACTCAGGATAGGAAACTTGTTTCCCCCTCGAACCGTAAAGCGCTCGTAGTTGAAGAAAAAATAGGCTTTGTTTTTTTCTGACCACAGCTTCGGAATTTTCACCGGTCCGCCGATGCTGCCGCCAAACTGGTTTTCAATGTCCTTTGGTCTTTCAGGCGCACCCCACTGGCGGGCGTTGAGGACTGTAT
>QHZQ01000096.1 GCA_003224725.1 Acidobacteriota bacterium | reverse complement strand
CAGCAGGGCTTTAAGAAAGCGGTCTTTGAAAATATCACTCTGCCCGTTGGTGACACAATTCGGCAGGATGTCACTCTAGCGGTCGGTGAGGTCAGTCAAACCGTCTCCGTTGAGGCTGAGGTCATCGCCCTGAAGCCGGAAACATCAGAGCTTGGAACAACCATCTCCGGTCAGCAAGTACTTGATTTGCCACTGGCTGGCAACCAGGGAGAGCAGCGCAACCCGATTGCCTTCATGACCTTGATCCCTGGGGTGACGGGACGGGGAGCGATTTACACCAACGAGCGCTACTTTAACCAAACGATTAACGGAGGTCAAAGTGCAGCCAACGAATTCTCCGTGGAAGGTGCTCCCATCTTGAACTCCAACGGCTCAGGAGATGGCCGCATTATCGGTTTCCCTCAGGACGCAGTCCAGGAATTTAAACTCGTCAGCAACAACTATTCGGCAGAGATGGGAAGAGCTGGGGGGGGATTCGTCAACTTCAATCTCCGCTCAGGCACCAACGAAATTCATGGCTCCGCGTGGGAATTCTTGCGCAATGACGCCTTCAACGCGAATGGTTTTTTTACCAATCAGGGGGCTCCGGATCTCGCGACAGGCAAGGCTAAGAGGTCTATCCTGCGGCAGATCGAGTTTGGAGTCACGGCCGGTGGCCCTATCCAAAAGGACAAGACTTTTGCATTCGGCTGGTACAGCGGCTTCCGCTTTCAGAGAGGAGCCCAGAACACAGTTGTGACCATGCCTACGGATGCCTTCAAAAACGGAGATTTTTCGCAAGTCTTGGCGGAGCAAGGACGTCAGATTTATGATCCTGCCACAACGAGAACGGATGCTTCCGGAAACGTTATTCGAGATCCATTCCCCGGCAATATCATTCCTCAGGACCGGTTCGACCCTGTAGCCGTGGCCTTCTTGAAGTTTTTCGTCGAACCCACCGACCCAAGTAAGATCATCAACAATTATGTGGCTTCGACTCTGGCGACTCGTTCAACCAATCAATGGGGAGTAAAGATTGACCATAACTTCAGCGAAAAGCACAAGATCTTCGGGTCCTATCTTAAGTCCAACTATGTCACCCGAGGCGGGTCACCTTATCCCGGCGCATTAGACAGCGCGGGCATAGGCGGATATCCCATTCAGATTTTTCGCCTCACCTACGATACCGTGCTTCGTCCCAACCTCGGATTCAATCGGCATACTTATAGAGGCGAATCAACCACTAACGGCCAAGGAATTCCCGCCCAGATTGGGTTGAAAGGTGTTCCGCAGGATGGTTGCATGCCACAGTTCAACCTCCTGGGAACTACCGGGGGAGGCTGCAACAGCAGCTCGGTCAACACCAACTTCTATGGACAGGAGAATTTGACCTGGCTCAAGGGCAAGCACAGCTTAAAGTTTGGATACGAATATCGGAAGCAGCTGTTCAACATCTTTTCGACCGGTAACTCGACAGGCGCCTATTTTTGGGAAGGGCGACCCACAGGTCTCCCAGGGCTGGCCTCCACTACAGGATTTGGCTTCGCAGACTTTATGCTAGGCCAGGTAGGCCGTGCTACATTGGATGTCTCGACCGGGCCCTCGTATGAACGTTCGTGGTATCACGGTGGCTATGTCCAGGATGATATCAAGGTCTCTTCGAAACTGACCCTAAACTTGGGGCTCCGGTATGACTTAGCTCAACCGGCCTACGAGAAATATAACCGAATGAGTTGGTTTGACCGCGACGTGCCCAACCCGGCCGCTGATGGCATTCCTGGAGCTCTGGTATTTGCCAGTCCTTCTCGTCGGGTAGGTCTGGACCTGAACAAGAAAGAGTTCGGCCCACGGTTTGGCTTTGCCTACAGCTGGAATCCAAAGACAGTCATCCGCGGGGGCTACGGAATCAGCTATGCCCAGACGAACACAGTTCAGCAGTTGTCGCATATTTGGAATGGTTTCAGCGCCACTGCTCATGCCGACCCTCCACCCCTCGGGCCCTTTGACGCGGCCTTCATTATGAAGGACGGCTTTCCCCAGAGCACAATCCCCCATCTTCCATCCACCGATCCGTCATTGTTGAACGGACAAAACGCTTACGAGATGAGGCCGGAATGGGGGAGGTCGCCTTATATTCAGAGCTTCAATCTCAATGTTCAGCGCGAATTGGGTCGGGGATTTTTGTTTGACATAGCTTGGGCCGGTTCGAAAGGCACACGCCTCGTCTCGAGGAATCAGTGGCCTGATGCCCTGGATCCGAAGTATCTTTCTTTGGGTTCTCTGCTTGACAAGGATGTCCGCTCGCCCGATGCGCAAGCTGCAGGGATCCGAATTCCCTTCGCTTCCTTTGAGGGAACGGTTGCCCAGTCCCTCCGTCCTTATCCCCAGTACCACGACGTGAGTACCTGGTGGCAGAACACCGGTTCCAGCACCTACCATTCAATGCAGGCGAAAGTGGAAAAGCGTTTCAGTCAGGGGTTGGCCTTCATGGTGGCTTACACCTGGTCGAAGAGTCTGACTGATTCAGACTCGCAGTTCAGCGTGTTCTCAGGCATGTCACAGACCGGCTACAACCAGCGGGCTGAAAAGTCTTACTCGATCAATGATATTCCTTCCATTCTGACGCTCAATTACAGCTACGATCTCCCCTTTGGAAAAGGGAAGAAGTGGCTCAATCAGGGTGGCGCTATTGATAAGCTGCTAGGCGGCTGGAAATTGACGGGCATCCAGACCTACCAGAGCGGGGCGCCGGCTCAAATCATGCAGAACCAGCCCAACGCGGGATTATTCATCGGTGGATTTGGAGATCCGTCGCCTTCAGTCTCTTGGCTGAGCCGGCCAAATGTGGTGCCTGGGGTGGATCGGCGGTCTTCCCGCTATCATGCCAGCGACTTCGACCCGGCCAAAGACCTTCAGTATAATGTCAACGCTTGGACGCCAGCGGATCGTTACACCATTGGGAACGCCCCCAGGCTCTATGGGGACATCCGGTTCTTCCCTTATCTCAATGAAGACTTCGGTATCATCAAACGGACTCAAATTGGCGAGCGTATATCAATCGACTTCCGTGCCGAGTTCTTCAATGCTTTCAACCGGACAGTCTTCGGGTACATACAGGGTGAAGTCTTTGCCGGTGGGTTTGAGAACAATATCCAGAAAAATCACCGGTGTGAATAACAATCCTCGCCAAATCCAGTTTGGGTTGAGGATAAATTACTGATCCTTGGATCTAGCCAGATCTAATTGGAGTCTTTCGGCCTTGATCTTCCAGCAAGGAGGATGAGGGCTTTTTTTGTAATGCCTCAGTTACCCGCTGGCTGAACGCGCGCTCTGCCGCGCGTTCAGCCAGCGTGCGCGGGAGCGCCCGCTCCACCCTTGCATTTTCCCTCGGTAACTGAGGCATTAAGTCTTTTTTCCACCGGGGGGCGCGTGCAGGATGACGTGGACATCAGAAGGAAGATCGATAGGGGCTCCTCGATACGTACTACCTTGTCGCTGGAGATCCGGTCGGTGGAGGCTGCAACTGGGAAGAAGGTACGGCCGAATCCTGTTTGTCCAAGTCTTCCATTTGTTTCAACCGTTCCGACCTCTTCACCTTCTTTTCTTTTTCTTCCTTGGTAAGTTTTTCAAAGATGGCTAAGTGATATTTCTGTTTCTCGCTGTTCCTTAAACGCGCATACACTTGAGCCAGTTGGTAATGGGTCATCTTTGACTCTGGCAACTCCTCGACAACCTTCAATAGCACCCCCAGCGCCTCTTGCAACTGACCTTGTGCCAGATAACATTTGCTCAACTGATACTGACCGGCTAGTAATGATGGGTCCCCGGCCACTGAAATCTGGAGCAACGGCAGGGCCTCTTTCGGCTTCTGCTGTCTTAGCATCAATTCCCCCAAATAGTAGTTTGCCATGGGATGATTGGGGTCCTCTCGCAAAGCCAGCCGCAACTCTCTCTCGGCATCTTCGTTCTGAAGTGTTTTCCACTAAAGCTCGCCCAGCGCAAAATGGATTCCTGCAAACTCCGGTTGCTTCTTCACTATGTCTTTGAATTCGGTTTGGGAGACAGCGGGCAGATAGAGCAGATCGAAATGCAGTGGCCGTCGGGCCGGCGCTGGACCATTACGCACCCTACGCCCCTCAATAGCACAAATCGTCGAAGGTCAATGATCCTAAGAAAGCAAGGCGAGTTAGTCGACCTTCAATGGCAGAGTTTCCCTTGTTTTGAGGCGCGGGCTATCTGGTCGACCAGTTTGTCGATCTTGCCGAGCAGGCGGTGATCTTGGCATGAACCGGATAGATATGTTGACCGGGATAAATGATCCATAGGTTATCCAGCTCCAAGTCCGCAAGGCCAATATGCATCGGGCGCGTTGACTGGGGTGCCTCGCTAAATTTGAATTCAACGGCAAATCGTTTCGCGCCACGGATGAAGAATTTCCGTATTTCGGATTTTATTCCGAGGAATCAAAAATTTCTTGACATTCGCCAACTGAGCCATTTATATTTCGTGGTCTGACATTACTGTGACAATCTAAATTCGTAGTTCCAAACTAACTCGGATTCTGCAATTCGTTTTTTCTAATCAGTTGAAAGGAGTACAGTCCTATGTACAAGCCGCGACGGTTGTTCGTATTAACCATAATTTCTTGTCTTTCCTTTGGTCTCTGCCTATCGGCTTTCGCTCAGACGGACCGCGGCACCATCACCGGCACTGTGACCGACAGCTCTGGCGCCGTGATCGCCGGTGTCAAGGTTACGGTCACTAATGCCGCGACTGGAGTTTCGTTCGAAACAGCCACCAGCCAGGCAGGCCTCTATACCATTCCACAAGTCAAGGCGGGTACCTACCGGGTCACATTTGAACAAACGGGATTCAAGAAGTCTGTTCAGGAGGGTGTCATCGTCCCTCTCGGGGAAACAGTCCGAGCGGATGCCAGCCTGCAGGTTGGTGAAGTTTCCCAGACGATTGAGATTACGGCCGAGGCTCCGCTGTTGAAACCAGACACTTCGGAGCTGGGAACAACAATCAACAATCAGCAGATCGTCGACCTGCCGCTCTCGTTGACCGGCGAGCAGCGCAGTCCGGCCACTTTTATTCGTCTCGTTCCAGGTGTCGTTGGCCGAGGGAGCAGTAGTGTCAGCAACCCCGAAGCCATCTTCTCAACCACGGTCAATGGAGGTCAAACGCTGAGTCTCGAAATTCAATTGGAGGGGGCAGCTATTTTGGGAAGCAACCTCCCGGGTGACCTTCGGATCCTGGGTTTCCCGGTCGACGCCGTGCAAGAATTCAAGATGTACACCAACAATTTCGCGGCTGAGTTAGGTCGAACCGGTGGTGGGGTCACCAGCTTTACATTGAAGTCGGGTACCAATGATATTCACGGATCGGTCTACGAATACTTCCGCAATGATGTGCTGAATGCGAGGGGGTTCTTCCAACCCACACGGCAAGTCAACAAGCAAAATGAGTACGGGTTCACGATTGGCGGACCCATCATCAAGGACAAGACCTTTGCATTTGGCTACTTCAATGGCTTCCGTTACCGTGCCGGAGCGGCCAGCGCTCTGATATCCCTCCCCACAGATGCCTTCAGGAACGGGGACTTTTCGAGTTTGAGAGACAGCAACGGAAATTTGATCCAAATTTACGACCCGGCAACGACCAAACCGGACGGCCAGGGCGGGTTTACCAGAGATCCATTCCCCGGTAACATCATCCCCGCCGATCGGATCAGCTCGATAGCCAAGGATCTCCAGGCATTTCTTCCCCAGCCGAATAGACCAGGCAACTTCTTGAACTACACCGCCTCAGGTAGCACTGGCACTTCGACGGACCAGTGGGGGTTCAAGGTTGACCACTCATTTTCATCTCAGAACAAGGTCAACTTCTCGCTTGCTCATTCTTTCTATGAAGATAAAGGCTTCACAGCCTTTACGGGGCCCATGTCAGGCGGTGGTATTTCATCGGATCCCATCTGGGTCACGCGCCTCAGTGATGATTGGTTCATCCGACCCAACCTCATCAATCATGGAACCGTGGCCTACAATCGAAATAACAATAATTTCCTGCCTCGCGATGCACTGGCGGGTTGCCCGGCACAGATTGGTTTGAAGGGAGTGAATGAGGGGTCTTTCTGTCCCACGCTAAACATAACCAGCTTTGGACAGTATGGACCTGGTGGTGTCAGCATTGTTCCGGAGAATGGTTGGAATTTTGTTGACAACATGACCTGGATCAGTGGCAAGCACACCTTCAAGTTTGGTTTTGATATCCGTGCCAACGGAGACAATACATTTAGCACCAACCGTGACGCCGGATTTTTTGATTTCAGCTACCTCGAGACTTCTTTTCCCGGAAACGCCAGCACCGGGGCCGGCTACGCCACTTTTCTGGTAGGTGCTGCGGATGCTGGTGAAGCCTGGGTCTACGGTACCGGTTCGATTGGTAACCGGTCACGCTATTACGCTCTGTTCTTCCAGGACGACTACAAAGTGAGCCCCAAGCTCACTCTCAATCTGGGTTTGCGGTACGACATTCAGAAACCCCGTTACGAGGTAGCTAACAGGTTTGCGACCTTCGATCCAACCCTCCCGAATCCAGGGGCTGGCGGCCGACCGGGAGCAATCCGGTTTGCCACAGACTCGCAAAGGACCTTCGCCGACACGGATTGGAGGCAGTTCGGACCGCGGTTTGGGTTGGCTTACAGCCTCAACAGCAAGACGGTTTTCCGCGGCGGATACGGTATTTACTACAGTGCCGGAGGCGCCTCGCTGCCCAACGGTCACCTGCTTGGCTTCACAATGGGTTACCAATCGAACAATCGCATCGTCAGCACGGACGGTGGAGTCACCCCGGCGTTCTTCCTAGACCAAGGCTTCCCAGTCGATCGTTTCCCTAGCCCACCGTTCATCGATCCATCTGTGGTCAATAATGGTGTGCCCTACTACATGGCCCGCGAAGACGGTCACAGCCCCTACCTTCAAAACTGGAACATCAATATCCAGAGGGAGCTGCCAGGGCGCTTCCTGGTTGATGCAGCCTACGTCGGAAGCAAAGGAACCCGGCTCATCAGCAATCTCCTGCCAACAAACCAGCTACCCACGGAGGCACTCGGACTCGGAAATCTCTTATATGCCAATATTGACTCCCCCGAAGCTCAGGCCGCTGGAATTCCCCTTCCCTACCCGGGATTCACAGGCTCTGTAGCCCAGGCCCTGAAACCCTTTCCGCAGTATTCCAGCATCACTAGACCCTACGAGAACTCTGGTAATTCTACCTACAATGCTTTCCAGCTCAAAGTGACCAAGCAGTTCTCCCAAGGTCTGGCACTTCTGCTGTCCTATACAGCCTCAAAGATCCTCACCGACACTGAATCCCAGCTCGCTGTCCCGTTCTCTACTACGGCTCAGGACAAGTTTAATCGCAAAGCAGAGAAATCCATTAGCCAGAACGACTACCCGCATAACTTGGTTCTCAGCTATAGTTACGAACTACCCTTTGGACCGGGGAAGAAATTCTTGAACCAGGGGGGTATTTCCGGAAAGCTTGTGGGTGGTTGGAGATTTAACGCCATTCAGCAATACCAGAGCGGTGCCCCATTGCTGGTTGTAGTAAACAACCCACTACCAGGCATCGGAGGCAACTGGCTGCGTCCCAATTTGGTTCCTGGCGCCCAGAAGCGAAGCAACGTGCCTGCGAGTGATTTTGATCCGGCGAAGGACCTCTATATCAATGCAGCGGCATTTTCAATACCCCCACCTTTCACTCTGGGCAACGGTCCTCGATGGTATAGCGACTTGCGAAAGTTCGCTTATCTGAATGAGGACTTTTCCATCATCAAACGGACTTCTGTTACCGAACGCATAAATGTTGAGTTTCGTGCAGACTTTATCAATGCGTTCAATCGCGTGATCTTTGGAAGCGATACCGGTGGCAACCAGTTTGCTGCGCAAAGCAATGCGAACCTGAGCGATCCGGGAACCTTTGGGCGCGTTTCGTCGCAGACTAACCTTCCGCGCACAATCCAGTTCGGGTTGAAGATTAATTATTAACGAAGCTTCTCGTCGGATCTGAAAGTATGTTCTCGGTTCCGGAGATGGGACCCAATTCACTGCCACCAACGGAGCGTATTTTACCCTTTCGTTGGTGGCAATTTTTTTTTGCCTCGTGATATCTTGGTCACTTAGCTCTCCCCGTTGCAGCAGGGTCAACGGAGACGGGCACTCCGCATCAAATGTTCCTCTCACGGTACAGACGGTTATTTTCGACGGGACGTTCGCCAAGAACCTGCCGGTTTTGTGTCACGGATTACTGAAGGGATCATGGTAAACTAGTTCAGTGGTGCCAGGATGGATTTTCAGAGAAATCAAGGGTTTTTCCGAGCCTTCTGCTTGATGATTCTTTTTTGCTTCAACCAGGAGGGCAAGAATCTCGCACCCGATTCCGAAGGACCCTCTGACTACCACAGAGGCGTTTCATTTTTCCAAAATGGACAATACGACCTGGCGGAGAAGGCGCTTCTGGAAGCGCACAAAGACGCTCAGACCGCAACGGATGCCTCCTACCAGCTGGGTTGCGTTTATGTTGTTACCGAACAGTGGGACAAGGCAGAGACCGTCCTGAATGAATTCCTTGCTACCCGACCGCGCTCGGCTGAGGGCCTTTATCTGCTCGGCTACGCCTTCTTTCGCCAAGGAAAGTACACAGAATCTGTTTCCACATTGCTGCAGTCTCTACAGCACAAGCCCGACAATGCTGAGGCACACAGGATTCTTGGTCTCGATTATTTCCAGTTGAATCGTTGGGAAGCCGCTCAGCAGGAGTTGAAGACTGCGGTTGAATTGAATCCGCAGCTCACCGAAGCACACTACTTTTTGGGTCGGATCTACTACACGCGAAACCGATTCAATCAAGCTTTCAACTCGTTCGAAACCACGATCCGGTTAGACCCACAGAGCATGAAAGCTCACGACAACTTGGGACTGACCCTGGATGCATTAGGCCGTTTCGATGACGCTGTGCGAGCGTATCAAAAGGCGATTGAACTTAATGAACAACTCCCAAAAAAATCCAAATGGCCTTACTACAACTTGGGCGAGTTGCTGTTCAAGCATAACCAGATAACGCAGAGTATTCCATGCTATCAGAAGGCTTTGATGCTGGACGAAGGCTGGGCCCAAGCCCGCGTTGCGCTTGGAAAGGCACTTTTAAAGGACGGGAAGGAGCAGCAGGCGTTGGCGGAGTTTCAGACAGCCAGTCGGCTGGACCCACAATACAGCGAAGCTCATTATCAATTGGGGCAGCTTCTCAGACGATTGGGGCTCGTCGAAGCTGCGCGAGAGGAGCTCAGGTTGTTTGAAGCCAGCCGGAAAAAGCGGTCGAGTACCGCCCCAGTCAGTGAGTAAACCCGATGTTGGAAGTGGGAAGTGGTTGAGTTTCGCAGCGTCGACTCCCTGCTCCTCATAAACCTCACAGGAATGAACGCTTAAACATCATGAGTTTTCACACGACCCCAGAAAGGGGACGCTGACACCAGCAAATGATGAGCCTCTCTAGAAGAAAGACAAGCCGTCTTATAGTTTGCCTTTCATTCATTGTTTACTTATTCCCTCCCCTGGCAAGCCTCGCTGAGAACGCTTTAGTGGGCCAATACTACGCTGAGGCCTATCAAGCGTTCCAAAAGGGTGATTCTCTCAAGGCAAAAGACCTCCTCCTCAGACTTCTGGGAATGAGAAAGGATATTCCGGAAGCCCACAATTTGTTGGCGGTGATTTACGATCGCATGGGAAATACTTCCATGGCTGAGAACCATTTCGAAACCGCCATTCGGTTGAAGCCAGACTACCTTGAGGCCAGATCCAATTTAGCTCTGCTTCTAATAGGTCAGGGCAATCTAAAAGGCGCGTTGGATCTAGCTTACAAAGGTTTCGGGCCAGCCGATGTGCAGTTCCTCGTGGTCACGTCTCTGCGTCAGAAGAAGGCCTATCAGAAAGCTTTCCAGCAGGCTCTGTTGATAACTCGGACTTATCCGGATTATCCCTTGGCTCACTTGTATGCAGGCATCGAGTTACAGTTCCAAGGAGAGCTCCAGCAGGCAGAAAGTCACTATCGGAGGGCGCTCTTTCTCGCCCACAGCCTTCCTGAAGTTATGACTGCGGCCAAGTTCGGCTTGGCCAGCACATTGTCAAGAGAGGGGAACCATGCTGAGGCAGTCCCTCTCCTTGAGGAGCTCATCCGCCATAACAGCCGGGACATTGATGCCCGGCTGGAACTCGCAGAAGTATACCTTAGGACACGGCAATATGAAGGCGTGCTCAAGACGCTGGAGGTTGTAATTTCATCGGAGCCTCGGAACAAGAGAGCCCGCTTCCTAATGGCTAGTGCACTGCAGAGGCTCGGCAAGCAAGAAGAGGCTAAGAGGCATTTCGAAGCGTTTCGAGATCTTGAGAATGAGCAGGCCAAGTCCAAGGCTGACCGACCTTCAATCTATGCCAAGAGCCGAGATGAGTAGCAGATTGAAGCGGAAGAGCGTGGTGGCGTGGTGTCTCTGTTTTGCCTCGATCACGATCATTGTGATTGTAGGGACGCAACCGCCCATTGCGAGTGTAGAATCATCATCTCCTTTTTTGGACGAGACCACCGCGGCCGGCATTACCTTTGAACATCAACGCGGAGCCTCCAACAAGAAGCACCTAGTAGAAACCCAGGGGTCTGGATGTGCTCTCCTCGATTACGATGGAGATGGTTGGCTTGATGTATTGCTCATCAATGGAGGTTCGACGCCAGACTCACCGCCCGCCGATTTCCGCGGTCACGCCTTGTATCACAACCTCGCCAATGGCAAGTTCCAGGAAGTCACTGCAAAGTCGGGCATAAGAGGCAACGGATCTTATGGCATGGGCGCGGCCGTGGGCGACTATGACAATGACGGTCATCCAGACCTCTATGTGACCAACTTCGGTCCCAATATTCTCTACCACAATAACGGTGATGGGACGTTTACAGACGTCACGTCAACGGCGGGGGTAGGTGGCTCAGGGTGGAGTACCAGTGCGGCATTCTTTGATTTCGATAACGATGGAAATCTTGACCTTTTTGTGACTCGATACGTCGACTACAGTTACGAGAAGAACTTAGACTGTTCCGAAATGAACATACGCAGCTACTGTCACCCGAAAAACTTTGCAGGAGTTTCTAGCAAGCTTTATCGGAACTTGGGGCAGGGTCACTTCCAAGACGTCTCCGAGAAGAGCGGCATCGCCAACGCCGAAGGAAAGGGTCTTGGCGTTGTGGCGGCTGATTTTGATTGCGATGGATCGATGGACATTTATGTGGCCAACGATACCACCCGCAACTTTCTCTACAGAAACAATCATGACGGGACCTTTTCCGATATGACCTTGACCTCCGGAACGGGATACAACATTGAGGGAGAGGCTGAAGCCGGCATGGGCACCGACGCAGGCGATTACAATGGGGATGGGCTGCAGGATATCGTCGTCACTAACTACGACCTAGAAGCAAATGCTCTGTACCGGAACGAGGCGAACTGGCTATTCAGCGATGAAAGATGGCTAGCGGGAATTGCCAAAACGGACCACTTCCTACTGGGCTTTGGAGTCGGGTTCATCGATTTTGACAACGATGGAGACCAGGACCTAGTTGTGGTGAACGGACATGTCCTTGACAATGCGGAACTGATTCGAGATGACATTCGCTACGCCGAACCGATTCAGCTTCTTGAGAATCAGCAGGGAAAATTTCTTGAGAATGTCGCATTTCAGCGCTATGCGTCCGCGTCACCCAAGGTAGGCCGTGGAGTGGCCTTTGGTGACATCGACAACGACGGAGATCTTGACATTTTGGTCAACAACTCCGGGCAGAAAGCGACTCTTCTCATAAACCAGGCAGGGCAGAAAAGAAACTGGATTCTCTTAAAACTGATTGGTGTTAAGAGCAACCGGGATGCGGTCGGCGCCCAGATTACGTTGACTACCGAACATAGTAGCCAGGTTAGCCAAATTAGAGGAGGACGAAGCTATCTTTCTGCGAGTGATACTCGTGTTCACTTTGGTCTCGGCAATTCAGAAGTGATCAAGTCCCTGAGAATCAAATGGCCATCGGGAGCAGAGGACGTATTTCAGAATCTAAGAGCAAATCAAATCCTTTCAATTCAAGAGGGGGTGACTCAAGTGAAGGGCTGAGGATCGAGTGCTCGGGACTGGCTAAACTACTGGTTGACCGCAGGATCTCGTTTTGTTGACCACTCAGTCTTTTTCTTTCCTGTTTGCCGGACCCTACCCTTTTCTCACATGGTTAATGGTTTGTATTAGTTTTAGAAAGAGGAGTATTCGGACGGCACGTAAACACTACCTCGTCGAGGGCGATCCGGCTGATGAACTTCGCAACTGGGGTAAATTGCCTTCCTTATCCAAGTCTTCCATTTGTTTCAATCGGTCCGACCTCTCTACCTTCTTTTCTTTTTCTTCCCTGGTAAGTTTTTCGAAAATGTCCAAATGATATTTCTGCTTCTCGCTGTTCTTGATACGCGCATAGACTTGAGCCAGTTGGTAGTGAGTCATCTTTGACTCTGGTACCTGCTCGGCCACCTTCAATAGCACACCCAGAGCCTCCTGCAATTGACCTTGTGCCAGATAGCATTTGCTTAACTGGTACTGACCAGCCATTAACAACGGATCGCCAGCCACTGAAACTTGGAGCAACGGCATAGCCTCCTTCGGCTTCTGCAGTCTTAGCATCAGCTCTCCCAAATAGTAATTTGCCATGGGATGATTGGGGTCCTCTCGCAAAGCCAGGCGTAACTCTCTCTCCGCATCTTCGTTTTGAAGTGTTTTCCAATAGAGTTCGCCCAACGCGAAATGGACTCCCGCAAAATCCGGTTGCTTCTTCAATATGTTTTGATAGAGGCGAATTGCCTCATCCCTTTTTTCATCCTCTGCCAAGCTTTCAGCTCGCATGGCTAGCACGAGTACGGAGTCTGGATCCAGATGGGTTAGCTGTTTGATGGCTTGAAGAGATAAACTTTTGTAGAGTCGCGCCAACTGATACCAGACCTTCGAGTCACTGGGATCTTCTTTCACCAAAATGTCATATTGCTGGGCGGCCTCTATTTTCCGGTCCAGCGACTGATAGGCCAAGGCCATGTAATAGCGAGCTCGGCGGTATTTCGGATTAGCCTCCAGCTCCTTATTGAAGAATTCGATGGATTTTTCAAACTGATTTAGTCCCAGGTAGGAGAGACCGAGGAAAAAGTTAACTTCGGGATATTGCGGATTGTCCTTGAGCACCTTCCCAAATGCGTCGATGGACTCAGATAATTTGAGTTCTGTCTGAAACAGAATTGCCAGGCGCTTCAGAACTTCGGGTTGATTAGGAAAAGCCTCTGCAGTTTGCAGGTAAACTCTTTCGGCGCCAGCAAAATCTTCTTTCTGTTCCAGTTCTCTTGCCTGGCCGAAGTAATTTTCGAGAGTTCTTGTTTTTTCTTGGGCGAGCCCGGACTGAGCTGAGAGAAGGAGAAAACAAAGAAGTAGGGCCTGAATTCGCATCGCAGAAAGATATCATGATCTCAAGTTGCTTTCAATTCATGAGTTTTACTAATAGGGGAGAAGTTTGAACCGGGCCACAGCGCACGGGTATGATAAGATCAAGAGCGTATCAAGGTAGTTCGATCGATCCGATTCGGTCTTCGGGGGAAAACCAAAAGTCATTCTATGTCCCGCCTATTCTGGCAAGCTGTTTTGCTGCTGGTATTTCTTTTCACTGCCGCGCTCATATCTGATCAATCCACTTCCAATACAAAT
>QHZQ01000095.1 GCA_003224725.1 Acidobacteriota bacterium | reverse complement strand
GACAGTAATACGGGCCGAATGATTCGGATCGATAATCTGAGACTCAGAGTTGATGTGCCGGTCAAAAGGGCTACTCCGTCGGGTCCGGCGGAAATTAGTGGCGTCGATACCGGAATCAACACCAATATTGACGTGCGCGAAGGGCAAAAAGTCGTTGTCGGCAAGGCAACGATCGATGGCTCCAACAACGCCCTCTTCCTGGTCCTGACAGCCAAAGTGATAGATTGACCGGTCTAGGCCACTAGTGGACAACTCTCCCCTCCAGGTGTCTTTTGCAGAGTTGCTTACCCGGCGAAGAATTTCACCGAACGCTTAGTTCTCTTTTCTCGCGGTAGAGCCGCGGGGGGCATTCCTGAAAGCTATGGACGGTCCCCTAATCCGGTCTTTCATGAGGGCTTCACCTAATTGAGCCGAGTACCGAGCTTGAGCCCTCTCAGCCCCCGGGGATAGAGGATCGAAGATCGGACGATCGAAGAGTTCTGTCGACCCTCGATTCCCTAACCTCAATCCTCAATTATTTCCTTCTCTGCGCCTCCGCGTCTCTGCGCGAGAATTGCTTCGCTCTCGGCGGCGGCATGAGGTAACCGCGCCACTCTTGCCGTCAGGTCTCAACCAACAAGCCGCTTGTCTCTCCGGAACATCGGGGATAGCATTTCAACCATGCATCTCCTATTCGCCAAATTTCTAAACTCTTTTTCGAGGAGTAAGCTCATGAAGACTTGGCTTCGAGCCATTCTGCTTTTCTACTGGGCCGCGGGTTCTCTGGTGATGGCCCAGCAAGGCACACTGGCGGGAATTACGGTTAAACCGGAAAACATCCTCTTTGTCGGCAACAAGTCCATTTCTTCTCAGGATCTAATCGCTATCTTCCGCAGTACCGGAACAGTCACGGCGCAGTTGTCTCCCGAAAGCATGAACATTTACGATAGCAATCGAATTAATCATAGCTTAAACCTGATCCTGGCTTTTTATCATAATCGAGGCTTTATCAAGGCAGCCATAAGCCCTCCTGAGTTCGACTTCGCTGCGCCCGGCCCTGAGGGAAAAGTTCAAATGAGACTAAATATTATAGAAAACCATCCTTATCGCCTGGGACAGGTCAAGATCAACGGAGCGGAGGTGTTGAGCCAGGCTCTCTTGATTTCATTGCTGAATTTGCAGCCCAAAGGGACAATTAATCTTTCCAAAATTACTACCGGGGCCCTGGCGATTCAAGAAGCCTATCTCGCCTTGGGCTACTTGGATTTCGATGTCAAAACCCGGGTAGATACGCAAGATGATAAGAAGATCGCGGATGTGGTATTGGATATCTCAGAAGGAAAGCAATACCATTTAGGAAGGGTGGAGATGGTTGGTGGTTCTCCCATCAAAGATTCTCTAATTCGTCAGTTTCTGCCTTTTCAGAGCGGAGATATTTTCGGGAAAAGGGCATTTGAGACTTGTCTTCAATTTCTCAATGAGCTGGGAATCACTCCGGTCCTTACCGCGTCCGATGTGACTTTCAGGTACAACCGAAGTGAAGCATTGGTGGATGTGTCCATCAATCTGGAGGGGAAGACCAAGAGGTAGCCACAGGCTAAGTGCTCCCGTTTCAGAAATAGGGTAACGTTACTTCGTGCTCCTGCTCGTTCCTGTCGCAATCATCGAGTAAGGGCACGAGCAAGATGATGCTTTCGTGCACCCTCTGCAGAGTCGCGTCAATTTATGTACGTCGAGTATGCGGACGCCGTGTACAAGAAAGGCCTTGAATGTGGTGCCACTTCGCTCGCAGAACCCGAAGATAAGGCCTGCGGGGAACGGACCGCGGAGGTCAAGGATACCTTTGGGAACACTTGGGCGTTAGGTGCGCTGGAGCGTTGATCTCATCCCGGAATTGGGAAGGAGTAACAATTGCGGAAAGTAACTTTTGGAGTTGCCAACAGTCTCGATAACTACATCGCCCGCAAAGACCATGGGGTTGATTGGATCCTTTGGGGTGAGGAGGCGGCCTCTGGCATGACGGCATTCTGGCAGAAAATCGACACCGTCGTGATGGGCCGCAAGACTTACGAGCCGACACTGAAGAGCGGCCGGCCTTGGCCTTCCTATCCAGGCGTGAAAAACTATGTGTTTTCGCGGAGGCTAAGAGAAAGCCCTCACAAAAACGTTCAGATCATTTCCGAAGGCGCAGCCGAGTTCATCAGAAAGTTGAAAAGAGAGAAAGGCAAGGGCATCCTTGTGATGGGGGGCGGGGAGTTGGCAAAGTCGCTCTTCGAGGCAAACCTGATCGACGAGATCGGTTTGAGCATCCAGCCAGTGTTACTCGGTTCGGGAATTCCGCTTTTCCTCCCGACGGAACGGCAGGTCGATTTGGAGCTGCTGGAATGTAAAACCTTCAAAAACGGCTGTGTGCTCGTTACGTACCGCGTGAAGCATTGAGGCCGCCTAACACCGCGTGTACCCTCCCTTGGGCATCACGGGCCCGTGGGTGGTGGAGCGGGCGCTCTGCGCACGCTGGAAAACGCGCGACGGAGCGCGCGTTCCACCATGGATATCAAGGGCGAAGCCCTTGTTTAGTTAGGAAGCAGTTGAACCGCTCCGAGGCAACGTGCTTAAAGAAAGAAATCAGAAGGCGCTTGTACAGCGGCCCTCTCCCACCAGAACGCATTCGTTCCCTTCCTAATGCTCAAGGCAATTACGGAAAAAGGGCTCTAAAGTCTGACGGGGCTGCTCCTCAGACATTCACGAGTTTTGGCATGGGGGCCATAATGAGCTGAGGGTCGGAAATCAAAACTTTGGTTCCTGGAGGGACGGAGTGAGTAAGCCACACATTGCCACCGATGATGGAGCCTTTACCGATAATGGTATCTCCTCCCAGAACCGTGGCTCCTGCGTAAATGACAACGTCGTCTTCAATGGTGGGATGGCGCTTTTTCCCGCGAACGATGTTGCCGGTCTCGTCTTTGGGAAAGCTCAAGGCACCCAAGGTCACCCCTTGATAGAGTTTCACATTCTGGCCTATCTCAGTAGTTTCGCCAATCACGACCCCAGTCCCATGATCAATGAAGAAATTCTTCCCGATTCTGGCCCCAGGGTGGATATCGATGCCCGTTTTCGAATGGGCAAATTCTGTCATGATTCGCGGCAACAGGGGAATGCCCAGCAATTGAAGTTCATGAGCGATGCGGTAGACCATGATGGTAAGTCATCATAGCCTTTTGCCGCAGGGTCTCCATCGTAGGCGGCCTGGACATCGCAAGCCAGCGCGTGGCGTAAACCGGGGATCTCTTCTAAGAAGGTGACGGTTTGATTTTCGGAAATTTCCTCGCAATGAGAACAAATACTCTCGGACAACTGTGACAACTGACAGCCGTGGCGAATTCCCCTATAGATCTCCCGAAAAAGCATTTCATAGACGGTTTCCAGACTATCGCCGACATGATATTTGATGCTGTGAATGTCCAATCCCTTTTTACCGAAATAGCCCGGGAAAATGATCTCTTGCAGAATCTCCAGGATTTGAACGATGCTTTCCCTGGAGGGAAGGGGTGTTGTCTCTAAATGGTGTAAAGGAACCTGGCAATGACTATAAGTGTCAACAATCCTGTCTGTGATTTCCGGCAACTTATGTTTCAGCTTTAGTCTTTCTAACATAATCCTCCTGCAGGCCAGCCTCAACAAACTGAAGGTATTTAAACGCAAATCCTATTACTTGTCAAATACGGAACCTCTCCAGAAGCCCATCCCATCAAGAGTTCACACACCAGGCCCGCGATCCTTGGCACGCCAAAAGTCCGACTCTGTGGCAATTTCAACTGCCGGATTTAGGTTGATAGATTTCAGTGCAAGATTCCAAGTAATATCTATTGAGAAGTAAAGCCAAGACTTTATCGCGACCGTTATGCCTATGAGAGGAACCCTTTTAATTGCGCCAAATCTTTATGGTCCAGGTAGCGATACTTTCCTACTTGAAGATTACCGAGAACCAAATTACCAATCCTTTTGCGAACCAGTTTCAGAACTTTGCCATTGAGGGCTTCCATCATCCCGTGCACCTGGCGGTTTTTGCCCTCCACAATCACCAAATCCAGGTAAGTATATTTCTCCGTTTCCCGGAGAATTCTGACTCGCGCAGGCAGGGTCTTCTCACCATTTTTCAAGGTGATCCCCTGTTCCAAAAGCTGCAACTGCTCGACAGAAGGACGAAAGTTGATCTTGACCTGATAAGTTTTTGGTATTCGAGAGAGCGGGTTGGTTAGAGCCTCACCGAAATCGGTGTCATTGGTTAACAAGAGAAGACCGGAGGTATCTTTGTCCAAACGTCCCACGGGAAATACCCACTCCTTGAGTCCTGACAGGAAATCATATACCGTCTTGCGATGGGCAGGATCCCGGTGCGTCGTCACGACTCCCTTAGGCTTATAAAACATCAAATAAACTTTTCTCCGCTTTTTTAAGCCTTGGCCATCGTACCTGATCCGGTCGTGAGCCAGGGAAACCCAAAGATCGGGATTGCGAATCACTTTCCCGTTCACGGTGACCGCCCCTGCCTTAATTTTTTCCAATGCGTCGCTACGAGAAAAAATCCCACATTTGGAAAAGGCTCTATCTAGGGTAACCCGGTCTTTCCGGCTTTTGCCCGGTTTCACTTTCAAGGTTGCGGCCACGTGTTTCCTCGAATTCGCTGCCACAGTCAGCCTTTTAGACTACTTGCCGAAGAATTGAACGATGTTATGGTACCATGGGAATCTTGGAAGAGCTTCCTGGTATAAACCCGAATTCAATTGAGGAGGTCTGTTTGAGCAAGAATCCTTTAGAATTCATAATCAGCTGCCATATCTTATTTCTCCTTATTTTTTCTTATGCATGCTTCGCCTTTGCCGACTCCCAATCTGACTTGAGAGCCACGGTAGTAGAGGCGTTCATGGCCGCTCGAACCCTCGAACACGACGTGGAGGCCAGAAAACTGATGACGGCCGACCTGGAACATGATTATCTTCACAAGAAGCGAATCTCTATCCGCGTCCGCAGCGGACGGGTTGTGGCGTTTGATTTCGACCCTGCAAGGATCGTTCAGCCTAACGAACGGAAATTTCAAGTTGATGTTGAGAGTATTTGGGCTGACCTCAATGAGCAAGTCTTTGCCACCCAATACGAGAGACTTAGATTTGTCAAGGTCAAGAATGAGTGGCTTGCCGATAAAATTGAATTCATCAGGTCTGTCCCTGGCAAGAAGCTGCTCCCGTTCAACGTGGAAAGTGAAAAACGAGCCAAATTAGCTCTGGCCGTTGTTAAGAAGTTCATGAAAGCTGTTGTCAACCGCAATCCAAAGGCGGCGATTCAGTTCACCACTCAGGAATTCCAAACCAATGCAGGAGGACAGGAGCAGCTGGAGCAGTTACTGGCGGGGCCCGCTGATCCCCATTACACGGCTTACGATCTGCGCAGTCTAATCCAAAAGGATAAGAAGGAAATTGAGATCAAGGCTGGACTTTATTCGGTCCGTAAAGGCAAAAAAGGAGTAGAAATCATCGAAGCCCGGCTGATTGCCAGGCAAGGAAAGACCGATTGGAATATTGACAACTTTCAGTTAGAGAGGCGCTCCGATGGGGAGTCCAAGCGAAACGCCTCTTGAGTCCGAGTATGAAGTTCTAATCACCACCAAGACACTAAGAACACAAAGAAGAAGGCGCAGAGAAAAAAGCAGGGCTCCTCTTCTAGGCACTTTTAAGTTGGCTACGGTCGACCTTGCTGCTGAGAGGGAACTCCAATCCTCTCTGTGTGTGCTTTGTAGTACAAGAGCGCACTTCTTGTCTTTTAGAAAGATTTCATGTGCCCAGTATTCGTTTGGATATACTGGACCAGAGCGTTCATGATCGTTTTGTTGGCTAATAAAACCAATATCTGCGTTTATCTGCGTTCCAAAAAAGATTTTCTCCGGGTCTCGTCTCTGCTGTTGATTTTTTGGTTGCAGCCACAGGCCGCGTTAAGTCTTAACTTCTTCTTTCATGTTCATTTTTTCTTGGCGGGTTTTTCTTTCTCGGCTTTGAATTTGGTCTCCACAGTTTGAGAAAGAGCCTCAATCATACTCTTGGCTTGGGCCGCATACTTGCCATCAGGCGCTAATTCCAGATACTTTTGAAAAGCTTCAACAGTGCCCGGTGCCGGAGTGGTTTTTCCCTCAGGGGTTACTGTGGCCATCCCGGTCAGACTAATTCCTAGTTGGTACTGGGCATCGGCATTCTTAGGATTGGCTTCGACGGCTTTCTTGAAAGCTTCCACGGCCTCGGCCGACTTGCCGCTATTGACCAGAACAGCCCCCAGGTTGTAATAGGCCTGGGACGCATTGGCTGGATTCAACTCCGCCGATTTCTTCATCTCCGTGCTGGCGTTGTCCATTTTTCCTGACAACCCATGAATAATCCCCATGTTCATGTGATAACTAGCTTCCGTTTGGGCGTCAGCTTTTGGGTTTTCGGACAGGATTGCCAAAGCCTTACTGTAATTTTCAATTGCTTCGTCATATTTCCGTAAGTTCTTATAAGATTCTGCCAAGTTAGCGAAAATCACATGTTGCTTTGGATCGAGCTCGCTGGCCCGCTTAAACTCTTCCAGCGCCTGGTCAAATTGTTTTGCCGTGTAAAACTCTCTCCCTTTATCAAAGTGAGCCTTCATGGTGTCCTGCTTCTTCATGGCTTCTTCCGCTTTAGCTTTGGCCTCAACCTCCTCTTTAGTGAGTTGTCTGGGTTGACTCTTGGCTCTTTCGGCCTCCTGTTTCAGATTAAGGTCAAGCTTAAAAGTGTCTCCCAGGGGAACCTTGATGTTGTCAAAGAAGAATATTTCCTTACCCTCCTGGTTGAAACTAACTCGGTAAAGAGCCACCGGCAGACCGGCGTGGAAGTAGTGGCCCTTTTTGTCCGTCTTCACCTCAAAATGCTGCTTAATGTCTTTGCGGTCCAGTTTGACCAGAACTCCAATGAGAGGAGTCCCGTCGGCCCCTTTAGCCTCCCCCTCAATCGACCCTGTTTGAGCCAATAATCTTTGAGGCCCCAAAGGTGTTATCAAAATCAGGGCAGATGCAGATAGACATATCATTAAAGCCCTCAAGGGCTTTTGCATATTGACCTCCACATTCATTGCTGATCCTCCGTTCGATAGTAAATATACCTTAAAAATCAGTCGACCACATCTACTTTCAGCACAAAGCATACGGGATGGGATCTTGCCTCCCGGCTTCTTTAAAGCCTCGCAACCTTAAGGCGCAACTATCACAACGGCCACAAGCAACCTCTGTATTCTCGTAGCATGACCAAGTCAAGTGGAACGGAGCCGCAAGCTTGAAGCCTGTGGTGACAATTTCCCTTTTTTTCATGTGAATGACAGGAGTAATGACTGTAAGCAGGGTATTAGGTTTCGTCCCAGCACGAATCAGTTGATTGAACACTTGATAGTACTCGGGCCGACAATCGGGGTACCCAGAGCTGTCTTCAGCCACGGCTCCTATGAATATGGCTTTGGCTCCCAAGACTTCTCCCCAAGAAGTCGCGATGGATAAAAAATGCGCGTTTCGAAAGGGGACATAGCTCATTGGGATCTCTTTTCGATTTAAGTTGGCTTCCGCAATGGGAATGGCGGGATCAGTCAGGCTCGATCCGCCGATTTGAGCCAGGTGGTTAAGTCGGCAAACAAGTTTTTCATCAACGTGATAATGCCCAGCAATGTCTTGAAACGCTTTGAGTTCGCGTGGTTCTGTACGTTGGCCATAAGAGACATGCAAGAAGGCCAACCGGTAATCCCGTTCGGCTATGGCAGCACAAACACAACTGTCCATTCCACCACTAACCAAAACGACGGCTAGATTTCCTTTGTTTGAGGGACCCGAATGAGAGTTGGTAGTGTCCACGCCGTCTTGGCTCAAGAGTCTTTCAAAACTGCAAACGATAGATTAATCACGACGGTGACGCACTCGATCATTACTTATTTTATAACCTTCAATCTAAAAGTCATGACCTTGCCTCGAACGAAGTAACAAAGGTATTGCTCCCAGAACTTTCTCAAGAACCTGTAGCGGAGATCTCTATTTTGCAAATTTATAAGAAATTCAAGGCCAAACCACTTGTAAAGCTTGAGCAGTTTGATCTCAGAATATTCAATTTGAAACCGGGCCTTGGAATAGTAGCTGGTCCTGTATTCTTCCTGGAAGAAATCAAAAGACCGGCTGCTCAAATGCCAGAGATGGCTGGGATCCTGCCAGGAAGAAGCATCTGTATAGTGTGGCGTGACAATTTCCACTTCTCCACCGGGCTTAGCAATACGATGGATCTCCTCCATTGTTTTTAAGATTGATTGAATGTGTTCGATCACATGGATGACCCGAATACGGTCAAAACTGTCGTTGCCGAAAGGATAGGGGAACTGATTTAGATCATGCACCACATCCACACCTTCCAGAGGAACGATATCCAGACCAATGCTTCCCGGCAACTTGAATTTTCCACAACCGATGTCCAATATTTTAAAACTCAAGCCTCGCCCTTGACAAACTCACAATGGTATTAAGGGAAGGCATTGTATCGGATTCTTTTGGCAAAGGGAATAGCCGACAAATGCTCAGTTTTTTGCTGAATGCAAGGGCCAAACTTATGAAGATTTTCAAATAAATTCAGTGAGTTTTTCTTTGTCCCTCTTGACATGTGCGTTAAAATGAGGGCATAAAAAAGCTATTAATCGCTTGGTGGGGGTGCTGTCAAGATTCTTATCTACTTAATGACTCGAGCCAATCTCATAATTGGCTGAAGGGGGGATTGGAAAATGTTTGAGCAAATTGACGATCCTGAAGTTGCTGGTAAGAAAACCTGGAAAGAACGGCTGACCGAAGGAGCGATAATTTTGGCAGTGGTTACAGTGGTCATTGGGATCATTGTATACGCCTTGCTGGAAGTGGGCTAGAACTCTAGAGCGTATTCCTGACGCAGGAGTGCCATTAGAGAGATATCCGGATCGACAGGAGGGGGACTTTCTTCGTTTCCCTCCTTTTTTATTTGTGTTTCGCAGGTGTGGAGCAAGGCCAAGACCCGAGAAAGGTGACCTGCCGATTCCTGAACTTCCTGACTACCAAGAAACCCTAGTAATACACGTAAATTTAGTCTGGTCTTGTTGGTACTTGAATTGAAGTGACCTCGAATGAGCTGCCGGGATGAGATACAGACGTTTCTATTTGGCTCCTAATTCAGCGAAGGAGACGGCGCTTGAAGTTACCGACTGTGGCCATTATAGGGCGTCCTAACGTAGGTAAATCAACCCTCTTTAATCGAATTTGCGAAAAACAAAAAGCCCTGGTGAGCAAAGAGCCCGGGATGACACGAGACCGAATCTGCGAATTGGCCGAGTGGGGGGGGAGAAGGTTTGAATTGATTGACACGGGAGGTATCGTCTTTGGGGATGCTGAACTTATCCCCCGTCGAATTTACGAGCAAAGCAGAGCCGCCATTGATAAGGCCTGTGCCATTCTTTTGGTGGTGGACTGCCGCTCCGGAGTAACACCTTTAGACGCGGAGTTGGCAAAATTCCTGACTGAGAACTCGAAATCGGTCTTTGTAGTCGTTAACAAGTGCGATAGCGACAAATCATGGATTGCAGCCCAGGAATTTTACGAATTAGGTTTCGACAAGATCTATCCTGTCTCGGCAGCACACGGACTAAATGTAGGAGACCTTCTTGATGACGTGCTGAAGACTTTTCCCCACAGTAAGCCTCTGGAGCCCGCTCCTCAGCAGGAAATCAAAGTTGCCATCATAGGAAAACCTAATGTTGGTAAATCAACGCTGCTAAATAAACTCTTGGGAGAACAACGAGCCATCGTTTCTCCCTTTCCGGGCACCACTCGGGACGCAATAGATTCTCTGCTGGTTCGGAACGGCAAAGTCTACCGCCTGATTGATACAGCAGGGATCCGCAGGAAAAGCCGGACCTTGTTAGTTGCCGAAAAATTAAGCGTGATAATGGCGACGAAGAGTCTGGAACGGTGCGATGTGGCTCTACTGCTGATTGACGCCCTACCAGGAGCGACCGCACTTGATGCAACCATTGCCGGTTATGCTCATGAGGCGGGTGCATCCGTTATTCTGGTGGTTAACAAATGGGACCAGATTGCAAAGGATACCTTTACCACACGGAAATATGAGGAGAGAATTCGCTCCAGGATTAAGTATTTGGACTACGCGCCCATTATTTTCATTTCTGCTACTACCGGACAGAGAGTTGCAAAGTTGTTTCCTTTAATTGACAAGGCTGTCGCGGCCCGCCAAGCCAGGGTGACGACGGCGGAATTAAATGCATTTCTCCAAAACGTTGCTCTCCACAAGGCATCCGTTCCCTTCAATCAAAAGGTGAAGGTACACTATATGACTCAAGTGGGAATAGCTCCTCCTACTTTTGCTGTGTTTACAAATCGCAAGATTAAGCTGCACTTCTCGTTGGAACGTTACCTGGTCAATAAGATTCGTGAACGCTTTGGTTTCTGGGGAACTCCTATTGTCCTTAAACACAAGACGGAGAGACACACGAGTTAGTTGACGCTCTCGGTACCCTTTTCACAGAAGATGAATGATAAAGTGTAACGTCTTACCTCCGACTTTTTGTCTCCTTCACGCCAGTGGACCAAGGCCATGCGTAACCCGGTAATTCCCGATAAATTATATTTTCGGATTGGTGAGGTTTCCAGGCTCTTGAAGCTTGAACCATACGTTCTTCGTTTTTGGGAAAAGGAATTCCCGACACTCACTCCCACCAAAGGGGCCAACGGTCGAAGAATGTACCGCAAGAAAGACGTGGAGATGGTTGTGGCGATCAAGAACCTGCTCTATGAGCAAGGATTCACCATTGCCGGGGCCAAAAGAGTTTTGGCCGGAACCAGGCCTCAAGACTTGCCTTCCGACCTTCTTCCTGTAAAAAATGGGGACCAGAAAAGCAGCAAAGTTGCCAAATCTCCAACCAATGGTCTTTCTCCTGCGAAGCTGACTCAACTCAAAGTAGAGCTGCGCGACATCTTGACAATTTTAAGTAGAAGGTGCTAGATTCCGGGCTGTGTCGGGACGTAGCGCAGCCTGGTAGCGCACACGCTTGGGGTGCGTGGGGTCGGAGGTTCAAATCCTCTCGTCCCGACCATTGTTATCTCCAGGGCTTATCATTGAAAGAAATTCTGCTGACCAATGATGATGGAATTCAATCGCCAGGTATCAACGCTCTTGCCGAGGCTCTCTCAGTTCTCGGGCGTGTTACCATAGTCGCTCCCGATCGCGAGAGGAGTGCTTCCAGTCAATCTCTCTCTTTACATCGTCCCGTCAGGTATGAAGAAATCGGACCCAGGCGATTTTCAGTCGACGGCACACCAACTGATTGCGTCCTGATCGCGCTTCATCATATTTTGAAGGTGCGTCCAGACCTGGTGATTTCCGGGATCAATCAGGGAGCCAACCTGGGTCACGACATTGCTTATTCCGGAACAGTGTCCGCAGCCCTGGAAGCAGCCCATCATGACCTCCCGGCCTTTGCCATCTCTCTGGCAGCACGCAAAGAATTCAGGTTTGAGGAGGCTGCCAAGTTCGCCGGCATACTTGCGGAAAAGCTCTGGGCAGATCCACTGCCCACAGGTTTGATCTTGAATGTCAATGTGCCACGGAATGAGATCACAGGAATCCGAATTACCCGGCAGGGTCAGCGCAATGTGCGGACTCTTATTGTTGAAAATCAGGATCCTCGTGGCCGGAGATATTTTTGGTTTGATCAAGAGATGCAAGCCGTGAGTGGTCAAGATAGCCCGGACGTGGATTACATGGCTGTTAATGCGGGATATGTCTCCATCACACCTTTGAAAACTGACAGAACAGGACATGAGACGATAGACAGGTTGGAAGGTTGGCCTGAAATTTTTTCCAAGGAGCAAGCAAGTCTGATTCGCTAGCGGGGCGTGGCTCAGCCTGGTAGAGCACCTGGTTCGGGACCAGGGGGTCGGAGGTTCGAATCCTCTCGCCCCGACCAATTTATGATATTCACATTTTCTAAGCCAGATCATTCGTTACAGACGTGCAACACTTTAAGGATTTGATTCGTAATGTCCCTGACTTTCCTAAGAAGGGAATCCTC
>QHZQ01000685.1:461-2805 GCA_003224725.1 Acidobacteriota bacterium | reverse complement strand
CCGCGCGCTCTCCGTTGCCGAACGATCCCGCTTCAGCCGCCCGCCGCTGCTTTTGGTTAGGCTTCAAACTGTTACCCATGTCTCCCGACTTTTTTGTTACCTATGTCTCCGGCCGCTCACCGTGCCACCGAAAGAGACGATGTAGCCGTCAGGGTCTTCAATGTAGAAATCCTTCGTGCCCCACGGCGTCACTTCCAGCGGCTTGAGGATCTTGGCGCCATTGGCGACACACTGTTGTCGACGCCCGCTGAGGCATCGAGGTGCTCGTGTTCCCGACGATGCTGGCGCTCGGCCGGATTCTTGGGCGCTTCTTTCAGATGCAATTCCAGTCCATCCAGACAGCCGATAGCGTAGAATCCGCCCCACGGCTCGCCGAAACGGAAACCCAGCCTCTGGTAGTAGGCGATAGAGCGCTCAAGGTCGTCGACGAGGAACTGCGGAGCGAACGAAGTGACACGCGGCTTGGTTTGGTTCGTCATGGTTATACGTTTTCCTTTGCCGGGCTAATCGTTTTGACTGAGGCGCTGGCGCGCCTTTCAGAGCCAGTCGCCTCCAGCCAATTGTCGGCCTAACTTACATCCATAAAAAATTGGATCCATTAGCGCTCCGTCCCAATTCGTCCGTACCTTTGGGGACGCTCGAGAGAAGACAGACGGAGAACCTTGTTGTTCTTGAAATCCAAGCGCCAGACTTGATCCTCCGCGCCTATGCATCGCGGACCGTTATTGTCGATGACCTCATCGACAGTCCAATCGTCACCAACCTTCAGGATTAACTGTCCATCGGGAGAATAGCCCAAGATATCAGCCAGCCGGATTGCACAGTCCTGTCGGAAGACCTCCGCAAAAAGTTTGTTAAGGGGTGGATAATAGAATCGATCGAGATCGGCGTCATAAACCCAGGGTTCAGTCCATCCGACGTCTGAACCAAACTGAAATATGAGTACCATTAAGCTAAGAGAGTGGCCCTGGGGGGACCAATCAACCATTCTCAAACCGTTACCGTAAAGCGTTGGTTCGGGTTTTAGCTCCCGAATCACTCTATAGGACTTATCTCCTGGTCCCTTGACAAAGAGCCGCGAGTAGTTGGAACAACTATTTTCCTGAGCACTCGCCTTCACTACGACATACGCTTTGTAAAGGCCATCGGGAGATGCAAGCGTCGGACTCCGGACTTCCTGGGAGCGGTAAGGGGCTGTGTCTCCACAGGAGACAAAAAGAGTACCCACCGGCCGCTGATCTTCCAGGTCAAGCTGACTGGAAGCCAGTCTATTGGGCTCTCTGGCTAAAACAAGAAGGATTAAAACGAGGGAAGCCAAGTATTGGAATCCAAAGCATCTTTTCATGCGACCCTCGTCCATCTCTCCCTAGATCAGGTCAACGGCTCCAGCATCAGTGGCCGCGCTTCTCAGTGGTCGGCTGCACCCGGTTGGTTATGCCGTTATTCGATCGTCTTGTGGTGGGCACAGCTGCGACTCATGGCCGAAAGAGCAAGGGCAGCAACTCCGCCAATTCTTGTCGGAACACCGGCATGACGTGGGGCCCAGCAAACTGGCGGAAGACGTGCGGTATGTTGGCCGCCTGCAACCGCCCGGCGAAGGCTTTGGCACCACCAAAGAAGATATCCTCAGACCCGCAGCCCACCCAAATGAGTCTGTAGTCCCTCGCAACAGCCTTCGAGTTGGTCAGGGCTTGGCCAAAGCGGGTATCGAAGGAATTTGGAACCAGCGAGCCGCTCAGTGAGGCGAGAGTGCGAAACAGCTCCGGGTGCTTGAGCCCGACAAACACCCCAAACTCTCCGCCCAGCGAGAGACCTGCGATCGCCCAGGAGCGTGGGTCGTGGCTGACGCGATACCGTTGACGGACAACCGGAAGCAACTCGTACACAAGAATCGCCTCGAATTCGCGAAGATTGTCGTCACCGCGGCGCTCCTTCGCGCTCTCGAGAACGTCGGAGGCGTGCATAAGCACGATCATTGGGACCATCTTGCCTTGGGCTATAAGATTGTCGAACATGACCTCCGCAAAGCCGCCGCCGCTCGTCCAATCATGTTCATCGCCTGGCGTACCGGGCAGCAGGATAAGCGTCGGATACCTGCGAGACCCGGACGATTCGTAGCCAGGGGGCGTATACACGAGGAAACGCCGCATGCGTTGCTGCAGTTTGGAGAAAAGTCTTTCGTGATGCAGCGTCCCGGGCGCATGGTTCTGACTGTCCCATACCTGCGGAGTCTCCGCAGGTACGACAAACCTACTCGAAGAAGCTCTACCCGCCCAGGTCAGGGTGCAGCGGCATGATGGATCACTGGCCCGAACACCATCAATGAGAAAGCCGTAGGTGTAAA
>QHZQ01000685.1:0-397 GCA_003224725.1 Acidobacteriota bacterium | reverse complement strand
GGATAATTGAACGTCTGATGCCTGAGGAGCCCAAAGCCTAAAGACCACGCGCCGGTCCACCTGAACGTCGGGTGAGACGATTCTTGGTTGTTCTTGCGCGAGCAGCGTGGTCGCCGAGCAGACGAGTGAAAGGAGAGAAATAATCCGCTTCATTTTCTTGGCCCTCACGTCAGACGACCGTCAGAAACGTCGGTGAGGAATTATCGGCATTACGACTCCCGGCTAAGCTAACCCACCTTCCATTGCGGGCTTAGCGGAGACGGAACTGGAAGGTTCGACTGCTGTCACCAAAAAGAACGCAAAGGCTGAGTCAGCTTGAGCCGCGTGTTGGACTAAACAGCCAGCCCGGTAAAGGGGCAAGCTAGATTCTGTTGGACGGGGAAGGCTCCTTTGGAGG
>QHZQ01000094.1:18773-33133 GCA_003224725.1 Acidobacteriota bacterium | reverse complement strand
ACAGCGCGAATATCCATGCCCTGCTTCAATCGGACGAAGAGGTATCCAAAGGGAATCGCTCCCAGAAGGTAGGCCAAAATGACGCCAAAAATTCCAGTCCATTGATGAGTCATGGGACTGAGGTTCCGGTCGACAGGGGGCTCCCACTCACAAGTCGATCAAGACTAAGAGCACGAGCATGTTTTCGCAAACCATCGGCCCGGACACAGCCATTCGTAGGCGTATTTATGAAATTGAGCAGTCAGATTAGTTTTCGCCGGACCATGTCCAGAGCGGCCTGAGAAGCCCAGAGACGAATACGCTCGCGGTCACCGCCAAATCGATGTTCCTGATGTTCGATGGTGTCGTCAAGAGATAGGGCAATGTGAACCAATCCAACAGGCTTCTCCACGCTGCCACCGGCCGGACCGGCGATTCCCGTGACTCCCAAACCAATGGTGGCGCCGGTTTTCAAACGAATCCCTTCAGCCAAACCTTTGGCAACTTCCTGGCTGACCGCTCCATTCATCTCGATCAGCAGGGGCGGGATGCCGGCCAGTTCGATCTTAGAGGCGTTACTATAGCAAGTGACGCCACAAAGAAAATAGCTGGAACTGCCCGGCACGCTGGTGATGCGCTGGGAAATGAGGCCCCCTGTGCAGCTCTCCGCCACGGCCAGTGTCATCTGACGCATCAGGAGATAATAGCCAACAATTTGCTCAAGACTTTCCTCGCCTCGAGAAAAAACAAAGTCGCCCAGTTCGTATTCAATTTTATCCGCCAGCTCTGTTAAGACTCTTTTCGCGTCCTCGTCGGACTTGCCCTTCGCTATCAAATGAACATGTATCTCACCGGCTGCCGCCAAAATCGTCGTTGCCGGATTCTTGTAGCGGGTATAAATTGGAGCGATCATTTCATCCAGCCTGGATTCAGTCAATCCGATTACCTTAAAAACCTGGGTGGCCAGACGAGTCCCACCAGAAAGCTCGCTTAACCGAGGCATACAGGACTCTTCAAAAATGACCTGCAATTCCCGAGGCGGACCGGGTAACACAAGGATGTGACATCCTTCATGTTCGATCCACAGTCCAGGAGCAGTTCCCACCGGGTTCTCCAGAATTCTGGCTCCGACCGGAACCAAGGCTTGCCGGGCGTTGTTGGCCGGCATTTCCAGCCCTCGACTGCGAAAGCGGAATCGAATGCGCTCCAAGATCCGTTCCTCAAGCACCATTTGTTTTTTGATGACACGAGCCACAACCTTCTTGGTAATGTCATCCTCGGTCGGACCCAACCCCCCTGTCGTAATGACGAGTTCGGACCGCTTGATGGCCTCTCTCAGCACCTGTTCGAGACGGTTTTCGCTATCTCCAACGATGGTTTTTACCTCCACCTCGATGCCAATGGAGTTGAGCTGTTCGGTAAGGTAGAGGGAGTTTGTATCTGTACGATTGGGCGTCAGTAATTCCGAGCCGACGGCGATGATTTCGGCGTTCTTTTCCATGAGTAATCAGGCAGGCAACCGATCCGTGTTGAGTCCTGTACGTAAGGATGGGTCAGGAGTGAAAGCAAGCAATTAAGACAGGCTTACAAACCAGCCCTCATCCCTCATCCCTCCTCACTGTTCTTAAGGAAGGAGCCTTCCAACCGCTCCGAAGTTGAGTTTAAAAATTGAATTACCGCTGGCGAGATAGAGGTCCCGGTGAAACCCAAAGGCTAAACCAACCAAATTGCTGCCGGCCACAACAATGCCTGCCTCCCGTTTACGGGTGACGCGAACAATGCCCCGCCTCCCTGACAGGGAAGCAGCGACAAAGAGGTTCCCTCCAGCATCAAAGGCCATTCCCTGGGGTCTTCCCAGCCCGGTAAAATAAGTAGAGACATTACCATTGGGCGTGATTTTGTAGATGTGATCGTAGCTTGAGGTGGTAGGGCCGGTGACATAAAGGTTTTGCTCATCGTCAAAAGCCAGATGGTAGGCTGAAACGCTAGGCTCCAAAGTAGCAAAAACAAAAATTTCGCGTTTCTTGTCAATTTTAAAGATAGTTCCCGTTCGATCCCCCACGTAGAGATTGCCGTCGTGATCGAAAGCAATCCCCGTAGCGACACCCATACCCTTGGCGTATATGGATTTCTCACCATAGCGGGTAATCTTATAGATACTACCGTCATGCCGGCTGGAAACAAACATTTCCCCCAGGCTGTCAAAGGCAATGCCAGTGGGATTCATCAAATCTGCAACGAAGGGCTGAACCAATCCTGAGGGCTCGATTTTGAAAATGGAGTGAGCCACTTTTTCCCCTCTACGGCCACTGAAGGTTGCGTACAGGCCTCCCTCAAGATCCAAGGCGGGATTGGCTACCGGGTGCAAACTGGAGGTTAACACGGTAGCGACCTCGCAGGAGACCTTATTGCTCTCCTTCCCGCTGAGAGAAATTCATACATCACCGCTCAAGGCTTCCTCCGGCACTTGCACGACAATAAGGTCAGCCGAAGCTGAGATCAAGTGGGCACGGGTATGCCTAAACAGGATATCGGGGCGGACAAAAGACCTCTGTTGCTCGCCAGACCAGCGAATGTAGATTTCGCCGCCGGGTATGCTTGCCGGCGGTATAACGTCCAGAATTCGTATCATAAGGTTCAGGTAGATTCTCTCTCAGATTCAAACGAGTCCACATTAGGCCTAGATCGGCCAATATAGATGCACCGCAAATATAATCAGGGAAGCATAGAACCCTGCTGCGAGGTCATCCAGAACAATGCCAAATCCAACGGGTACTCTCTCCAGTCTCCTAATGGGGAAGGGCTTGATAATATCAAAGAGGCGAAAGAACAAGAAACCCATTAGAAGAAGAACGAAACGGGGATTCCTAAAGATTAAGCCAAATGTCAAGAGTTGTCCAACGATCTCATCTACCACTACCTGAGGAGGGTCTTTTCTTTTGAAGATAATTTCTGCCCGGGAGGCCGCCCAGATTCCTATCCCAGTAATCATCATGACAACCAAAAAGTGAAAAAGGAGTCGCGAACCGCCGATCAATTTGAGTCTCGAGAGCAGCAAGATGAGAAGAATCCCCAAAAAAGAACCCACCGTGCCCGGCGCCCATGGAAAATAACCAACTCCCAGTCCGGTTGCAATTATGAGAGCCACTTTATCTGTGAGCGACACTCGACCTTCCGTGGTCCGGTTCTTCATTTATTCTTTGTCTATCTTTTCTTCGTCCTCTTCGGGCATGGTGGTCTTCTCAATCGGTAAGCCATATTTTCCAGAGGCCCAATTGCCCAGATCGATCATTTGGCATCGCTCACTGCAAAAGGGGCGATAGGGATTTCCTGCCCATTCAACATTCTTTTTGCAAATAGGACATTTCATGGAAAGCAGAGTTTTGAAAACAGAGGCAGGCGACAATGTGATAGAGACGAGGAATTGGGCGTCTCTGCTACTGACTGACTCAAACCAATTTTCCTATCAAATCATAGTCCAAGACCTGAGTGATTTCAACCGAGCGAAAATCTCCAGCCTGAGGAGGGTCCCCCTCAACATCATTGATGAGGACGACACCATCTATTCTGGGTGCCTGAGACTCTAATCGTCCTTGCCACAACAGATCGGTTTCCTCAGATTGCCCCTCCACCAGCAAAGGATATCTTTTACCTAAATGCTCCCGATTTTTCTTCCTTGAAGTTTTGGCCTGTAACTTCATCAGGTGGGCCCTGCGTTGATTAATAACTTTGGAGGAATTCTTATGGCTCAATAAATAGCTGGCAGTGCCTTCCTCATCTGAATAGGTGAAGGTTCCCAGTCGATCAAATTCCATTTCTTCAACAAAGCGGCACAGCTCTGAAAATTCTTCTTCCGTTTCTCCCGGATATCCCACGATCATTGAAGTCCTCAACGTGACTTCAGGGACGCGCTCACGGATATGTCCCAGGAGTCGCTTCAAACTTTCCGGATTGCCTCCACGCTTCATCGATCTCAAGACTCGTGCGCTGACATGCTGAAGGGGCATATCGAGGTAGCGACAGACCTTTTCTTCTTCCTCCATAGTGATCAAGAGGTCTTCATCAATCTGGGTGGGGAAACAATAAAGAAAACGAATCCATTGCAGCCCTTCAATCTTAGCCAGTTGATGCAGCAATTGGGAAAGCCCGTGCTCAATTCCTAAGTCTGACGCGTACCTGGTAGTCTCCTGCGAGATAAGTACAATTTCTTTCACACCACTCTCGGCCAGGAATCGGGCTTCATTAAGTATTGAAACTTGGGGCCGGCTTCGGTGGCGGCCCCGCATTTTGGGAATAATGCAAAAGGAGCAGGGGCGATCACACCCCTCGGCAATCTTTATGTAAGCACTATAAGGTGGCGTGGTTAAGAGCCTGGGAACCTTGTCGTCATAGAGGTAATAACGGTTTTCAATTTTGGGCAGGGCCTGATTTTCGCAAGCATTAATGATCGATTCAATTTCATTAGTTCCGAGCACTGCATCCACTTCTGGAATTTCCTTCTGAATTTCCGTTCGATATCGCTCTACCAGGCAGCCAGTCACCACTAACCTTGAACACCGACCCGAAGTCTTAAGCTCCGCCATTTCCAAAATGGTATCTATACTTTCCTGCTTGGCCCTGTCGATAAAACCACAGGTGTTGACAACAATGACGTCTGCGTCATTCTGGTCGGGGGTAATTTCGTAGCCTCTTCGACTTAGCAACCCCAGCATCACTTCACTGTCTACCAGATTTTTCTCACAACCTAGACTGACAAACCCAATTTTCTTCATACGGATTGCTTAGTTGCCCTATTTCGTAAATACGTTGACATGTCTGCCAGAATAATTTCAGATCATCGGGAAAGGTCATCATGCTCTTGCTCCCGCTCTCACTCGATTCATTGCCGCAGGGACGAGCAAGATTAAGAGCAACAGCATGAGCACGAAATACATCACCGTAACTCTGAAAGCTCTAATGATTTCTTTTCCCTCGCCCCATCGGGGGAGAGGGGCCGACGGTGAGGATGTGGTTCTAAGTCTCAAGAAACCAACCCCCTAGAGTCCCTCTTAGGGGAACACTTTGAAGCTGCATTGAAGTCAATTCTTCACGGCTCTTCAGGGGGCCCAGTGACAAACCACCCTTCAAAAAACAACGCGTCATCTTAACATGCAGGCACAAAATTGCGAAAAAATTTACCCCCAGTCCGCATTTTGTTAAGCTCTCGCATTCGAATGACAAGGTTAAGGAGAATCTCATGCTTGCACGCTTTGGTCTATTCATCATTGGCATTGGAGTTTTCACGTCTCCGAATCTCAATTCCTTGGGGCATGAGCGCCTGAAATTGCTTAGCCTAACAAAAGCTGGGTCACCGCCAATCCGCGGCTCCGGCTTTCTCTCTCAATCGTCGAGCAAGAACAACAGAGATCAGCGATACAAGTATCGAGTTCTGGCCACCAAGAAAACCTCTACCATGGAGAAAGAACTGAATGAAGCGGCTGAAGAAGGATTCAAATTTGAGGGGGTGATGGGGGGCGAGACGGCCTTTGGGGGATCTGAAGTCGTGGTTGTAATGTCCAGAGACACGTCTCTCGAGAGAAAGGGAACCTACGAGTACAAACTTCTGGCGACTAACAGAACTTCGACCGTGCAAAAGGAATTGCAACAAGCAGCCGATTTCGGGTTTGAGTATCTGGGCCAGACGGTATTCGAAACAACCTTTGGCGGTAAAGAGGTCGTGGTCATCATGGAGCGGGACCGGGAAGCCGAGATCGTACACTATGAATACAAGTTGTTGGCTACCTCAAAAACCTCCACGATGCAGAAGGAACTGTCACAGGCTGGCGAAGACGGCTACTCCTTCGTGGGTATGACGGTCGCTCAAACCGCTTTTGGAGGACAGGAACTCGTCGTTATTCTTCGCAAACCTGGGTCCCGCTGATTTTCCGAGTCAGTCGGTTGATCCTAAAAACAGCGGTTAAATAACCGCAGAGACGCGGAGACGCAGAGAGTTGTCCTCTGTGAACTGCCAGCAGTCATGAATTGGAGGAAACTGGATTACTTTGTCCGAATATATCGGTGACCAGATTTTTACTCACCTGCCGAGTGAAAGCGAAAACGTTGAGATCTCAGAGTTTCTATATGTTGCCTATATGGTTCTCTCTGCGTCTCCGCGGTGACTCTCAGTGCCGCTTCTAGATTCATCCTGCTGGCTTGTTCCCCTACTGGCGAGCTACTGCAGTTTGTCCCGCTGGCCGTCCATATTTTTGTGTGGCGAATCCGACAACGATGCCGAGAATACTTCCCGGTAACATAATCTCAAAGTAATAATGTTTCCCCGTGGCGGCTGGCATCGCGGCGACCAGAAAACTCAACACCAGCCCAACACCGAATCCGAAAAGAATTCCCAGCGGCAGGGATTGCACGCGCTTGGCAAAAACGCCGATGCACACCCCGGTAATCAGTCCCTTAATGGTCGAACCGATCACAATTCCCATGATGTAGGGGATAACCTCGGGTGTGAAGAGCGCTGTGAGTCCGTCAAAGACTCCCAGGATCCCTCCCAGAATCAATCCAAGAACTGTTTTGGACATTGCATTTCTCCTTAATTGTGTGATGGTTGTGATTACAGTAGTCCACGCCTAGGATGGCCCTACTCTCCAATTGCCCCCTCACCCGGCCTTGTGAACACCTATCACCCAAATTAATTATGGGACCGCTGCGTCGACCCCCCTCACCCCCGTCCCCTCTCCCCCGATGGGGGCGAGGGGAGAGTAAACTCTAATTTATTACTCCCTCTCCCATTGGGAGAGGGTGGCCATAGGCCGGGTGAGGGGGTTGCTGGCGGCGGAGCAATATCTTCGGGATCATGCAGGAAGACAGGTCAGCTCGCTTATCGTAGGCAATCGTCGAAAAGTTGACAGTGATTTTCCCCTTGAGAATTCCCCCTGCCCTTCTATTAAACAAATTGGAGATTTTCTTTAACGTCCAGACACGAGGAGCAAGAAAATTCTCATTAACAGGTAAGCAGCGATCAAAAATACGAGGAAATGGTTGCGGGCCAGCCAGCGTTCAGCACGCTCGGAGAGGCCTTCCCGGTAGGCTGACACGGGGAGATTGTCAAGAAAACGGCCAACATCGGACGCGAGCGCATCGACATTAACATAGCGATGGTTACGGTCTCTGGCCATTGCTTTCAAACAGACTGCTTCGATGGATCGAGGAATCTTGCTGTACGCTTGTCGGAGAGCCTGCCGGGTCTGGTCAGCAAAAGTCTGACCAACCTGGGTCAGCTCAAGTGTCTCCAAAGGCGGACGGCCGCACAGCAGAAAGTAGAGGATGGCTCCTAACGCATATACATCGGTTCGTTCATCCAGTTCATTCGTTTCTCCCAGAGCTTGCTCGGGAGCCATATAGGGTGGGGTCCCCATCACGGTTCCATGAGCAGTCTCAGCAACCGAATCAAGCTGACGTTCGCCAAGGGAAGAAAGCAGGGATTGTTGCTCAATGGTATTGGCAGTGGCGATAGACACCTGGAAGATCGGTTCCGCCTTGCTCGGCTCGAGGAGGACTTTGGCAATTCCCCAATCCATTACAAGCACTTCGCCAAAGGGGCCTACCATGATATTCTCTGGCTTAAGATCGCGATGGATCACGCCATGAGCATGGGCAAAGGCAACAGCTTCACAAACTCTTTGGAAGATTCTCAGGAGTTCCGGAAGAGGATTCTTGTTGCGAACAACCCGATCCAGACGCCGGCCTTGCACGTATTTCATCGCGTAGAAGACACGGCCATCGGGTAACTGACCCACATCATGAATCGGCACGATAGCGGGATGTTCCAGCCGGGCAACAATCCGGGCTTCTCTCAACATGCGCTGGGCGAGTTCCGCTGAGGGAGCTGCATTCATCACCTTCAAGGCCACCCTCCGACCGAGGTCACCATCTGCGGCAAGATAGACTGCAAATCAGGTAAATCGATTTCTTCGCGCAATCGCTGGACAATCCTGTCAGAGAGCCATTTCACTTGATGTCCACTCCCAGCAAGGCACGAGCTTCACGTCGGAATTCCTCTTCGGTGGCAGTCAATTCGTGGAGCTTTTCTAGTACAATGCGCCGAAACTCCCGTCGCGCCAGGGCCAGGTAGTTGGTAATCTGACTGACTGTAAGGCCATACTCTTTGGCCAGCTCTTGATAGTTGATTTCTTGGGAAACGCCGGAATCGTCCAAGGCGTACCGCTCAAACAGTCGAAAGTGGATGACTTTTCCATTTGACTCTAATTCTGCTTGGAGGCTCGCGATGGACAGACTGAAGAGGCTACGTACCCACTCCGCCTCAAAATAGGTTTCGATCGCATCCACGGCGACCGGTTCGGTGTGCTTGAGTTCTTCCTCGGCGCCCTCAAAATCAAGCGGGACGGTGACAGCATCCCCTCCGCGCTTTATCCTCCCGGCTGCCTTCTCCTCGTTCGAAACAAATCTCTCGAGACAGGTTCGCAGAAATGTTCGGAATCTCGCTTTCGCCGGGTCATAACGATCAAAAAACCCCTTCTCCATGACCCGGGTAAAAAACGCTTGGGTCAGATCTTTGGCGTCCTCATTGGATTTGTTCCATTTGAGCCGAACAGTCTTGTATACCGGCTTCCAGTAGGCGAGGATCAGGCTCTCGTAGGCCCTCTGACGTTCTTTCAGATCGTGGCTGCCTGTGGAGACAATGGCCGACAATCGGGTCGCTGGGAATTTGTCGCGATCTCCTCCCAAGCTTGTGTCGTCAGTCATCTCGAACCAGAATTCTTAAATGAAGCGCTGACCCCGATCCCTGCACCATCTCTGTACAGGAATAGATTGCGGCCTCGGTTGACACGAATTGGAAATGGATTTTCTAAAAAAAGGTTCACCCGTGGCTCAGGCGAGAATGGCTTCAATCACGTTACCATGCACGTCGGTCAGGCGAAAGTCGCGGCCAGCGTGCCGGAAGGTCAGGCGCTTGTGGTCCAGGCCCAGCAAGTGGAGGATGGTGGCATGAAAGTCATGAATATGAACAAGATTTTCTGCCACCTCGATACCATATTCATCGCTGGCTCCGTAGGTGGTTCCGCCTTTGACTCCGCCGCCAGCAAGCCAGGAGCTGTAGGCCTTGGCATGATGTTCCCGACCCTTGGCGTTAAGCTTTTCGGTATAGGGTGTCCGTCCGAACTCGGTGGTCCACACGACCAACGTTTCTTTCAGCATCCCACGCGACTGCAAGTCCCTTATCAGGGCAGCCAGTGGCTGGTCAACGTTCTGTGCCAACGGGAGATGGGTTTGCATATCACCGTGAGCGTCCCAGTTTTTAGCAGAAGAAGACCCGCTATCGATCAGTTCAATGAACCGCACGCCGCGTTCCGCCAGCCGGCGGGCCACCAGACACTGCCAGGCGAAGCCCTGAGTGCTGCCGCGTTCCAGTCCATATAGCTTAAGCGTTGCATCTGATTCTTTGGAGAGATCAAAAACCTCGGGAGCTTCCTGCTGCATGCCGAAGGCGGTCTCGAAAGACTTGATGCGAGCTGCCAGCTCGGGATCGGATTCACGCCGCTCCAGATGCCGGCGATTGAAGAACTCCAATAAACCAAGTTCCATTTCCTGGATCTCTGGAGAAACCGAACGCCGGGTCATGTTGGGAATCGGCTCGGGCCCGGGCACAATTCGGGTCCCCTGGTGACAGGCGGGCAAGAAGTCCGAGGCCCAGACTTGACCGCCCGCGTAGGGCAGCTCCGGAGCCAGAACGACAAAGGAAGGCAGGTTTTGATTCACCGTTCCCAGACCATAACTGACCCATGAACCGATACTTGGTCGAGTAAACGTGACCGAGCCCGTATGAATCCCCAGTGTGGCTTCGAAGTGATCCCCATGATCGGTTTTCATGGAACGAATCACGCAGAGATCGTCTACGCATTCGGCGATCTGCGGAAACAATTCACTCACTTCGGTGCCGCACTGGCCATGCGGTTTGAAATCCCATTTCGGTCGTGATAGATACTTACCCTCTTTGACTGTTTTTCCGTGGTCAGTAAAAAGCTTGGATTTGTAATCGAATGAGTCCACATGGGAGGCCCCACCGGTCATGTAGCAAAAAATCACCCTCTTAGCTCTGGCAGGAAAATGCGGCGGTTTCGGGGCTAACGGGTCTGCAAGGGTTGGTTTGCCCTCTTCCGCTGCCAACAAATCGGCTATGATCCCCGGCAGCAAGAGTGACCCGCCCACCAACGAGCGAACTGCCTGCCTGCGCGAGCATCCACAGTTTGAATGATAGTTTGAATGATTCATGACGAACTCCCTTTGCAAACAATTTAGCGGCCGTGTGCGACTATCTTATCCCGAATTGCGAAGTTGAAACGAGATCCGTTCTCGAACCAGCTTCGAACCTGCACTCAGCGAGCTTTCTCAAGGCCCCCATGCCTTTCGCCCCCATTGGGGGAGAGGGTAGCCGCAGGCCGGGTGAGGTGGCAGTTGCCGACACAGCATTCGCAGTGTGTGAAATGTTTTTCATACGTACAAGTTCGGAATTCGGGTATATCGGAACTACTATTCAATCCACGAAAATAAACTCATTACTACTCAGCAACACCCGAACGTAACTCGCCCAGGCCTTTTGCGGGAGCTG
This sequence comes from Acidobacteriota bacterium, assembly GCA_003224725.1. GTDB lineage: Bacteria > Acidobacteriota > Terriglobia > Versatilivoradales > Versatilivoraceae > QHZQ01. The sequence continues at coordinate 22,533 of QHZQ01000094.1, read as the reverse complement.
ATCTAAGGGAATACTAGCGACCTTCAACTTCTCCTGGCTCTGCTGTAAATACGTTTCACCGCGACGAATTTCTTCCGACGTGGCGGGCCTCCCGAGCGCTAGCTGGTACGCCAAAGCAATACGTTTGCGATTTTGCGGTTGGGCCTTGATCAGTCGGGCTGCAAATTGGTCTGCCTGTTCATGAACGAACGGGCTGTTCATCACGAAGAGGGCTTGAATCGGTGTGGTAGTTACGAGCCGCTCCGGCGTGCTCGAGTTGGGATCAGCCCCGTCAAAAATGGATAAATAAAGGTGTCTCTGGAACCTCTGTGTCATCAAATAGACGCTGCGTCGCTTGGTTTCGTAAGCGGCAGTGAATGGATTGTGCTGTGTGAAGCTCCAGGTTCTTTCGTGCGGAAACGGGTGAGGACCGCCTTTCGAGAGATCTAATGCCCCGCTAACATACAGCAATGAGTCCCGAATGGCTTCCGCGTCGAGCCGCCGCCGGTTGAATTTCCACAGGAACTCGTTGCCTGGATCGATACGGGTATTCTGAAAACCGCCGTCGCTGGAGAGCTGGTAAGTCTGAGACAGCATGATCAGCCTGTGCATCGCCTTAATGGACCAACCGCTTTCGATGAAGCGTGTTGCCAGAGTGTCGAGTAGCTCAGGGTGGGTTGGAAATTTCCCTCGCTTCCCAAAATCGCTCGGTGTTGCGACAATTCCTTTTCCAAAATGGTGCTGCCAGATGCGATTCACCATGACACGCGCCACTAAAGGATTCTTGGGGTCGGTCAGCCACTCCGCCAGCTCCAGCCGGCCGCTCCCTTTCTCCTCAGCCGAAAGCTCCCGGCCGCCGAGAATCTGGAGGAATCGCCGCGGCACTTCCTCGCCAAGGTTTTTGGGATCGCCTCGTCTTTGAACTTGCGCATTGTGAGGAGTTCCTTCAGCGACCGCGTAAGCTTTCTCAAGAACCGGCACCCGAGCCGCGATGGGAAGACGTCGGTTTTTCACCGCTTCAATATCAGCTTTAATCTCCTTCAGAGTTCGCTTGCCAGCAGCAGGGGAATTGGCTTCTGCATCCGGGTTGACCGCTTCGAGAGCCTTTTTCTCTTCCTGAAGCCGCTTCAGGTCGGCATCGAAAGGAGCCAACTGGTCTTCGAAAGGCTTAAGAATGGCATCAGCCTCAGCTTTCGACAATCGCAAGACGAAGTCTTTTTGCTCCTGCTCATTTTCCGATCCGGCAAAAGGATAACGGGTACTGTCAAAGATCCCGTAGAGTGCGTAATAGTCCTTGGTAGGAATGGGGTCGTACTTATGATCGTGGCATCGGGCGCAACTAACGCTGAGGCCCAAAAGCGAACGTCCCAGGTTGTCAATGGTGTCCTCAAGTGTCAGATATTTATTTTTTTCCGGCCTGACGCTGAACCTGCGAGCTATGGCCAGGTAGCCAGTGGCGATCACATGCTCCCATCTTTGCTGTTCCGTTTTGCCCGGTAACAAGTCGCCGGCAATTTGCTCACGAAGGAACTGATCGTAAGGCTTGTTCCGATTAAAGGAATCAATGATGTAATTCCGGTACAGATAGGCCTGTGGGACAGGGTAATCGGCACTGTCGCCCGCCGAATCCGCATAGCGCACAAGGTCCAACCAGTAACGGCCCCAGCGCTCGCCGTATTGCGGCGAGGCCAGCAATCGATCAATGACTTTGGCAAAAGCGCCCGGCGATTTATCAGTCAGGAAAGCCTCGATCTCTTCGGGCTTTGGGGGCAGTCCGATCAGATCGAAAGTTGCTCGCCGGATCAACGTCCGCTTATCCGCACCAGACGTGGGGATGAGTCCCTTCTCTTCCAGTTTGGCCAGAACGAATCGATCTATCCAGTTCTTGGGCCAATGTTTGTTTTTAACTTTGGGAGGCGGATAGATTCTCGGGGGTTGAAAGGCCCAGAACTTGCGGGCCTCCGCGAAATCATAGGCCGGCTTTTCGTCCAGAACCACAGCCGTCTCCGGCTTCCGCGGGTCCTGAGCGCCCATCTTCACCCAAGCCTCAAAGTCCGCGATAACGTCTGCCGCCAGTTTCTCTCCGGGTGGCATTTTCAAATCTTTTTCATTGTAGCGAAGTGCCTTAATGAGCAGACTCTCGTCGGGTTCTCCAGGAACAAGCGCTGGCCCGGACTTACCGCCCTTGAGCATCCCTTCTCGCGAATCCAGCAATAAGCTTCCTTGAACCTGGGCACTTTCGGAGCTGTGACAGGTGTAGCAGCGCTCAACCAGAACCGGGCGGATCTTTTTTTCGAAGAACTCAATGCCCTCGGGAGTGAATTGGACAGACGGCTTAGGAGCCTCTACAGCCCTGGTAAAATGCCAGCCCCCGAGCACCAGCAACCCAAGAATCAGCGGAGCCGCTATTTTTCGTGTCCAGTGCATCAAACGCCCAACCTCGTCAATACAGCCAACTGCCGCCAGGAGCTGCGCCGACCCTGGCATCAACGGAGAACCACCCTGGGCAGAGGAATTGAGGGTGGAATGCTAAACAGCTTTCTTGTGCATCATAGCATTTGAATAGGCATTTTAAAAATGCCTATCATGAAGTTTGGACATTTCTTATTCCCCGAAGGGGATGTGTTTAGCAGCCCAGGGTCGTGCGGCATCGCACGACCCTGGGTAGAGGTCCAGTTCCATTCGCCCCATCCCTGAAGGGGATGAATACACCGATTCGTTTGTTATCCATCCCCTTCAGGGAATAGGAAGGTGGCCTTATTGCTTGCCCAGGGTAGCCGCTTAGCCGCAACCCTTATAGGTATTCAGAGCACGATTAGTGCGAACTGAATACTTAGTAGGAGCAGCCGCTTTCTTTCTGGGCTGGGCTCTGGTTCGAAAGCAAAATTTGCCAGGCGCGATAGAAGCATTCCAACAAGCCATTCGTTTGAAGGACGACTACGCTATGGCCCACTATAACCTTGGCCTGGCTCTATGGTCGAAAGGTGAAAAAAAATACGCGGAGGAGAATCTGCGAAAAGCGAATCGGCTTGACCCGCGTCTGAAGCTACCGAAATTCCTAGCTGCAGTTGAGTAAGAGGAATAATAGACCGGGATTGAGGTGTCGCAGCGCAGGCAGAAGGCATCACCGCCTCCACCACTTCCCGCTGGAACAAAAACCCAGTCAGGTACGAGGCCACCTAGTTGCTGAAAAATTTCATAAGAAGTTGTGTTAAATCCCTCCCTATAATAAGGGCTGCCGACATAGGGATTACGAACCGTAGTGGTGGAAACCATCCCAATGTATATTGGCGGCTTCAAGAAGTTCACCTACCCTGGAGCTTTCCACAATCCCTCGCGTGGGCTTTGAATCGGAATTACGGACGCTCCATCTAAGTTCATGCACAACCTAGAGGTCTCCTGTTTCCTTAGTTATTGAACGGAAAACTTCATAATCCGACTCAAAAAGATCTCTTAATTTTGTCGGAAACGAGCCTGGCTCGAGCGTTTTGCCGTTGTGGATGATTTGGACGGGTCTCAATCTTTTTTCTCCCTTAAGGACTCGAAGATGCGTATCCGCGAACTCGAATTCACCCGCCTCCTCTTCGAAAACTAACACATCGGCTACGGTGCCTTTCTGCAACGTCCCGATCTCACTATCTCTATGGAGGACTTTTGCAGGATTGTAAGTCGATTTAAGGATTACTTCCTCAAGAGTCATTCCTAGCAGTAAAAACTTTGACATGGTATTTAGAAGATCAACACGAAACGGGTCTTCCACGCAATAACGATGAAGATCGGT
>QHZQ01000094.1:13253-18746 GCA_003224725.1 Acidobacteriota bacterium | reverse complement strand
TTCCGTGTAATCTCCCAAGAGAAACTTCCGCAGCCATGCCCGACATCAAAGACAATCCCTTCTTTTCGACCCGCAATGATCTGAGGTAAAACCAACCCGGTGGACTGGTTGATGATTCCATCACCGCGCCCCTGAAAGCAGTGGGTGATGATATCCCCGGGTCTCATTCGCTTCATGATTGCTGGCACATTGGCTCCCTTGCTGATGTGAACCATAAGCGGTAAATTGACCTGGTTGGCGGCCTCCAGAGCTTTGTCTAATGCCTCGATGCCATAATTTCCAGTCATACTCCCCTGCCGAATCTTCACTCCTACCGCTATGTCGCGGTTTTTATCAATAACGACTGCTGTTTCTTTAGGCCGCGCATAACGAATATCCCGCAGTTCTTCCGCAAACGGCGCATGAAGGCCAAGGCAGGAGATGTGCAAGAAAGCCAGAATACGAATCTGGGCTCGATCAATCGTATGTTTTCGAAATTCGGAAAAATTAATAAATCCGGATGTTCCGGCATCAACAACGTTTGTGACTCCATGATTGAGGCAGATGTGGGGATCTATTCCGTAGAGATTTCCCTCATACCAATGACCATGCAGGTCGACCAGGCCCGGACAGACAAATTTCCCAGAGATGTTTGTTACTTCGGTACTTTCATTAGCATCGAGTTCTGGGTGCAAATCTGCAATTCGGCCCCCTTTGATCCCCACATCCATAATTTCATTGATACCTTGAGAAGGATCAATCACGTGGCCACCTTTAAGAAGCAGGTCGTATTTGCAGCTAACCTCTTGCATAACCAATCCTTCGGACTATTTGGATTTTTTGCTATTGCCAGCAGGAATCCAATGCATCGCAATACGGTGATTAGTTGTGGGTGGAAGCATCTGCTATTCAGAGTGGTGGCGGCTTTCAATGATTTGCGGAGACCGGGTAAACCACGTCAGCCATGCCAAAAAGAGCTCCCGTTGGGTTCTGCCGAAGAGTTTTCGAGTCATCGACTACTCACCCAGCGTATTCAATCGCCCGTCGATGAAGAAGCTCGAAACTGAACCACATCCTGAATGAGGCTGAGGTTCGAACCGACAAATATGATATTACGTGGCAAAGCGAAATAGTCAGGGTCGCTTTTCAGCCTCAGTTGCGTTTTCAACTCGTTCATCGTAAGCCAAGACCCGAACAGGATTCACCGTGGTCATTTTTGTAAGCTTGTCTTCCTTTACCCCCATTTTCTTCAGAAGTGGTAAGAACCTATTTTGCAAATGATCAAAGCCCTTTCCACCGTAACAATGTAGATGTTGCTTCATACAAACATCTAAAGAAAGCAGCAATTGGTTTTCATAACCTTGATCAATTAACTCCATGATGTTACGAGCTCGTACCTCGTCGTCGGGATAGCCGTCTCCTCTATAACCGATGTTATCGATTTCCAGATAAACCATCTTTTCGGCGATGGCTTGTAAACAAGAAGAGCCGAAGCGATCCCCCAAGTGGCTGATTACAATGCGATCAGGCCGAACTCCCTCCTCGCAGAGCAGGGCGATTTGCTCGAGCGCCAATTCGCCAAAATGAGTGGTGTGAGTCCATATTGAGACCCTTGTTCTCCTCTGCGCCCGAGCTGCCGCACGAAACACTCGTTCTTGCGCTGGCGTAATGTGATACCGCTCTGTCCCAATCTCGCCGATGACACCTGCGCGGATGCCCGAGTCATCAGCTCCTATAGTGATATCCTGGAAAATCTTCTCAGCCAATTCATTAGTACTCAGCTCGTAAACATAGGAAGGGTAAACCTTCTCACGGTACCAACCACTTCCCATAACGACATTGAGGCCGGTGTTCTCTGAGATGCGACGTAAGCCCTTCGGGTCCCTTCCAAGTCCAATGCTGGAGACTTCAACGATGGTCTTTCCTCCCGCCTTTTGATAATGAATTAGCTCCGGGATAATTATGTTCTCGTCATCCAGAATCGCATCATAACTTCCGGTGAATGGCCACAAATCACAAAGTAGATGCTCATGAGGTAGCACGAATCCGGCCTCCTCAGGAGAAATAGGCCCTCTGACTGTCATTATCTGCATTCTTGATTCCCCTTCTATGTCAGATTTTCTCAGGATTTCAAAACTGAATTGATCTCCATCATGGTAGAGATTGACAAGAAAGCATCATGGCAGGCTTAGCAAAACAGCCGCTGCAATACCCAAAACTATGCCAATGATTCCGTAGCCATGAACTCTTTCACCAAATAACAAGATGCCTACGAGTGCAACCAGGAATAGTCCTCCGCCATTGGCGATAGGAAATACGACATGCCCAGGAATGCCTCTTTCCAGGGCTGTCAAGAGACTAAGCTGACCACCAACGCTTGCTGCTCCCATAAGACCGGCGATCGTCATCTCCCTCAAGTTGAAGCTAACACCATCCCGAAGGAGGAGTAGCAAGGCAAGGAAAAAGCCTGCCCCATACCAATACACCAAATATTGAAATTTGTATTCCGCGAAGTTCCAGCCGACAATAATTCTTGTTCCGAAAACTCCTACTCCGTTAGTTAGAAACGCAATAATCATCATCCGGTACCACTCTGAGGTCCCTGTTTGATAGATCCTATTCTTCAGTATCATAGTGCCCTTCAAGTTTCCGCTTCCCCGCTAATTCGAGCTGTTTGTCCTTCCAAAGGAAAACTAAAGACAAAACAATCGCTATCAAAGCGAAGCCGCGTCTCAGACCAACATGTTCACGATAAAGCAGGATCGATAGTACCGTGGGAACAGCCGTCGAAAGATTTATGACGAGCCAACTGGTAGATATTTTTCCGAAGCGGATTCCGATCTGAAAAGACAGAATCGCGACGCTGGCGGAGAGGCCACAAAATATGGCCACGCCGGTGGCTGCCCGAGGAACCCTCAACGAGGAATCCAGAGAAAGGGCGTAAACCGTTATCAGGAGCCCTGCCCAAAAGAAGAGATAGGCATTAATGGCCGATGGGCGACACTTCTGAAAGTCAGCCACTTTATGCAACACACCAAGCCCACAAAAACAAAGCACCGTCAAAGTGAGAAACAAGTAACCAGACATTCAGCTCACAGCAATGATTTAGTTAGCGCGCAACTTACTTTGTTCGCAGCCTAGGCCGCTGGCGGCCAACTGCGGTGCTTCTAGGCTCTATCGATTATTTCTTCAGTGGCATCTCAGACCTTCCTTTTTAAGTGAAGGGCGAGCCATTTGGCGATGTCCTTCCAGTCTGCCCTGCCAGCCGACCCCAACCGCAGTACCTGCAGGGTTCCCACGGCACGCTGGTAGAACTCAGCACTCCATGCATAAGCTGATCGTAATTCCAGATCGTCAGTGTCCTGCGGGCCCTGTATGCGCGACAGCCACCGGGAGATCCAAAGTGGCCAGAACTCTGGGAACGTCTGCGCGATGACCGTTGTGAGTTTCATGCTGATAAGAGATATCAGGCAGACGGGCAATTAGAGCTGTGATGCTTGGGTTGAGTGCGGCGGCAAATAAAGCGGGTTTGGCGAGACGAGCAGTTCCGATCAAACCGATCGGCGCATTGCGGTACTCAGTTGAGAGAGCCGCGATAATCCCGTTGATATCTTCCACCCATAGACTCGGCCAAGGGCGCCCCATAAACCATGCCCAGCTGTCAGTTCGGCCGCCACCGGAATCAATTTCGCCTACGCCGCGAAGGTCCACAAATACGGCGCGTAGTCCGACCGAAAGTATGTCGGGAATGGCGGGCACGAAATCCAACGATCTGCCCAGGAAGACCACAGTAGCACTGGGATCTTGGCTTATTGGCGAAAGTTCTACAGCGGGCAGCCGGATACCCGGCTCGATTTCGAAAATGAGCTGCTTTAGGGTTTCGTTGGAGCGGCTAGTTACTTTCTGTACGCTAAGCACGGGATTTGCGATTGGAGTTGGAAGCCCCAGCAATTCCTGCAGACGCTTGCTGAGGACTTGCTGAGTCTGTACGACTGATGCCTGATCATGAGGAAGGCTGGGGGGTGCGGCAGGATGACGACCCCACTCCTGATAGATATCCGCAAAAGTCTTGTTTCCGGTTGGCAGGCCACACAGCAATTCTGTGCGTGGCTCGAACAAAAAGGGAGATTCTGTCGAGACCCCCATCTCGCGCGCCAAGAAGTGTTGCTCTATCCATCCGTACATCCGTTCACGCTTGTCTTGCTGGTATCCGTGGGACGTATTTGATTCCCAAGATTGAAGGGATGCGCCAGCTCCATATAAATCATAAATTTTCCTTGCCTCACCTACGGCTTCTTCGGCCTGCTCGAAGGGGGCTTCCTCCGAATCAGTGCCGCGTAGAGCAGAGATCACCAAGAGGGGACGCGGTGCAATCAACGCCAGCAAGGTCGAAATATCCGCGATGCTGCGGATCCCTGGTGGGCGCTGGTGCCAGTCCCAGTTGCGATTGTTGCGAATCCAATAATCGAAGCTGGTAACCGAACAGACTGGAACGGCGAGGCACACACGCTGATCGAGCGCCGCAACCCAGTAGGTGCTATTACCCCCGCCGGATTCGCCCGTAAAGCCGAGGCGACTTCGATCGACATCCTGGCGTGTATAAAGATAATCGACAGCCCGAATGCCATCCAGAATTTCCAGGGCAGTGGGGGTTCCCGCGGTGTAGGAAAAGCCGCTCAGGCCATGATCGTTTCCACCGCCGTATGGCATCAAGGCACAAGGGTTCGCTCCAGTATTCCGTTCAGAGGTCATGAGGTAATCACAGGCGATGACAATAAGGCCGCGTCGGACAAGATTCACGCTTCGCGCCTGGGCCTCCACATTTGCCTTGCCCTCACAATAGACATGGCCCGGGATGCTGACCATTGCAGGGGCTGGCGCGGTGAGGCCTTTTGGCGTGTAGACTAGCGCGGGCACCATCATTCCTGGATAGCTCTCGTAAATGATTTTTTCGATGGTATAGCCATCCCGATCAAGCAGACCTTTGCTGATCCATTTGACTGGGCCGCGCTGGTCTAAATTCTCCAGGCCAACCACCCTTTGAATCTGATCCAGCAGCAGTGGTTTTCTCGCCTCCCATGCTTTCAAGGTGGACGGCAGTTCGAGGCGGCGCAGGTTCCGCTCCACAAAGCCGAACATCATGGAATGACCTTCGGCCTCGCTCAGAATAGGTTTTTGCAGCAGTTCCGCGTAAGACTGGGCGTAGAGGGGCAATGTAAAGCCAACCCCTACAAGAATCAAGCCTCGAACTGCCAATCCCAAGACCTTTGTCAGATGCGTACTTGAAATCATTTCGTCTTTACCTCTGTCTTTCTTACCCACAGGTCCTTGGGCGTCTTGTGAATCGAAAGGACAATATCCGAGCCAGCCGCCAGCGAAATGGCTCGAACGGGATAGGCCAGGGGAAAGCGCAAAGATTGCCCATCGTGTGACGTCAGGATGAAACCAAAATCATTCAGGCGGACCTCATGCAATTTTTCGGGCCATGTTAACGGTACTTCCGTGATGCTTCCA
>QHZQ01000094.1:4252-13212 GCA_003224725.1 Acidobacteriota bacterium | reverse complement strand
GTTGAATCTGATTGATATACGGGGGCAGTCACAATCTGATCCGCAAACCTGGTCATGACTCGCTCGCCAACGACCTCCTCCAATGTAATGCCGCAGGATTTGGTTAACAAATTCGTAAGTACTTACGCCACGATCCGGAGACACCACTGGCCAACTCCCTTTGCCGTGGCGGTGCTCCATTTCAATCGCTTTTCTCAACGCTGCTTGCGCTGCAGAGAAAAGATGCTCGAGAGGTTCCTTATTACGACTGGAAACTGCAACCTCCAGCCACTCCGGCTTGACTGGAGAGAAGGCAACCTGCCGGTGGCGAAGGTACAGCTCCAAGAGATGATCCCAGAGTTCGGCGGTATTCTTCAGCTTCTCGAAAGCGTAACCGAGACGCTGGTAATCGAGTTCGGAAAGTTTCTGGCGGGCCTGATGAATCTGCGACAAACCTTCGTCGGCCAGTTCAATGGCTTCTTGCTTCTCCCGCTTGGTCCTCGCAATAAGATCTTCGGCTGGCTGGAAGAACGACTCCGAGAGTTTCCTTTTTTGAGGATCCCATTTACTCAGTGCGTGGTTCCAGAGAGAGTTGTCACAGAACGAAACTCCTGCCAGCATGTTGTGATAGTTAATTAGAGTTTGGCCCAGGGCAAAGAAGGTCTTCTGAGTAATAGCCTCCGTCTTACGCAACGCCAAAGCCATCTCTGGAGCAGCATTCGCCCCGTACCTGAGTTGCGACCATCGAAGAAGCGCCTCCTCAATGTCGGCGCCGCCGTTCCACAGCAGTTCACCCATATACCAGGCGTTGAACTCATTGGGATGACCAAAAATTGGCTCTGGCTCCATGCTTGGAAAGGGAAAATCAATCCTGGCGACAATTCCCGAACACTTCTTCTCAGTGGCATGTGCCACGCGACGGCGAAAGTTCTCTGGAGTGAGTACAGGGACAAACGTCCGGCCTTGCCATTCCACGTCGAGGCTGAATTCCACCACATGTGAGTTTGGGAAAACGCCGATCAACGGCTCATCGGCAATCTCGCCTCCGTAGAAGTCCAAAGGGCAGTATTTTGACATGATCTGAACATGATTGGGCAACCCTGTATAGGCCCTGCGAATGATATCCAGCTCTGGATGGCCGTTTAGGTCACGCATCCAGGCACTTTGAAACGTTCGAAGAATGATCTGCTTCTTCAATTTCGATGTCACTGCAATGACCTCGTTCAGAACGGCCATTAAACGATCATGCTGCTTCATTTTGATACAACGGTCACATTTGCAGCCAGCATCGGTCAGCAGACTAAACTGCCCCGATTCGTTGACCGAAATTATCACTCCGTCGATCGAGGGCGCTGCGGTGAAGAATTCAATGTATTTGTTACGAATAAATTCCTTAAGAAACTCGCTTGAGAGACAGACTGGGTATTCCGTGCCCTTGACCGCGGGATAGAGATCGATGAAGCCAGGAGGCAGGTGGAGTTCATGATTCCAGACTAAGATCTCAAGCAAATTACTATGGGCAGCACGAGCCAGATCCTCAACGAGCGCCAAGCGTTCCCGCCGTACGCCGGATAGAACGAGGGATGCGAGTTCAGGGTACTTTTCATAGCTGATGACCCAGTCGATGTCCCAACCGTCTCCAGGGCGGCCATTCAATTCGATGGAGTTCATCCCGTAGTCCGCTGCTCTCGGCAAGATCTCAGATTTGATATAGGCAAACCGTTGTGCCAGGTGAATCCTTTCATCCCAGGGTGAGCCGAAGTTGTGACTCACGGCCGTAGACCATCGCCGGACAGTAAACAAGGGCTTGCGCTTCAAAACGAGCGAAGCGGGGAGGCGGTGCTCGAGCCGAACTGAGCGACGCAATTGGGAGAGTGCGTAAACCAGTCCGCGGGAGTCTCCGCCCAGCACAAAAACTAAGCCGGGCTTCGCGTTCAGTTCAAAATGTTCAGGCAACAGGAGACTCTGGGATTCCCATCCCGCACGGCGCAATTCCTGCTGGTTTGGTTTGTCTGTCACACCCACGACGATGCAGATGTCTGACCGCCCCATGGCCCTAACACCTTCTCTGGTATTGACGGAATAATTTAATTCGCGAAGTTCGCTTACTAGCTCTTTGACGGACCACCAGACACGGGGATGCAGCGAGCCTAACGCGACAATGGACACTGAAGATCCCGAAATGCTGCCGCCCTCTCGCCGTTTGGCTACCTCAACCGCCCACGGCATTGCCGCTAGGAATTCCCGCCGTCTCATTTGATTTACGTCCACCCCTTCAGAACCAGACCAGCCCGCGGTTGAATTCATTCATGGATGGCCGGCTCGCTCATCGCTAATAATCTCAATCTTTCCATCGTTTATCTGGGCTTCAATTATCCGGTTGCTGCCCCTGAGCTTGAATGCCGCCTGCTTGAAGGGGCATGCCGGGAACAATTCAGGCTTACCGGACCAGTCCTGCAATAACATTTCATTGATGGCCTGGACGAACAGGGCATGGGCGGCTAAGTAGTAGGGCATACGACCGGGGACTTGATAAGTATTTTCGATGAACAAAATCCAGGGGGGCTTAGAAAATTGAAAGCTCTCCTGAAGGCAACGCAGTGCTTCCTCTGGCTTCTTGAGGCGAGCTGCAGAAATAGCGTAGTAGCCCGGGCTCCAGGAACAGGTGTCGATTTTGACGACTCTCCGCAAATATTGATAAGTGTTCAAGAATTCTTCGCGATTGTTATCGAACAAGGAAGTCATGACAACGCCTATGAGTTGGATTGGAACTTTCTCAATATGCCCTTCGTCGCCCTCGAATGAGCCATAGGTTGAATCCTTTCGCATACAATAATCTAGACTAAGACGCGATGCTTCATCCTCCCAGCGGGACACCTCAGCTTGATCAACCCCCAACCGCCGAGCCGTCTGACTCGAGAGCATTAGGCTCCACTTTGCGGCCACCAACATGTCAAAAATATTCTTCTGGTTGAGGTCCATCCCGGTTTCTTCTTGGCCGGCACTGGGTACGTATGTGATTTCTAGTTGCTTGCCTCGAGGGCTAAGCATGCTGGAAAAGAAACGAGCAATTTCCCGAAGTATAGGGTAGTACCGTTGAGTCAGGGACTGATCCCATCCGTAAGCGTTTAAGTAACGGTGAACAAATTCGGCTACCCAGCCATTAACATGGTGCTCGTGCAAATAGTATGCTTCGTTAGCGTGGCCAGGAAGATATGGGAGAAGCCCAGGCGTGGACTGCCATGGATAACGAGCTCCTTCGAGATAGTAAATGTTGCGAGCTGCTGCCTGCGCGATGGGCAGAGTTTCCAACAAGTGGTCTATCTGGGCTTTGCACAGTTCTGGGTGATTGGAGCTGAGAGCGGCGAACAAATGATACATGGAATCCTGGGGGTGATAGCCTGCAAAAGCAGGGAAGACCCCGTATCCTCCTTCCGGCGAGAAAGACTTCACCCTTCTGGGAAGACAGGAAGCCAAGTAATAAACACTGCGGTACCACATTTGTTCCAGACGCTTATCGGGTATTGAAATATATGAGCGGTCCCAGAATTGATGCCACCATCCAACATGTTCTGCTCGTAGCTTGGAGTACCCAGTCCTTACGGCTTGGCGCGAGAGGTTAATTGCCTGGGAGCGGGGATCACCTAAAGATTGATGGCCGATGGCAACAAACATGGAATGTTCACCTGCAGGGAAGCGGAAACCGTGGGCTTGCTTTTCCCCGCCAAAAGCGCTAACAGCAGCATATGCTGGACAAAAGACATTGGACACCTGCTTGAGCACAACAAGATCATTTTCGGGTTCATAGACAGTGAAACCATTCTTGGTTTCCTGATAGCGAGGGTTGGAAATCCTCTGATCCTCTTCTGATGGACGCGATGGAGAAGTAATTCCTGTTATTTCGAATCGTGTTGCTGCGGTGCTTACTATTCGGTAAGCGAGAAGACTATCGGAGGGTAAGATGAAGCATTCGATTTCATACAAGTTTTGGCCGACACGATATCGTGTTCTAAGGAGACCCTTCGACAAATCCAGGGTCTGCTCATGATCTCTTATTTCTTGTGGGAACGTTTGATCTTCGGGTCGCAGGAGAAAGTTAAAAGGAGCTCCGTAAGCAAGATACTTCCGTGGCGATGCAGGTCGGAAATATCGGGGATCCAGAAAATGAGCGCCTTGGTCTTCGAGGACCCAGTAGTCCGGGACAATGAGCTGTGTTAGAAAAAGGGTGCGAATATCCCTCCTGGCTCCCGAACCATAACGTAGCTCGTCGTACGTCGTGCCTCCGAAGGGATCAAATAACCCGCCAATGTCCCCATTTCCTAACATCGGCGGTACATTCTCGTCTATCTTTCCCCATTGAGCTGACTGCGATACATTCCCAATTTCAGGGGAACCTCCGCTGGTCTCGTCTGTGCCTACAAAGAGGTTGTTTTTGTTGAAAGGGCTCTGAGGCAGTCCACCCAAACACAAAGCGAAGGTTAATGCCCACCCAAATGCAACACCAGACAGCCGCCTTCTCACATTTCGGACTAACATTGAATTGAACACAATCTCCAGGAATCTGGCGATCGCGGATTAGAGTGAGTAAGTCTCCTTGACATTTACTTCGGGTTACTCCAGCAGCTACCTTCTATCCTTCCATAACCTCGCCGGCGGGTAAAGAAGATGACTAGCACTAACAAGTATGTTCACTGTTTGCAGGGACCAACGAGATCGCCTTCTTTCTGACACTCTGATTTTTGCCAGAGCTCTGCGATGCGATTCATGGACCGACGAATTTCTGTGGTCTCAGCCATTGGCAAGGCTTGCCGTAAGTATTGTTGGCACTCATCCCTATGACGAAACCAGTTCTCCTTGGCAGACCCGAGAAGAAGCCAGTGTTCAACATCAGATCTGAGGCTTAGCCGTAGCTGCGTCGACAGAAAACTTCTAATTATAAGGCCACATGCCAGTCAAGATCTGGGTTCCAAGCAAGTCGAGTGTAGACATACATGTTTTCCTCGTGCCAGTCTGCAATCTCGGAGGAAACGTGAGTCTGAAATAGCTATCTGGGCTTAGTATTTTGCGGGGAGCGCGCGCAATGGGGGCAACACATACAAGCACGTTTTCTTCCGGAGACAGATTAGTGGCAGCGTCGACGAGTTCGCCGTACGCTACGTGATTGGCGAGCACCTTCGGATGAGTGCCAAACATTCTGGCGGCTGGAGCGTCATTCATCCAAACAGTCACAATAGAGACTTCCGGATTTTGGTTGAGGGAATCATCAGAATTCTCAGCCATGACCCTTGCAACCTCTGGATTGGCATAGTTTATCGACTTCGGTGTTCCGCCTTGTGCGGAACCATCCAAAACCGTTACGTCGGAAACGGCAGAGTAATATTCCGGGTGATCGCTGAAAGATTTATCGGGGGAAGCCAAGGCCATCCCCCAACCTTGGTTCAGCCGGAAAATGAGGAGAGCCGGTTCCCAGTGTTTCGCCCCTTCAAATTGGTGTGTTGTTCGAGGACAAAGCTGAAGGGGAAGGGCAGGGATCCCCATAGCCGTGCCACTATGGCGCTCCCGACAACGAAACCGCCCTTCAATGCGTGCAGTGTTTGGACGCCCCCACGGCTGGCTCCGCGCGCCGAAGATCGAGCGTACTACCAGTAGAACTTCAACGCGAACTCCATCGTCCTCGGGTCGGTTTGAATATTAGTGATCCGTCCAAATTGGCAACCTGCCTGATGAACTAGGTCTGTCGAACCGTCCGCGGCTGGCGGCAAACAATAATTCGTATTGGGAATTCCTAAGTTCTGGTGATTTAGGGCGTTGAACACCTCCCAACGGAAGTCGAAGTACTTGCTTTCTGATATCTTGAACTGTTTGCCAAGGGAAGCATCAAGGTTCCAAAACCCTGGCGAACGAAGGCCTGACAACCTTGTACCTGCATTCCCAAACTGCCACCATCGGTCATCCATCGGATTAGGATCGGCCCAGAAGGTCTGATCTCCCCCAAAAGGAGGCAGGAAGGCTGCCGTGTTAATCCAATGAGCAGCATTTTGGCCGCCGTCGACCGCCTTCGGGTTGCCGACCAAATTAGGCCTGCATGTTATGGCGTTACAAGGGCCAGAAATAGACAGGGGCACACCACTCGTCGCATTGAAAATCCCGGTCAAATGCCAGCCACCCAGAAGGAAGTTGATGGGACCCTTTCGATTTAGGAAACTCCGCCCATATCCAAACGGTAACTGGTATGTCGAAGCTGTAGTCAGCATCTGTGGCGTGTCATTAAAGGCAAGTGCCCTGTCCGCATTGGCGTTGTCAGGGTCCTGGTATTGGCGATAACCCCTGGCCGAGTTCCTAAATGCCCCCGTTAGACCACCTACGAAACCAGTCCGGGGACCCAGGTGGATGGGATCGATGACCATATTAACCATTTGACCAGTAAAGGCGTTGGTGATGTTCTTTGAAAATGTATACACGACGGTGAAATATAACCCCTGGGAATAATGTTTGTCCAAGCGGACCTGTAACGCGTGGTAGATGTTGGTTCCATCATACGTTTGTTTCGCGTTAAGCGAGGACCAAAAGGGATAGGGCTTCAAGAGAGTGGAGCGTGGCAACGAAGATGATCCCCAGACTTGCTGAAGTGCTTGTGCGGTCTGACCCGAGTAGTAATCACTGATCGGTACTTGGGCGTTAATCGTGTTGCGGTACTTGAGAACATCTGCTGTGGAGACACGATTGAACTCCCAGTTGTAGTTCCCGACCAGATGTGTGCCGTGCGTACCAACGTACCCAACGCTGAAGACTGTATCAGCTGGTAAAAGGCGCTGAATTTCCAGGGTCCAGGTTTGCACCATTGGGTCATGGGCTGGTTTCTGCATAGCACCTATGTACCCCTGATATTCCTGGTCCTTGTTCACGGCGGGAAGCGTCGTGCTAAACGGAGGGGTTGACGAAGACGATTTGTCACCTGGACTATCGAGGGAGAATGATACACAGTGTCCCGAAAATGGTGCACATTGGCCCGGATTGTTGCTGTTAAGCCAACTGCTATTAACTGAATAACCCGTAAGATTGTCAATGTTCTGTGGTGAGTTGATTGAGGAAATCGCGTTAGTATAAAAAACGTTGTAACCCCCTCGAACCACTGTCTTCCGGTCAGCAAACGGCGCCCATGAGAAGCTGATCCGTGGCGCGATATCGTTCCAGTTTGGAGGGACATAGTCGGTGTTCGCATATTGCACGATGCCCGGCAATCCTGTAAACGTGTTGGGGCAGCTCAGGCAGAAAAAGGAATTTGGCGCGCGCGGTTTGAACGTCCCGAATATATCATACCGAAGCCCTAGGTTCAGCGTGAGGTTCGGAGTAACACGAAACTCATCCTGACCATAAAAGCCCCAATAACGATCACGAAGGTATGGTTGCCAAGAAATATTCGGCCCTGAATCGCCCGTCCCCATAACCGCTCCCGTCATAAATTCGGCTAAGCCTCCCCCACCTCCAAGCCCGGTCGTAGGGTCGACATTTCCACTACCAGCAAAAAAGAGGTTAGTCGGTCCATTCTGAAACTCGGCAGCATGCGACAGACGGTACACAAAGCCGGTTCGCAAGGTGTGCTTTGCAAGCACCTTGGTCAGGTTATCGAGAATTGTGTAGGACTCACTAGCGGTCTGGTTGTTTACCCAACCAAGCGGCCCAAAGTTCATATAGGAACTGAAGCCCGCTACAGGGGCAAAAACGTACCAACTGGGAGCCGGGGTGCCCGGAGCCAGAGGGATGCCAAGCGGAGCCAACAGCTTCTCCACGCCAGAAAGGCCGGTCACGCTATCCGGATATCCAGCTGTTTCAGGATGGGTGGTGTAGAATTGGCGACTGAAATTGGCGCGAAACTCGTTAACCAGAGTTGGGTTGAAGGTATAAGTGTTTCCGAACGCGATAATTTGATTGGTAAAATCAAAAGGTACGTTCGACCCAAAACCGACTGAACCCTCTGGGAATGTCGGACCCGTCCACGGCAGACGATAGTTGTTATAGTTGCCAGGATTAAACAGCCATTCGAAGAAGAATCTATTTTTGTCACTCCATTGGTGATCAATCTTCAAGGATATGTTTGTGCCGTCTTGGCTACTGCCAATCGCCCCCAGATAGTTGCTACAGATTCGGTATGCACCACCGCTTGCCAAAGGACAACCACTCAAAGGGTTCAGGTAGTTGGGAAGGGGAAACTGGTTGATGAAATACATGGCTGTTTTGCTTGTCATGTTGGTTGGCAATTGAGTGGCAAAGTTGCACGTTTTGACCCCGGGGTTCGCTTCAACGACACTGTTCAAACATCCGTTGGGATAACCGGAAGCAGGTGTCCCAATAGCCGTTCGCTGGAAAAGCCCCTGGGTGTTCGGTCCGACAGTGCTGTAAGGGTTCCATAAACCATATTGGGCAGTGCTGGGGTCCTCGCTAAAGTCGCCTTGGCGCATCAACGGGGTGGGAACTGTAAAAACACCATTGCCATTGAGATGGAGGATCGACTCGTCCCAAGAAAAGAAGAAGAAAGTCTTCTTCCGGCCATCATAGATGTGGGGAATTACCAGAGGGCCACCAAGTGTTCCACCAAAATTGTTAAAATGTAACTGGTTTTGTGGAATGATCTGCCCCGTCGAGGAAATCGAAGTGAAGGGGTTCCGGGCGTTGAAGTAGCTGTTCCGAATGTACTCGTACACATTACCGTGGAATTGGTTTGTTCCAGACTTCAGTACAACGTTGAAGACACCGCCGCCGGTCCGACCGTACTCCGCTGACAAACCATTGGTGATCGTTTGGAACTCTTCAACCGCGTCCGGAGACGGATTAACTACAATGGTTTCGGCCAAGGCGGAGGATTGGTTCAAGTTCCCATCCAGATACCACGCATTAAGACCGCCCTGCCCTCCATTTACTGCGACGTCTGTCCCCTGCAAATGAGTGGGGTCAGGGAACGTCCCAAATTGACTGTTAAAACC
>QHZQ01000094.1:0-4238 GCA_003224725.1 Acidobacteriota bacterium | reverse complement strand
GGCCCGTTTCCGATCACTCCGGGCACCAGGAACACTAGCTGCTGTAGATCCCGCCCCTGTAATGGAATGTACTGAAGGCCCTCTGTGCCAACGTCAGTTGAAAAATTTGTCGGCGCAGTTTGAACTATACTTGAAGCGGCCGAAACTTCAATGGTCTGCCGCTCTGCTCCGAGCTGTAACTGTGCATCCGCCCTGATAGTCTTGCCAGGGGGAACCACAATGTCGGTCAAATCGAGCGGGGAAAAGCCAGCAGCATCAAAGTGAACGCTATACTTGCCTGGGACAAGGGCGATGACTCTGTAATAGCCCACACTGTTAGTGACTGAAGGCAGAGCGACGCCAGTTTCAATGGCTGTGAGAGTGACCTTCACATTCGGAACATAGGCACCCTGGGGATCGGTCACAGACCCTTCGAGAATGCCACGTTCCAGCTGAGCTGACGCCGTATCGAAACAGCCAAGCAAGAAGGTCAAGCTCCAAATGCAAACCATGCAACGCCTAGTAGTCCGACTCATGTCAGCCTCCTTAAAGCTGCTAATGACGACTTACTTTTCCGCGCCTAATTCCTTGAATTGCTCCCCCAAGCCCTGATGGATCCGCGACGATTGACTTTCGCCGTCTCAGTCCGGATCGATCTTCGTATCAAAGCCATAAATCCTGGGACCTGAAGGGAAAGCCCCAGCCGACCCAATTCGTCGGTCGGCCGACCACCACTCGAAAACTCGGACGGCTCCTTAGTAGGATTCTGAGGATCTATTCTGCCGCACACTCTATTAGACGGCTTTGCAAACTATCGCAAGTAATCCGACGACGGGCGAATCTTCATTTCGTGCGCTCGCACAACTTGTGAAACCCTTACAGAACACCGAACAGGTTCGGTACCGGTACCGCCGTGTCTACAGAATTGGGCGAGGGTTGTCAAGCATTTTTTTCAGCAGTGTTATTAGCAAGTGAGAGGCTATGCCGTCTCCACGATTGGATTTGAGCTCGAGCAAATTCGCCAATACATCCGCGAACAACAGGCAGCGGATGGATCAGCTGGATTCTAAGACATCACCGAGGCGCGCTTTAGCGCGACGACAAACAAACTGGGTAACTGCCTTTGAGGCAGACCCACTCATCAGGCCACCCGCTACGAGGGGGGTGTCTGACTGAGCTCGATCCGGTGCTCCTCTCTGAGCTTCTCGTGAAAATCCGGACATTGAAATCAAAGTACTGCTCCCGGGTCGCAGGAGCGCAAAAGACCGCTTTTGTGCATTCAGGACAAGTCGCTGGTTTCCCTCGCGTGCAGTCTTTAGAGACAGTTTTACCAAACAGAAAGCTTGGTGAGAGATGGAAAATCGAGCTCCCCGTCGCCTTCGACGTGATGGATTTCTCGGCAGAGATGGAAGTTAGACCGCAGAATTATATGCGGCGATATGTAGCGGACTCGTTGGAGGGGGCGACCGTTTAAAACATTGTCGATGACCATGCGCATCGCGACCTGGCCCTGGACAAAGGGTCGGCCATGAACGGAAGCCCGAATCGTGCCCTTCTCGAAGTATGGGGCCATCCCTCTAAACAAGTCGCTCGTGACCAGTGCCACCTTCCCTGAGAGTCCAAGGGCGCAAAGGGCACGACAGACTGGGAGACAGTTCAAAGTGTTGACATATATGCCCGCCAAAGACTTACATTACTTGGAGAAGCACATAGGACTTCTGAAAGGCCTCTTCCTCGTCCTCGTGAGCCTCAATCACCTTAAGCACCTCGCCGCCGTCGCTTAACTGAGGGTACAGCTCGCAGAAGCTCCTAATCATTTTGGCGTGGGCATTGATGTTCAACATTCCCGTAAGAACGGCCACCGTTGATTTCCGAGCGACGAAGCTGCTCATGAGTTCAGCTGCCAATTTACCAGAGACTTCTGTATTTATGCAGACTACCGCTGACCTGCGGCTCGCGGGGGTGTCGACGCAGACGACTCGAATGTTCTTCTCTTCCGCTGCATCGATGATAGGAGTTAGTTTCGCGGGATCTCTAGGCGTGATGATAATCGCTTGTATTCCAAGCTCCACCAACTGCGAAAGCGTTTCAACTTCTTCTACACCTAGTCGGACAGTTGGACGGTGGATCATCTGAATCCCAAGCCGCTCGAATCTCCTCGCTTCCGTAACGATGCCAGCCAGTAGGTGGTCAAAGTAGTGGCGAATCTCACGAGGGATACAAACACCCACCAGCGTCGGAACCCTTCCCGCAGACAGGGCCCGGGCTGCGAGATCTGGCTTGTAGTTCAGTTGTTCCGCTATTGCCAAAATGTGCTGCCGCGTAGATTTGCTGATGCCCTCGCGGTTGTGCAACGCGCGGTCGACAGTCCCAAGAGAGACGCCTGCAAGTTTGGCGATTTGTCTAACCCCTACTTTCCTCATATGCTTGCAATAAGTTCCGTAGATTTCTTGAATTTGGGAGTTCGCTCACTGGCTCGAATTGCTTCTCTATAGCTGCGGAGAAAACATGTAACCGCGTTTGTTTACGCTGGGTCAAGTTACTCGGTCGAGATCGCGGATTCGTCACATTCTTGCGACTACTCTCACGAGTGAACCGCTCGTCATCCTAATACAGTTTGTAGGCTTATTGCCGGATTGATGGGCTCGACGGTACCGGTTCAGTATCTGTTGGATCAGTTCATGGGTAATTCGAAAAACCTTGGGGGTTGAGGCTCCAGAGCCACAGGTCAGAGTTGCTGCCGGTTATGGACCACCTCACGAAGATGCGACGCCAGAAACGGCCTCAGGCGACAGGGGCCCGGGGAGCCCCAGCAGAGAATCACGTCGACAGCAGCACGATGGCAATTAGCGCGGAAACCACGCCAGCAGCTTGTAGGAGGCTGATAGATTCCCGGAGAATGATCGGAGCGGCCAACAATAACACCAGGGGATAAAGTGCTGTGAGGGGGACAACAATTGAAGCTTTGCCACCGTTTTTCATCGCTGCCAGCAGTGCCCATGCTCCCACCGCATTGAGCACCGCACTGCCCAGGACGTACACTAAGCTGCGCCAGTCGTAGCTGAATAGAACTTTCCCCGGATAGAAAACCGGCGTGACCAGGAAGAATCCCACCACCAGCCAGATCAGTGCCGACTCCGCAGAGATCTCGTTGGTCGACAATTTCTGGAGCAATCCTACCACACCCCAGGTGGTCAAGACGACGAATGAGGACCAGAACCAGGGCGCTAAATGCATGAGATGCTCCGCTACAGTGCGAAGATGACGAATGCGCCCGCGGCGAAAGCCAGCCCGACCACATGCAGCCGAGTCAGTCGCTCGCGCAGGACCAGCATTGCGAGGAGTACGCTGAACAGGGGATACATCGCGGTCACGACGGTGATGACAGAGGTGCTCCCGCCAGTCCGGTAGGCGGCGAAGAGTGCCCAACCCCCAATCGCGGCGAGCACTCCCCCCGCCACAGAATAGAATATGCCTTTGGCATTCTTCTCCAGCCTGAACCGTCGGCTAGCCAGCAGCACGACAGCTACGGGAAGCATGCCCCAGGCGAAGAGGAACTGCGCCGCCTCGGCTGGGATACGCTCCGAACCCAGCTTAGCGAGAATCGTCCACCCACCCCAACAGAGAATGCACAGAATTGAATACCAGAACCATTTCAATGTAAGTGCGCCCAGTGCCATAAAGAACCTCCCCTCGAGAAATTAGAAAATTCGGAGGCCGTAGGTCTGACTTCGTTGCATGCGACGCCACTGCATATTCCGGTACTGCTGCTGATCATCACTTCCAAGCCAGCAATCACAATTTTGGCACCTTAGTGTCCGCCTGGTTTTACTGACCGATTCTGGGATCTATAAGTCCGGTCATCCTGCCAGGCATTGGGTTCTATAAGCCTCTTCAATAATCGATTGACTGGTAAGAGATTCTTCTGGGCGAGGCTCAGGGAGCCTTCCTTGGCGGATCGAGTCTACAAATTCTTGAATTGCCCCCTGAATGCCAACTAGGGCTCGCTCCGCAATAGTCGACCCATCCTGAAAGAACGTTCTTGCCACGGTTTTAGCTTCAGACTCGAAACGAATCCCTTCCCAGGGCTGTACTTTGAGACTCCCTTTACTCCCCACGACGGTCAGTTGTCCATCTAAGTGTGTTCCCTGCGTCCTCCAACAAAGAAGGATCTGTACGGGTGCACCAGTCTCGGTTTCCAGAGCAAAGGCAGCCGTGTCTTCCACGTTCCCTAGCTTTTGGGTCTTACTGAAACTAGC
>QHZQ01000687.1 GCA_003224725.1 Acidobacteriota bacterium | reverse complement strand
CCCGTAACTGACGGGACCAATGTTTACGCTTTTTTTACTGATTTTGGGCTGATTTCCTTCGGACCGGATGGGAAGGAAAGATGGAAACTCCCGCTGGGGCCCTTCAACAATCCTTTTGGGCTGGGCGCCTCTCCCATACTGGCTGACAACAAGGTGCTCATCGTATGCGATCAGGAAAGCGGCTCTTTCTTTGTGGCGGTGGATAAGAATAGCGGTCAGGTGAAGTGGAGAGTTGAACGCCCTGAGTACACTCGAGGGTTCGCCACCCCGATCCTTTACCAACCCCAGAACGGTGCTCTTCAAGTGATCGTTTCCGGCTCTCTCCAGCTCACTGCCTATTCGGTCGAAACCGGAAAAGAGGTCTGGTGGGTCAGGGGGTTAACGTGGCAGATGGAGGAGCCGATGAGGGACAGCAGGAAGACATCCCTCCATTCGAAGAGGTGCTCAAGAAATGGGACAGCAACGGTGATGGCAAGCTATCCCAGGAGGAGATAACTGATCCCCGAGTGAAAGAAGATTGGCGGGCGATGGATCTTGATAGAGACGGCACTTTGAATGAACGGGACTGGTATTTCTACAAAGCGCGGCGCTCGGCCCAGAATGCGGTCCTGGCTTTTCGACTGGGCGGACAAGGCGACATGACTCAGAAGAACTTTCTGTGGCGCTACCAGAAGTCGCTGCCAAACGTGCCTTCGCCTTTGCTCTACAAAGGGGTGCTCTACCTGATGAAGGAGAGTGGTATACTCACCGCGCTTGACGCGCTAACCGGGAAAGTCCTCAAGCAAGCACGGCTCCAAGGAGCTCTGGGCGATTACTTTGCCTCACCCGTGGCGGCGGATGATAAGGTTTTCACCCTGAGCCACGAAGGCAAGGTCACGGTCCTGAAGCCGGGTGGTCAATGGGAAGTCTTGGCCATTAATGACCTGGGAGAGGACTGCAACGCTACCCCTGCCATTGCCGATGGGAGTCTCTACATCCGCACTCGGGGCGCGCTTTATCGTTTTGGCAAGCAACAGTGATGCGTGAAGAGTGATGCGTGATTCGTGAGAGGCAATGTGTTTTTTCGCTTTGATGTCCCTCACTCACGTGTCACGTGTCACTTCTCACCTATCACGCCCGGCGCATCACTTCCTGGCGAATAACGAATAAGGAGACGAAACCTTTATGCTTTGGATCATGTTTGTGTTGGGCGCAGTTCTTTCCTGGGGCATGTACGGCCCCGCGCTGCACAAGGGCCAGGTGCAACTGGGCAGTCCACTCCGGGCTCTTCTCTGTGTGGGTATTGCCTATTTCCTCATTGGTGTGCTGGTCCCGGTGATTACCCTGTGGCTGCAAGGCGATTTGAAGGGCTTTACCCCTGGAGGCTCTCTCACGGCCACTGCGGCGGGAGCCCTGGGAGCTTTGGGAGCAGTGTGTATTATCTGGTCCTTCAGGACGGGTGGGCTTCCAGCCTATGTGATGCCACTGGTTTTTGGTGGGCAGCACCCGCCCAAGGCATCTCCCAATCCCTTACTTTACGTCGGCTTTGTTTTGGCGGCATTGGGCGCAGGAATGGTCTTGTATTACAAGCCGCAGTAATCAAATTATCTGCGGGTAGAGCGGTCAGCCCGTAGCCTGTAGGATGCGTTAGCAGAGCGTAACGCATCAACGGCCTCTCAATAGCGTGGTGATGCGTTACGCCAAAAACGCTAACGCATCCTACGGAGGGTCCCCCCTTGAACAAGGAGTGTGATCGCATCAGCTTCCACTCGACCGTTTGCCAATGGAGTGGAGATGCTGGGCGGTACGGATGAAGATCTGGCCATCGGAGACGGCCGGGGAACTGAGACAATGGTCGTCCAGAGGGTTCTCCGCCAGGATCTCAAACTTCGGGCCTGCTTTCAGGACCGTCGTCAGTCCGTCTTCGTTGGTGATATAGATTTTGCCGTCCGCCAAGGCGGGGGAAGCGCTGTAGGTGCCGGACTTGATCCGCTGGGATCCCCAGATCTCCTGGCCCGTCTTGGCATCCAGGCACCAGAGAATTCCTTTATCATTGACGATGTAGAAATACTTGCCGTCAGTAACCGGAGTGGGAACATCCGGGCCATTCTGAACGGACCAGACACGATGGGTCTGGGTGATGTCGCCGCGCCCGCCGGCTCGAAATGCCAGCATAGGCCGTACCTTGCTGCCGGCATAGACCATGCCGTCCGCCACCACGGGCGAATTCACAATACGGTACCACGGATCATTATTGGGATTAAGCCCGTAGCCACGCCATAGCTCCTTGCCCGTGGCGGGATCGTGCCCAGTGACGCAATCGCCGCCGCTGACAACGATTTCAACATGATTCCCATATCGCAGCAGCGCCGGCGTCCCATAAGAATCGGGTGATTCCTGGATGGCTGGCGTAGGCCGTTCTATCCTCCACAGGGTTTTGCCGGTCTTCTTGTCGACCCGCAGCAGATAGGACGGATCGTTAGTCTTCATCCCATGCAGGACCTGGATGTACAGAGAATCTTCGTAGAGTAAGGGTGAGGAGGCATAACCCCAGTTCAAACCGAAATGGCCGTAGTCTTTCTGGACGTCTCGCGCCCACACTTCATTGCCGTTGAAATCGAAACCTTTCAGGATCCCATTCCCCGTCATGACACACACGTTTTTTCCATCGGTGACCGGCGAAGGGGAAGACATATTCTGCTTGCCCACCTTGGCGTTGCCACCACCGAGAGGCTTCTTCCAAAGAACGGTTCCTTTGGTCTTCTCGACACACCAAAGAGATAGGTCATTGCCCTCGGCGACATTGAGGAAGATGCGATCTCCCCAGATGATGGGCGTGGAGCCGCTCCAACTGGGCAAAGCCAGCTTCCAGTCGATGTTCTCCTTGGTGCTCCAGCGAAGCGGCAGGTTCTTCTCGTTGCTTACGCCATTAAGATTGGGTCCGCGCCACTGAGGCCAGTTTTCCCCCAGGCTAGCTGAAATAGGAAGTGCTGCCAGGGCCAGCGTAAGAAGGATCCTCTTTTCCATATTTTATTTGCTCCTTGTACCAATGGATGAGTGTAGATCATTTCTGCGCAGAGTGTCCAGCATTGCGAATTTCGTTCAACTGATTATAATGGCGTCGAAGGCCAACCCGAGGTTAGAAGTAGGGGAGCGGAATTGACTTAGTACTGGGTTTCACCCGTATGCTGACGAATGCTCTCCTTTCAAGCAGCAATTGGGAGCGAGAGCGGCGCCTTGGGTGTGCGACAGATTTGTGGGTGGGTAGAAAGCAAAAGGTGACTTCAAGCCATCACTGAACACCAGTTCCAGCGTTCAGAAAAGAGAGGAATTCCTCGCCGAGCCTCGTAGAGGCAGCATCTTTATAGCCAGTTGCCTTCTGAGGAGCCAGCCCCGGCGGGGCGACATCTACTGCCCACCCCTGCCTTCAGAGAACTTTTTAACAACGCCTCACTATAACGATGTCGCCTCTACGAGGCTGAGTTCAGCAGGCCCGAATCGAGGAGGAGCTCTTCAAGAACAGTCCCATGGTTGCTGATCACACAAATTGTCGCACACCTCATCGTGTTGCTCTTACTCCATCTTGGCTGGAAAGAGGAGCAAGAGCACGAGTATGAGCCCGAATGAAAATGAAACACATCTCTGAAACGAAGTACTTAAAGATAATTCTGCCATGATGATGAAACCATTCGACCCCAGCGTGTTTCTTAGGAATCTCTGCTGGTCAGGTTTGTTTGCGTTTGATCGGACTCTTCTAGCCGTCTTCTTGGGGGCAAGCAGTTACTGGACGATGAATGTCTTATTCACCCCCGCCGACGACTGGCCGCAGTGGCGCGGTATTGGCCGGCAGGGGTTCTGGCGTGAATCAGGCATTGTTGCAAGCTTTCCGAAGGAAGGGCTTCCGGTCCGATGGAGAAGCCAGGTTGGTCCTGGCTTTTCAGGACCCGTTGTGGCCGATGGCCGAGTCTTCCTCAGCGACCGGCAGCGCGACCGCAATACCGAACGAGTGCTGTGTTTCGATGAGCCCAAAGGCCAGCTTCTTTGGATGTATGAGTACAAAGCTGTCTATCGAGGCGTCGATTACGACAGTGGGCCCCGAGCATCGCCCACCGTGGATGGTGAGAAGGTATACACGCTCGGCACGATGGGCCATCTCTTTTGTTTGAAAGCGGCCGATGGAAGTCTGGTCTGGAAAAAAGATTATGTAGCCGATTACGGTACCGAGGTTCCAGTTTGGGGGATGGCCGGAGCACCCCTGGTAGAAGGCGACCTGCTCATTGCCAATGTGGGGGGCCGGCCCAATGCCTGCCTGGTGGCTTTCAATAAATACTCGGGACAGGAGGTCTGGAAGACCCTGATGGACCGGCCAGGCTATAGTACGCCCATCGTCATCGAGGCCGGTGGCACCCGGCAGCTTGTCTTCTGGTCTGCCCAGGCGGTCCATTCGCTGGATCCAAGAACAGGAAAGATTTATTGGAGCATCCCTTACCGCTGCAGGTCCGACTTGAGTGTTGCCACTCCCGTGCACTATCACGATCTTCTCTTTATCTCCTCCTTCTACGACGGGGCCATGATGCTGAAACTGGATTCGAAACAACCGAAGGCGAGCATCCTATGGAAGGAACCTCCGACGAGTGAGCTCGAGACCACCATCGTCCACTGCCTTATGAGCACGCCTTATTTCAAGGGAAATCACTTCTATGCGGTGGACAGCTATGGAGAATTGCGCTGTTTGGAGATCGCCACCGGCAAGCGAGTCTGGGAGACACTGGAAGCGACTGGCAAAGAACGCTGGTCGAGTGCCCAACTCACGCCCACTGGCGGCCACACCTTTCTGTTCAACGAACACGGTGAATTGATTCTGGCGGAACTCAGTCCGCAAGGTTACCACGAGATCAGCCGTGCGCGGCTGCTGCGTCCCACTCAAGGAGTGCAGGGATTGCGGCCAGTCACTTGGGCACACCCGGCTTATGCTAATCGTCACATCTTCGTTCGTAATGACGAGGAAATGATCTCCGTCTCGTTAGAGGCAGGAGATAAGTAAACCGAGGAGAACCACCGCGCGTGAAGCCTCTTCAAGGTTTCATGACCCGTGCGGGTCACCAACGCAACACTTCTGCGCGATGTCGGCACAGACATACGCAAGGCCCAGGAGGACCGGTAAGGTCTTTCGTGCTCCTGCTCTTACTCTTGCTTGCCTCTGCAGCAATGAATCGAGTAAGAGCACGAGCAAGAGCAAGAGCACGATGACGTTTTCGTACAGAATTTGGAAGTGTGCTGGGTTCCCTTACTACCTATGGCAACTTACGTAATCGGCGACATCCATGGTTGTTTTCAGACTTTCCAAAACCTTCTGGCTCGAATTCAGTTCACTCCCAGGCAAGACAGACTCTGGCTTGTGGGGGACTTGGTCAATCGAGGCCCTCGCTCGTTAGAAGTTCTACGGTGGGTCAGAGAGAGGGAGCGGCAGGTGATAGTAGTACTGGGAAATCACGACCTTCACTTGCTGGCATGTGCTTTTGGAGTGGCTCCTCCAAGGGAAAGGGACACTCTGGGCCCTGTGTTGCAGGCTGAGGACAGAGAAGACCTGCTGGAATGGTTACGCCACCGTCCCTTGGCCCATCACGAGGGCGGGCATCTGCTGGTGCATGCCGGCCTGTTGCCCCAATGGGGTCTGGAAGAGGCTTTGGCACTCGGTC
>QHZQ01000686.1 GCA_003224725.1 Acidobacteriota bacterium | reverse complement strand
CCGCTCACGAAACTGTCGGATAAGGCGGCTTTTTTTGCTATGTTGAACGAGTGCCCGCCCGACCTGAGCGTAACGCGTCTCTCCCGTAGGTTCGTGATGCCGACCCTGATCTGGATAGCAGCGTAAGGTAAGGCTTCCAGGGCAAATAATCGGCTCATGAATTCTAATTTGCCCGCAGGTTCCCACAATAGTGGCTTCTCTCTGGGTGTGGACACGCGCCGAGCAAGTCAGTGAAGCCAATTGACCGCTCGGGTATCCGAGCATAATACCGGCGTGCTCATCTACCCCCGTCTCACCCATGATCGTCAAGCTCCTTACTACGTTTGGATTACCCAAAATCATGGAAGCCAGCGACAACAGGTAAATTCCTTTCTGGAGCAAAGCTCCCCCTCCCAAGCCAGCATTAAATACTCGCCCTTCAGGATCGAAGGGCGCCCGGGTTCCGAGGTCGGCAATGAAGTGAGTTACCTTCCCGATTGCTCCAGTCGCCAAAAGCTCACGGACTTTGACCATTGATGGCACAAAGCGAGTCCACATGGCCTCCATCAGAAATACCTTTCTTTGGCGAGCCAAAGTGATGACCTCCTCTGCTTCTCGCCTTTCCAGAATTTAGGCATAGCAGTATATTCTCTTTATGAGCCGAGGCCGGGGTGGCAATGTAAACGGCCTGCACTCGCGGATCGTTTGCCAGCTCCCTGTAGCTGCCATGCTGATTTGGAACACTAAACTTCTGGCCAAAGATGCGGGCTCGCTCCTTGCTGCGTGACCCGATCGCGAGGAACCTGGCATCGGGCACCCGGGCCAGGTCTGATGCGAAAAGTTGCGCAACATTACCAGTCCCGAGGATTCCCCAAGCGATTGGCTGCTCACGAGCTAGTCGATCGAGCGATGGGTTCATACCCATAGCGTGGAAAGTTTCAAAAAACCAGGCTTTAAGAATTAGCTAGAGGGACGCAAATATTGTGCACGAGGAACTTTGGCTAAGATGCCCAGACCTAAAGTAATCCAAACAATCTGCCGTACGCGTCGAAGTAAGGCAAACGCCATTGCGCTGTCCGCGGTAAGTCCCAGTAAGGAAAAGATCATGACCGTGCCAGCCTCATGCGTTCCCAAATTTGCCGGCACAAAGGCTGTGAGTCGGGTAACAAGGACCAACCAGGCCTGAACAAGAAGTGCGGACAGTGGGTTATTTGGTAGACCGAGAATGCTCAGGAATAGCCAAGCTTCTAGTGCTCCGGCGACCCAGCCCAAGAAATATCCAAGCCACGACAAGCAGAAACGTTTTCGTTCGTCTAGATACTCCCTTAGCATCCGGTCGGTGGATGACAGGGACTGTTCGTGCCGATCTAGGAATGTCGTCAACAGACTAAGACGCCTACTTAGCCGGACAAGAGGACGGAAAAGACCCATTCGCTGCCACACCAATAGGCCAGCAGCAGCGAGGCACATCACGAGAATTCCGATGCTCAGTGACAGCACCAGGAGTGGTTCAACAGTGACGTAGCTAAGGACCCCCACCAACCCTATACTTATGAATAGAAGTTCGGCCAAGGTAATA
Source organism: Acidobacteriota bacterium (assembly GCA_003224725.1). Lineage (GTDB taxonomy): Bacteria > Acidobacteriota > Terriglobia > Versatilivoradales > Versatilivoraceae > QHZQ01. Next base: position 1,391 of record QHZQ01000686.1, on the reverse strand, counting down.
GTTGTTTTAGCGGCGACAACGGATGCGATGCTGACATCCGCGCTCATACCAGCAAGGCGAAGAAGCTGAATCTTTAGCAACTCTCCCGCTTGCGAGATTGACGGAGTCACATGCTGAATTGCCTTGGCCGCGACACTGAACCGCAGGATTTCGATTAATTTAATCGGACACCCATTCTGAGGAAAAGCGAACCACCATCCAGACGCTTCGAAGGTGGTCACCAGGGCATGCGGTAAGAAGACTAAGGGTAGGGCCCATCCTACCTTCAAGAGAAGACCTCCGATCAAGTCCGGGCTGCTTTTCCAAACGAGGATGGCGAAGAGCGCGAGGCCGCCAACTAAGAGCACATGTCTAAGAGTAGACCGAGGCTCTAGCTTAGGTTCTAGTGCCCTAGACCCTTCATTGACCGCGTGAACTTCTTGGATACAGACCGGTCCTTCAGGCATCTGTCTAATTCAAGAGACCATGTCTCGTATTTTTTTGTGCGTCACGAGACGTCGCATAGTGGATGATTCTTCTGTAAACGTACCGTTTATCACAATTCTCTACTGGGTCTTCAGTTGTGTTGGAACTCTGCACCAAGCACTAACATCTCTCGATTTATTGGATTGCGGCACTCGGCTCAAGCAACGATTGACCCGCGAGGCCGTCCGTATCAACTCCGAGGGCGGAACAAATGGTGGGTGCAATGTCCACGATGTGTGGGGGCTTGGTTGGCGTCTTAAGCCTTGAGGAACCGGGTACAATAAGGGCCCATGCACCGTCGCAGTGTTCACCGGTTCGCCCACTACCCCACCCAGGGGACGGAACCTCTCCGAATCGCGGTGAACTCACCCCTGCTAAGTGCAGCGGCAAGCGCTCGCTCCAATGCACGATAAGGTCTGGAAATGGGTGAAGGAGCGTTTCGCAACCCAGAGAGTTTGAGACAAACTCAATTTTTTTGATGGTCGGCTCACCATCAGGATCGCGGAACGTTCGAAGGCCCGACACAATTTGCTCTAATAACATACCAGCCTTTTCAGGACTCACGATCCCGTCTCGCTCCCGACCCATTAAGTTAAGGCGAATGTATCCACAAATACCGCTTGGAATCATGAACGCGCAAGTCTCTGTCCACTTGACGCGCCGCGTCTCTAGGCGAGAGGTAATCTCAAGTGTTATGCGATCAGGCAGCACACAAGCGACCCAGGCCCGAAAATCCGCTGGAAGCACCGCGCGTAGACGCCACAGAGAGTTACCGACCGCCCTTGTCGCATTCCTTTCGACACTTTGCTCGGACAATACCGCCTGCAGCATTCCAGGCAACAGATGAGTTCGAGTCGCATTAGGCCCCATACCGCTGGGCGAAAGCATAATGATGTCAGTCCCCACTGGAAGCGCATCGACAATAC
>QHZQ01000681.1 GCA_003224725.1 Acidobacteriota bacterium | reverse complement strand
CTACGATCCCAAACATGACGAGTCGTTCAATCAGAAAGTCACCCGGCTGCGCAAATCAGACCCGGCTGGGGACGCCCATGCCGGCGAGAGCGAAACCGCCGCCCTTCTCTACTTGCGTCCCGACCTGGTTCAGATGGATCGGGCCACCCAGGAATCTGGAGAAGACCAAAAGCGGCTGTCGCTGCCTGACCTCTATACGGCCATCTGGTGGTATGCCAGCTTCCCCAATCACTATGCCGGCGAGGGCGGCAAAGCGACTCGTGAGCTCGGCCAGTTCATTACCGAGGAGCGCATTGACAATCTGGCACAGGCCATTCGCACGGTCAAGGCCGATACAAAAACCATGGAGCTCCAGATAGAATTCTTTGATCGATTTCAGAAATCAGGAACTCTCGATCGGCCAAAGAAATGAAGTTTGCCTCTGCCGTTCCACCACCTCACCGCTGACAGTCCACCCCGTATCGTCATGCTGTATCTTCTTTTGTTTTCGTTGCTGTGGTTGTCGCTCTCCCATCAGGCCAGCGGAGCGGTGAAAGAATTGGGAGGGCGAGTCTCCTGGCGAGCCATCGCCTTAGCAAATCGTTGCCCCATGAGGCTTGGCGGGAGCCTCGCCCTCCCGATGAGGCTTGGCGGGAGCCTCGCCCTCCCGATGCGGCGCGGCGGGAGCCTCGCCCTCCCGATCTCCGTTGATTTCTCCGCCTACCGCGAGTCCGCTGACTTTCGCGTCACGCGCGAAAGAGACGTGCTGATAATAAATTGGTACGGTGAGAATGGAATTTCACTCCGTTTATCTCTTAACCTGGTTGACCCCGAAAAGCTAATTGCCGAACTTTCGCACGCAGCTTCCTCTGCTGCAGGTCGCAAAATTATTTTGAAAGATGCGGCCCCGTCCTACCGCGTCACCACGGGCAAACGCAGCGGAGGCTGGGACAATTTTTTCGATAGCCCTGCCAGCCGGCCCCACGAGATCAGCGAATATTTCAGCAAACTGGTGATAGAAGGCTGCCGGGTAGCGACTGAAGGCAGGCGCCTGAGTGTAGTGCTACCCGGTTTGTGGCTGGGATTATTTCATGGTGACTTAAGGTTCACTCTCTTTGCAGACAGTAACCTGGTGAAGCAGGAAGCGGTGGTGAGCACACAGGAACCAGAGGTTGCCTACTATTATGATGCCTGGCTGACTCGCTGTTCCCTGAACCAGTTGAACCGCCTGGAATGGCTGGGCCCTGACGGGCAATTCCACCAGCACGTCCTGACCAGCGACATCGATTTAGACCTTGTGCCGTTGCAGGTGCATCGCCGCACGCTTGTGGCCGAGGGACCTCCCGGTAGCCTGGCCCTTTTTCCGCCGCCTCATCAGTATTTCTTTGCTCGCGACGAAACCATCAACTATGCCAATGTCTGGTACCGCCTCTACCACATCAACCCGCAGCCTGAGTCAGGCGACCTCTTCTCGCTTGGTATTCGTCAAACCGCTCGGGTCGAGCAGGCGAAGTGGGCTCCGCTGGTTAATGCACCCCCGGGCAAGCCACAACACCTCACACTGTTCTGGTATGTTGGTACCGCAGGGGCCCGGCAGACCTTCGATCGCGTTTCGTCCTATACCCACGACGATCGCTTCGTTCCCTTACCCGGCCGCAAAACGTTTACCTCTCACTATCATCTTTCCGTCACGATGGAGTCGCGCCGTCGCGACCACTCCGCCTACACGCCTGAATTTGCGGACATGTTCAGAAAAATGGGAATCAATATCGCCCACATTATGGACTTTCACACGGATGGGCATGGCTCGACGAGTTGAAGGAATATTTCCAGGAGACTCAAAGGCTCTCCCAAGACGATTTTCTCCTGCTGCCTGGCGAAGAGGCCAATATTCATTATGAAGGCCATTGGAGCTTGCTGCTGCCACGACCCATCTTCTGGTTCATGCAGCGCCGGCCGGGTGAACCCTTTGAGGAAGAGATGGGTCTCGGCAAAGCCTATCGCACGGGCAGCGCCGCGGATATGTTTAATTTGATTGAGCGCGAAGGGGGATTGGCCTGGCAGGCCCACCCTCGCACCAAAGGCTCCACCGGCTACCCCGACAAAACTAGAGAGGCCTTTTATTTTCGTGACCCATCCTGGCTGGGCGCCGGATTCAAAGCCATGCCCAGCGATTATTCCTCTCCGCGGCTGGGTGAAAGGGCTTTGAACTTGTTGGATGATATGAACAACTGGGGCCTGCGCAAATTTCTAGTGGGCGAGGTGGATGTCTTCAAGATGGACCACACTCATGAGCTCTACGGCCACATGAATGTCAATTACCTGAGATTGGATCGCACCCCCGTGTTTCCGGATTGGTCGGCTGTCATCGAGGCGCTGAAGAGTGGTGACTACTTCGTGACGACCGGCGAGATCCTGATTCGCGATTTCAAGCTGAACGGTGTCACCAGTGGAGGAATGGCAAAGCTTCCTGCGGAAGATGAAGTGCTGGTTGAGGCGGAGGTGGAATGGACTTTCCCGATAAGTTTCTACGAACTGATTTGGGGCGACGGTGCAACCACGCACCGCAAAATCGTTCAAACTATCGAAACCGGCCAGTTTGGCCGCCAGCGCTTTCAAATGAAGGAAAAGTTGCCTGGGGCCCGTTGGGCTCGTTTTGCCGTTTGGGACGTGGCTGCCAACGGCGCTTTCACCCAACCCGTGCGACTGGGCTGGTAGGTCGAGGGTAGAGGATTGCCAGGTGCCACAGTAATGGGAAGAGGGGGAGGTCGAGGATAGAGGATCGAAGATCGAAGGTGGCAAATACGGCATCACGTCGCAATCCTCCATCCTCCATCCTCCATCCTCCATCCTCAATCTTCGGTCTGTGTTAGGTGCTAGGTGCTACAGTGCCGCAGCCAAAAAATGAACCGCAGAGACACGGAGGCGCACAGGGAAAATCTTTAGCACGCAAATTCACGCGGAACGCACGCAGATATTGTTCTTAGCACTCCGACAAAACCAAGAACTCACGGTGTTGTATTAACAGTAGTGATTCGTGTGTTATACTACGTTCGGAAATTAACCTTATGCGTGTTGAAATAACAACCCCATTTTTGCCTATAGAGGAGATCGCGAAGAGAGCCGGCGTGACGCAAACACGTGCGGCTGAACTTATTGCCTTTGCCAAGCGGCTTGTTGGCAAATCCGTAGCTGTTCGTAAGCATTCACCCAAAAAGGCCTCCAAGAGATCTCTCGTAAGAAAAGTTGCTGCGAAGAAAGCTTCCTAGATGGGTCTGAAAAAGCCGAAGCAGCCGAGGCTTGATCCCTACAACGCTTTTCTAAACATCCCGTACGACAATCAGTTTCAAAATCTTTATCTGGCCTATATCTCTGGCTTGTCGGCTTTCGGGTTATTCCCGAAAGCAACTCTGGAAATCCCTGGGAGCAAGAGGCGCTTGGATCGTATTTTTGGATTGATTCAAACCTGTGGCTATTCATTCCATGATTTGTCGCGAGTCCAACTCGACCGTAAGGCTCCCGCCACACCTCGATTCAACATGCCTTTTGAGCTTGGCCTTGCGGTGGCGTGGGCGATGGTGCAAAACAATGATCAAATTTGGTTTGTTTTTGAATCAGTGAAACGGAGGGTTCAAAAATCCCTGAGCGATTTGAATGGAACGGATATCTACATTCATGATGGCACTGTGCGAGGGATTTTCCGTGAACTGAATAATGCGCTCGTACGAAGCGAGTATAGACCCACGCAGCGACAGATGCAGTCTATCTATCGAAAACTCAAGCAATCCTGCCTCAAAGTGATGCATGACAAAGGTGCCAAATCAGTCTTTGAAGCTAGTGTTTTAAAGAGCTTGTTGTTGTGGCA
>QHZQ01000680.1 GCA_003224725.1 Acidobacteriota bacterium | reverse complement strand
TGGGGTTGAAAGGACGCTTTGGCGCCGGCCCGAGCCATAAGTCATAGTCCACTCCTGCGGGAGGATCACAATCCGTCGGGTTCCCGATGGCCCCCCAGCGCCCGCCGCCTTCGCCGAACGTGTTATTCCACACGTTCCAAATGCGGGCGCGAGAAATCTTCCCCAGATCACCCCGTTGAATCATGGCCACGGCTCGATGATAGTGTTCGCCGCTCCGCTGCTGCGTGCCAATCTGCACGATGCGTCCGGTGCGTCGCGCTGCCTCTACCATGGCCCGTCCTTCGCTGACCGTGTACGCCAAAGGCTTTTCCACATAGACATCTTTGCCCGCCTGGCAGGCCAGAATGGTCGGGAGCGCATGCCATTGGTCGGGTGTTGCGACGATGACTGCGTCAATATCCTGGCGCTCCAACAGCCGACGGAAGTCCTTTACCAACTCGGCGTGATCCCCCGCCTCCTTCTTGGCTTGGTGCATCCGGCTCTCATCTGGGTCACAGACGGCGCCAACGACTGCCCCTTGCTGTATGAAGTGACGCATCACATCCTGCCCCCGCCCCCCACAGCCGATCAGCCCGAGGGTCACCCGTTCGTTAGCGTCCGGGATTCGGGCATAACTTCCGGCATCCCCACTCGACGAGACCAGCCCCGTTGCAATGGCTGCCGCCCTGAATCGTTTCACAAACTCGCGTCGTGTTATCACACGGTCCGTACTCATCTCGATTTTCCTTTTCGGTCGTTGTAATTCAAGAGCTGCAAGGCTTTATGAATACTATAACTAAATAACAAACAGATGCTTACAAGATGTATTTAAAGTTTAACTTAAATTAAGAAAACCCCTTCCGGAGTGGTAGGTAATATCCTAGGATGCACCAGCTGTATTTTGGGATGGCATATCCACAAAGTCCCGGCAGAAGCTCCCCCCTCAAAATCGCCACCTCTTGGAGTGCAGTGGCTCGACACTGCTTTCTCCGGTGGCGGCTTGACGCCACCGACGGCTGCCGGTGAGAGTTAAGGGCTACCTCCGAATCGGGCCTTTGGTTGCGTCAAGCCAAAGGCCACCAAAGCGCTGTCAAGCCAGCGCACTCCAGAGAACTGACCCCGACGGAGCCAGAAATACTCGTTGAATGGCCGGTCGTCCGTGATCCTGATTCGAGGGTCTGGAGTGAGCAATCGCTGGATCGGAATTTCCTTCGACAGGACAGGATCGAGGTATTCCCTCAGGTCCTTGCTGGCACTCCATTCCAATAGATCGTTGCGGGCCCGATCAGGCAAGCGCTCCATCAGTTCTTCAACCGGCTGGGCTTCAATGGGAGACGTGGAAGCCAGGAAGTGATATCCCCATCCCGCTATCGAAGGATAAACTCTGACATAAGGGAAAGAGTTCGCAAGTGACCTGGCTACTGCTTGCAGGATTTTTTCTTCCCCAATCGCAAACCATTGCTGCAAGATCCCGTTTGGCTTCAATCGTTCCTTTGCCAGCCTGTAAAATTCCTCGGAGTACAAAAGACTCGAGCCGGCCGCTTCAGCCGGAGGAGGCGGGTCGACTGTAATGACATCAAAGCTTTCGGTGGTGCGTCTGAGAAATCTTCTACCGTCATCGACCACGATCCGGCCTTTAGGATTTTTCAAAATCGCGTTGGCATCGTCAAAGTAGTAGCTGAAGGCCTCTTTCACACTTGGGACCAGTTCCACGGCCGTGGCTTGGATATCCCAGCTCATCAGCGAGCGATAGGTGGTTCCCATGCCAAAGCAGATTACCAGGGCCGACTGGGGCGGGCTCTTATGAAAAGCCAAGGGCAGATGGGCCATGAACTTCGTGATCGGGGTGACCAGCGTGATGACAACCCCATTGACTGAAAGTCCCTTATCCATCTCTTCCCCGTCCGATATGACAGTGGCCGTATGGTCTCTTCTGATG
>QHZQ01000679.1:2344-5803 GCA_003224725.1 Acidobacteriota bacterium | reverse complement strand
GGGTTGTCCCGTGAGCCAGCGCGGCCAGATGCCAACAAGACAACCCCCAAGGCCTAAGGCCTTTGCCCCCTTTAATAAGGGGGAATCACTCATTTTCATGCTTCGCGGCGCCACCTCCGGTGACATGGGCAACTCCTGCGTGATTGTAAGGAAATTCTTGTCGGAAGCTAGAATCAAACCAGCCTAGAAACAAAGATTACCTAAACTCTGTCCTGCAGTCAAAAATCGGAATTTTCGTCGTGCTTGCTCAGACTATGGAGGTTGCCGGAACCGTCGATTCCAAATTGAAGCGCCATTGCGGCAATTGAGGTTGACAACCCCAGACGGGGGAGGGAGAATCTGGTCTATTTACAACGAGGCGGCGGCTCGGACCGACCACGCACGTGGATTGAAAATCGTGGTCTTGCTCGCACTTGTTGCTCTTGCCCAAAGCCAAAACCGAGCGGAGCAAGGGCCAGGATACGGATACGTCAGGAACTTCATTCAAGCATCGACTTTTGATCTTCGAGACCTTGGGCCCGTGGCTCTTCAGGATGCGGTGTCTTATTACAAAAGCGTCAACTTTAGCCTCACTTGGTGGCGAAGAAGTTCAAACTTCGGTCAAGTTTGTTAACGTGCTGACCCCTCACCCCCAGCCCCTCTCCCCCGGGGAGAGGGTGGCGGAAGGCCGGGTGAGGGGTCAGTCTGCAACGGAGACGCAACTCTCGGCCGTCCGAGGTTGCTCGCTACTACTAGTCTGCTTATTTGCCAGTTCTCATCTGGTCGCACAAGACGATCTGCAGGTCCGGATCCAGGGACATTACCAGCGGGGACAGGATGCCCTGCGGCAGAACCGCTATGAAGAGGCAGCTAAAGAGTTCCTCAATATTCTTCATTTAAACCCAAAGCTGGCGGAAGCTCACGCCAACTTGGGAGTGGTCTATTACTCACAGGGAAAGTATTCTGAAGCCGCCCAGTCATTTCGGGAGGCCCTCAAACTCAAGCCCTCACTGTCGAATGCGGAAGGCTTCTTAGGAATCTGCGAGGCCAAGAGTGGACAGATCCAAGAGGCACTTCCTCGCTTAGAAAAGGCATTTAAAAATACTCACGAAGAAGCGTTGCATCAGCAGATTGGGCTGCAACTCATCGAGGTTTATCATGCCAGGCGAGATTTCAACCAAACGCTCGATGTCCTGCGTAGCCTTCAGCAAGCCTATCCCTCAAACCCTGAAATTCTTTATATCGCTTATCGAATCCACTCCGACCTCGGAGCCAAAGCGCTTTCAGATCTGGTTAAGTCTGCTCCGAACTCTGCTCGCCTGCATCAGGTCACTGCAGATAGAGATCGACCCCAAACTTTCTGGCATTCATCACGCTTTGGGTGTGGCCATCCTCCACAGTTCTCGGGATGAGGCGTCACGCCTGCAGGCCCAAGGGGAGTTCGAGTTGGAGCTGGCGGTCAATCCGGGCGCGGCTCACTCAGAATATCAGCTCGGGGAAATTTACTGGCTGGGCTCCCGTCCCGAAGAAGCCTTGAAGCATTTCACTCGTGCCCTGGAACTTCAATCCAGTTTTGTGGACGCTCAGATTGCTCTTGGCAAAGTGTGGATATCCCAGGGGCAGCCAGCCAAGGCCTTGACTTTCCTGCAGCAAGCTGTGCGAATCGATCCGGAAAACGAAGTGGCCCATTATCGTCTGGCCGAAGCCTACCGCAAGCTGGGACGCAATCAGGAAGGAGCAGCAGAGATGGCACTATTCAAGAAGCTCCGAGAAGCCTCCTCGTCCATTGCCAGCATTTACCGACAGGTGCAGCAGACACCGATCACAGTTCAAACCGTTGAAGCTACAGAACTGCCCTGAGCAAAGGAAAATTAGGGCCAAAGTAATTCAAGGGTAGCTTTAATGGGGGATGTGGAATGATGGAATAATGGAATCCAGCATTCCAACATTCCATCATTCCATTTGGCGCCGCAACCGAACGATTAGAAGTGAAACGATGATGAGCTTTGAAAAACAAATCTTGACGCTGTGCTGCCTGAGTCTTTTGTGGCTCGGATGGCCCACTTATGCTGAGCCTCAGGAGACTGCTCTTCGCGAGCGTTACTTTCAGGAAGGAGAAAAGGCTCTGGCTGAGAAACGTCTGGCAGACGCCGCGAAGGCTTATGAAAAGCTCTCCCGCCTGGACTCAAAGACGGCTGAAGTGCAGGCGAAGCTCGGCTTGATTTATTACCAGCAGGGCAGATTTGCTGAAGCTGTTCCAGTCTTTCGTCAGGCTCTGAAGCTTAAGCCCGGTTTGTCCAATGTCGACATTCTCCTGGCGATGTGTCACTCGGAGCTCGGTCACTATGCTGAAGCGCTGCCTGGACTGGAAAAAGGATTCCAGCGTCCACCCGATGCAGACGTGAGACGCTCCATTGGTCTGCAGCTGCAACGAAGTTATGTGGGATTACAGCACCATCACCAGGCCGCAGAAGTGGCGCTGGAGTTGAGTCGCCTTTATCCGGAAGATCCGGAGGTGCTTTATCACGCGGGACGTTTGTATGGCGACTTTGCCTACATGTCGATGCGAAAGCTTTCCCAAGTCGCACCCGACTCGGTTTGGATGCATCAAGCCGCAGGCGAGGCGCACGAAAGCCAGGGGCATTATGACCTGGCTATCGGGGAATATCGGAAAGTATTGGCAATGGACCCTGGTCGGCCGGGCATTCATTTTCGACTCGGACGGGTCCTACTTGCACGCCCGCAGGGCGCAAGATCCCAAGATGAGGCCCTAAAGGAGTTTGCGCAAGAACTGCAGTTCGATCCCACCAATGCCGCCGCAGCTTACGAAGCTGGAGAGATCCATCGCAAGATAGGGCAGCTCGACAACGCCCAGAATTATTTCAGAATTGCCGTAGAAGAATACCCGGATTTTGAAGAAGCTCGCATAGGTCTGGGCCGGGTGCTGATTGCATTAAAGCAACCCGAGAAAGCTTTTCCCCATCTCGAGAAGGCGATCTCTTTAAATCCGGAGAACGAAGTCTCCCACTACCAACTCTCCCTCGCTTACAAAGCGTTGGCTAACACGCCGGGACAGCAGAAAGAACTCGCCGAGTTCCAGCGTTTGCGGACAGAGAAGTCACGGCGACGGGAAGCCGCTCCCTTTAGGCCTCTTGAGGTGACGAAACAAGAATTAGATTCGGAGCCCACCCAATAAGAAGCGATAGCAAAAACAGACCGAAGTCTGTTGTACCTATTCTGTAGCCAGCCCTCAAATCATACGTCCTCAGTAGACAGCGCAGATTAGTGCGTGAACTTCCTTCTTACTTCCCACGCTTCAGCATGGGGTGTGGAGTTTGGACCTTTCGGGAAGGGTGGTCCCACTGCTGTGGTGACAGGCATCCCTGCCTGTCGTTGGCCGCAAGGCCAAATCTAAGGTTGCCAATGAATGTCCGAGATAGACGTTTCGTTGTCATCTGGGGCCTCGGCACGGATGAAGCA
>QHZQ01000679.1:0-2291 GCA_003224725.1 Acidobacteriota bacterium | reverse complement strand
ACCCCGCGCTGAAGCGCGGGGTAATAAACTTTCTGGTGTAGAGTTAGTTTAGGGATTTTGAAATTGTTCACTTTCACCTTGACACAAATCGAGACATTTCAATAGCATTAATACAAATTTTTCCAGTTAGTGGACCCATCTTCGCCCTTTGGGTCTTGCATAGGTTCCTTCTCCCGTAGGTATCGAGGAATGGGTCCATGCGAGAAGGCGATGAGCCATGACTAAGTTTTTCGAGGAGGAAGAGTTGTGCCTCTTTCGCAGAACGAGTGACAGCTTTTTTGATCTAGGAGATAAATTTATGCTTAAGCGCGTCTGTATTTGCACGGTCTTTCTGATAACTATTGCGGCCAGTCTAGTCCTGCCAGCCTATGGGCAAGCTGTAACCGGGAGTATCACAGGCCATGTTTATGACCCATCGGGTGCTCCGGTACCCAATGCAACCGTGGTAGCCATTAATGTGCTCACTGGTATTGAAACGACGAGGAACACTGACTACACGGGTCTATACCTCATCACCAACCTCCTCCCAGGCACGTACTCAGTTGCAGTCGAGGCCAAGGGCTTCAAACGCTTTGTTCAAGAAAACATCGTTTTGAGAGTGGATTCAAAGATCAACATTGATGCGCAGTTGGAACTGGGAGAAGTCACGCAAGAGGTCACCGTGAACGCTGCCCCGCCCATGTTGCAAACCGAAAAGGCGGACGTGAATGTTGTTCTGCCGGAACAAACGATCGAAAGCCTGCCCACCGTGGGCCGGAATATAAGCCAACTGCATTTACTGGCGCCTGGAACATCAGCATTTATTTTTCAACAGCCTGCTGGTGAAAACCCCAGCCTGGGAGCCACTGTGGTGGCCAACGGTCAATTCTGGGGGTCGAATGAGTATCAAATTGACGGTATTACGGACGTGGAATTCGGCTCCTCGGGCATGCAGATCGTTACTCCGAATCAGGATTCTGTTCAAGAAGTGAAGGTGACGACCAGCAACTACGACGCTGAGCTTGGTCAAGTCTCTGGGCTCGCGGCTCAATACGTTACGAAGTCCGGCACCAACGCGCTACATGGCAGCTTGTTTTGGTTCAATCGTAACAATAAATTTTTCGCAGCTAACCCTTTCTCTGAAAAGGTTGCAGGAACTGGGCCGCAAGGAAAAGGGATTGGAACGGCTCCATTTCGTTGGAATCAAGGCGGAGGTAGCGTTGGAGGGCCAATCAAGAAAAACAAGATGTTCTTTTTTGGGGATTACCAGTTCAATCGGACAAGAGAAGGTTCTTCACAATTGGCTACCGTTCCGCTCCTGGACTTTCAGCGGGGCGACTTTAGCTCCATAGCGGCGACTCATCCTATCTTTGATCCCCTCACGGGAAATCCGGATGGGACCGGACGAACCCAGTTTTCGTGTAATGGGAAGCTGAATGTCATCTGTCCGGACCGATTTAATCCGGTGTCGGTCAAGCTGCTGGACCTGCTCAACGGAGAATTGGCTAACAGATTTATTGACCAGAGTAAAACCAACAATAATTTCGCCAGCTCGGGATCAAGCTCGTATAACCAAGATCAATTTGATGTCCGCTATGACGTGAACATCAGTGACAAGGACAAAGCTTTCGTACGCTACACCTACTTCACTGCTCTGCTCAACAACCCAGCGATTTTTGGGCTTGCGGGCGGGCCCGCAGTCTCCGGACTCAGCCCACAAACCGGGGAGTATCGAAATCACCATGGGGTGATCAATTATACTCACACCTTTGGCCCAACCCTGCTGACGGAAGGGCGAATTGGACTGACTCGGTTTGGACTCAGGGGGCTTCAATTTGATGTGGGGCACAACACCAATGACGAGGTAGGGATTAAAGGCATTAACTCGGGTGACCCTCTCACCCAGGGCCTGGCCGGCATCACTGTCAGCGGTCCTGTTAATAACTGGTTCATGGGAATTCCGACCGGAGTGGGAATTCCCAGAATTCAGTTCAACACCGTGATCCAGGGCGCCAACAATTGGACGAAGATCAATGGTGACCACGAACTACGCTGGGGATTTGATATTCGCCGCCAGCGCTTCGACTTCCTGACCTTGAACGAAAGCTCTCGCGGCAACTTTGTGTTTGACCAGCTGATCACTGCCAGTGCAGGTGTTCCTGGCAGTGGGTTGGGCATGGCATCATTTTTGTTGGGCTCTCCCTCTGAATATGACCGAGCTAATTTCAGCCAGTTTCCGGCCGAACGGAACACGCGGATTGCCTGGTACTGGCAAGACGCGTGGCGCGTAACCCCGAAACTCAGTTTCAATT
>QHZQ01000677.1 GCA_003224725.1 Acidobacteriota bacterium | reverse complement strand
ATAGACTCCATCACCCGCCTTGACGTCGAACCAGCGAGTCTGCCCTCGGCTATCGAGTTTCTGCCCGGGAAGCCGTACGTGCAGTTCGCCTTCCTGAAGGTAAAGACCCGCGTCGCCTCCATGAATTCGTACCTCCGTTTCCTGCTTAGGCTGCAAGACAATCTTGCCAAAGGTGATCAGGTCGGTGCTTGCCATAATGCCTACCAAGACCGGCTGTTTTTCTCCTTCCAGCCGCCACAAGATGTCAGACTCGCGAACCACTTTCAGGGCGGCGCTGCGCCTGGCCTCGTCCAGAGCGGCAGGCCAGCGACCTAGCCATTGATCTTGTACGTACTTGGGTTCGGATAGTTTTCCCTCACCCAGATATTGACTCTGCCCTGTCACTGGAGGGAGCCGAGGCAGATATTCCAAGACCCGCAGTGGTTCAAGACCGTAATTAAAGCCGTGATTCCAGCTGTTACGAGTGAGGAACGCCAATTCACCCGGTTTGACGTAGTGGACTTCTCCCGTCGCTGGATTGTTCAAGACCAATGTTCCACTCAGAACGTAATAAATACCGTCCACCTTGAACTGAGTCGTAAACCGATCCGAGTGGCGAAACACCTCTCCAGGTCCCATGCCCCAGATTTGCCACATGATCTTTTGACTGCCGGCAAACCGGGAGTCGTGTACTCTTCCCGAAGTCTCATCACCCCATAGAATGCGATTGGTATCGTTCGAAGGAATGTGAGTCGGTCCGTCCAGCGGCCGATCTGGCGACGTCTGAGCCAGCGCAGAAATACACGACGTAATCACAACTAAAGTTAGACAAAGCCCACCTCTCATGTGGTTTCCTCCTGTGGTGTTCAGCCGCGCCTTGGCAGCTGAGTTGTTTCCTGCAACGTTCCGCTCCGTGCTAGAGCCAATGAAAGAACTAGAAGACAAACTTCGACGGACCAATGTCCTTCAACCTGAATTGCGGGAGCACGACTAGCCACTGGGCCAGAAGGTCACCTCGTTGCGGGAAACCGTGTCAAAGAACTCGGTGTCGTTCATCTGATCTCCCTATTAAGAAGTCCAGCCAAAAACTTCGTCGTCGAAAGGTGATAGTTGGTGCATGAAGCATTATTCCTCACGTCCGAAGTCTCCTGAAATGTCGAAGTCGGATGAGTATTGTTTTCCTTTGTACATAGTAATGCAACGCAGGACACTGCTTTTGAAACTCAGGCTGCTGGAGCGAAGAATCTCTTCTGCCTCAGGCTCATTTTCAATCGGTGCAAAAACATTCACTATATATGTCTTGCTTTCAGACGCCTTTGTAATCAGATCGCAATAGGGAATCCAAGAGAATTGCGCGTCACGCTGCTCCGCGAGGATGGGATGACGATCCTCCTTAAGCGTAAATCTCTTGGGAAGCAGCGGTAGGACTGACATCATTCCATTTTGGCCGATAAGAAGCACGCGATCTTCCTTCAAACGAAAAGGAACACCGGGATGGACTCGAGCTACCACCTCAGCCCCTGGCGCCGACTTCACCTCATCGAGTACGACAAAGAAGGACGGCTTATTGAAAATAATGTGCCGCCGCCACCCTTTTAGCTGCTTACCAGGATAGGCCTTCGAAGCATCAATGATCGCGTAGTCTTGATTTTGAGAAGTCCGAAAGCTTGTGACCTTTCCAAAATATTGCTGACCATACTCCTGCTGCTCGCCATTCACAAATACCAGGTTGTGTCCCAGGGAATTGGCATGAACATAATCTTTAAACCGCCTTCTATAATCCCAATACCCCAAACCATACGGCGACATGTATCCCAATTCCTTCGTGAACCACTCTCCCCGGTACTTAATCGCAAACTGTCCCGCGTCCAAATGTCCATGGTGGGGATCATCAAGCACGCCTCCTTTGGCAGCCAGCAGAGGATAGTCCACACTCTCCCAGGACGCTCGCATGATCACCCAATCGATTGTGCGGAAATGAAAGGACATCGGCTTCGACGCCTCAGGCAAGGACGGCTTTATACTAGCTTCAGGCCAAATGATGGAGAAGAGGTCCGACTCTCCGTGGTGAGCAGCCGGATCAGCTGAGGTTCCTCGGCCAGCTTGTTATAAAGCTCCCAGTTTCCCTGGAGCGCTTCCCTGCTGTCGCCAAAAGGAACTGAGCCCTGCGGGGGCGTGAAGGTATACATGGGAAACTGAACGGTGTTCTTGAGCTTGGGATGCTCGAACATGTCCACTTTGTCTCCGGAGATGTGTTTGAGGGTCGCAGCAAACAAGACTGCATTCTCCATTCCGTACCTCCAGTAACCGACCCCCTCCTGGCAGCCTCCATCCAGCCCGACCGATTCATCAAAGTAGCGGTTAATGCGCAGCCTGGTCTCTTCCACCACGTCCAATAGCTGAGGATCTTCGGGATAGAGCGCCAGGGCTGCCAACCCCACCCCACTGAAGCACACGGGAAGCCAGTTGGTTCGCCAAGCATGGGCCCACCAGTGATAGTCGTAGTTCCCACGAACCCGAAGAATCGCATTCTCCAAGAGCGCGTTTGCCAGTCTTTTGCGTTGGTACTGATTGAGTGTGGGGTAGATCCAATCGTAGGTTGCAGCCAGCTGGCGAGATATCGCGGCAGATCCTAGCTCATAGGAATAGACCATTTCATTGTCCTCGAGCTCGTTCCACTTAGCTCCAAAGGGTTTGCCCATCCAGTATAACCAACGAAACTTGTCCCAGGTGTCGACCCAACTATCCAGAGCTGTCAAGGCCTCAGCAAACTCATACGACTTCCTCGCGAAAGCCTCGTTTCCAGTCATCTGATAAATGAAGGCGAGGCTATAAGCACTTTCGGAGAGTTTGTCCCGATAATTCCCAAAAGCATCTTGACCCTCGAAGTACGGATTGATCCCTTTGTATCTGGGGGGAACATCGAGGGAGACGGGCGTATCCAACAGGCGGTTGCACTCCCAAAGCAGCCTCTGATATACCTCTTTCGCCCGGGGATCAGTTGTTACGCGTTCCCTCATGGCGGGGACTTCTGCTCTAGTGAAATGAAGGTAAGGTCGTTCAGGGCGCTTGGGAATCGACTGTTGGAGATCCGCAATGCCAAGCGCTGCAAATCCTGATTGGATCAGAAGGCAGCTCAAGATCATGATAAACAACCGACGGGCATGACATTGGCTAAACATTTGCCGTTCCCTCGTTGCTTGCTCTAAGTCTGGCCCTCTACAGGAGTCCTGGACAGGCCCGCCCCAGATTCAGCACGACCCACTTGTTTGCTCAAACGGTCTATGGTGAGCAGGCCGTGCATCAGAAACCTCGGGTAGTGGAAGTTCTCACGCCTGGTGACATGTTGTTGCGGAGTGCATTTACGATCCATGTAAGAATGCCAGCCAGGGAACCCGCGTATGGCAAACTTCTCAAAAGCATAGCGATGGATTCGACTGTACCAATCTCTCGCCCAGTTTTCATTCAAATGCTCGATGACAGAGAGAATTCCGATCATGGCTTCCTGATGCACATAGGCAACTTTCCGATAATCTATGCAGCCATTCTCGACTTCCATCGATGTTCCTAGACCACCATAAACGTCGTCCCATGCGACTTCTAGATGACGCCGCAGTCGTTCGGCCGTCGTCTTGAAAATTCCTGTGTCATTTCGACGAACCGCTTCGTAGAGAAGCCCCCAAAAGCTGGCGATGCTGTAGCCGAGTTCCAAGTGGTTCCGCCAATGCTTGTCCGTGTAATAACTGTAGTCGTGCTTGAGGATCTCATTGTTCAATTCAAACTCGGGATTGAAAAACCTCTGCAACAACACCTCCACCGTGCGATCTTGAATTGACTTCAACCGCGGATCAGGATGCCGCGCTAGCATGCGCGTTAACAGGTCGACGATAACCATTTCGACACCCTGACTTCGAGATCCCGGCGGGTATTGTTCTGGGCCGCCGAATCCGATTCCGTAACTCGGCTGATTATACAATTCGATGCACTTGAGAATACTCTGAACCGCCACTTCCCAAGATTCAGAGTCTGCGATCGCTTGAGAGTATTCTTGTAAACCAAGGGCAACATACAGTCCGTCGTAAATCTGTCCCTTGAAAGGACTGGTGATTCTCCCCTCTCGATCCAGCAGCTGCGGCCAGGTTGAATCTTTTTGGCGCCCATATTTGAGAAGGAAGTCCTTGGTTTGACGCGCAGTCTCCAGGTGCAGCGGGTTTTTTCCGAAATGGTTGTAAAGGAAAGAGTAGACCCATACCCCTCTTCCCTGATAAGTGACGTTCTTTTCTGTATTGAGGACAGTTCCATCGTGATCCATGGTGCACATGAAACCGCCGTGTTCCTTTTCGAGTCCGCTCTTGCTCCAAAAATCAAGCTTAGCGTCAAGCTGCCTTCGATAAAGGCTTCGTAATTCCTCCAGGGTCATTCCGGCCAAGCGAAAATTCTCATCTCTCACGAATCCCTTTCCGAACATTGAATCCCTCGCCTG